>NZ_JAKMTG010000002.1:0-224238 GCF_025773055.1 Campylobacter sp. CNRCH_2013_0671h
GTTAACATTTTAATTTTTTTATAATGTTATCTAACTTTTTACTATTTCCATCTTTTAAATCTTCTAAAGCTTCTATGGCTGGAGCAAAGTCTTCTATTTCATCAAGATAATTTTCTAAAGCATTGCGTAAAATTTCAGCTTTTTTCTTTTTAGAAAATTTCGCAGTTTGATTTAAGCGTTCATAAAGCTCTAATGGAAGAGTTAAAGTGTAGCGTTTATTCATTTTATAACCTTTATTTTAGTTTGATAGCTTCTTGACAAGTTTTACATTTGTAACTTGCATTGTTTAATTGAATTTTTTGGTGAATTTCGCAAGGAACTTTGTGAATTTTATTTACACAAGAGCAAATATATTCATAAATTTCTTGATTTTCTTGAAAAGTTGTAGTATTGGCATTTTTATTTAGTTGTGCTTGATGCCATTTTTCTATCTTCATATCTTCTCTTAAAATATGTTCTAAAAGCCATTTTGATGCAATGACATTAAGTTTTTCTTTGAGATCATTTGTGCTTTTGAGATTTTGAATTAAATCAATCATAGATTGGATGATACTTTTGTGAATTTTTTGATGGTTAGAAAGTTCAGGATAACCTATTTTTGCCATGTATTTTTCTTCTTCGGCAAAATGTTCTTTCATATAATTAAAAAAATCTGCAAGTAAAAATTTAATTTGTCCTTTATGGACAGGTTTATCTGAAATCATCTCGACATTTGCAGCAAGTTCAAAAAGTTTTTTATGCTGTCTGTCAATTTCTTCATTATGGATACTATATTTACTACACCATTTTGGTAGCATGTTAGCTCCTTGTTTATATTTAGAAGAGTTTTATAAGCATTATAGTTTACTATATTTTAAATTATTATTAATTTTTATTAGATTTCTATTTTTTCTTTGTATTGTATTAAATTCGCAGAGCATTCTTTACATTTAAACTGCACTTTAGAATATTGCATTTTTAAATGAATATCATAAGGAACCTTGTGTGTTTTTCCTTCGCATTGACATTGATATAAGAATTTTTTTGGTTTTGGAGCTTCTTCTTCAAAAGTATCTGAAGAATTCTTTGCTTGGGTGTTTTGACGCCAATGTTCTATCATCATATCATGCTGAATGATGTGTTCTATCAACCATGAATTAACTACTATATATAATTTTTCTTTTAAATCATTTGTACTTTTTATACTTTGTATGAGTTTTATCATGGATTTTGTGATTTGTTTATGCATGAGTTTGTGTTGATTTAGATAAGGGTAATTAATCTCAGCCATATAGGATTCTTCATCTTGAAAATGAATTTTAATATAGTGAAAAAATTCAGCAACTATCTTTTTAAGCTCGACTTGATAAACTGGCCTATCTGAAATTTCTTCCACTTTGGCAGCAAGTTCAAAAAGTTTTTTATGTTGTTCGTCAATTTTTTCATTATTAATACTATATTTTTGATCCCAATTTGGCAACATAATAAAATCCTAAATTCAATAAAATAGTTAATATTTTATAAATACTTGCCTTTAAATATGCTAAATTCACACTAAATTTACATAAAAAAAATATAATAATCCAAATTAAAATAGCATAAAAGGCTTAAAATGGCTACGCAAATTCTTTTACTAGAAGATGATATTAACTTAGGGGAAATTGTTAGTGAGTTTTTAGAAGAAGAAGGCTTTGAAGTGGTTTTGGTGGATAATGCTCAAGATGCACAAGATAAAGCTTATGAGAAAAATTTTGATTTATGGATTTTGGATGTAAAAGTCCCTTTAGGAGATGGTTTTAGTGTGCTTAAAAATTTAAGAGAAGCAGGTAGATATACCCCAGCTATTTTTATGACCTCTTTAAATACTACTATGGATTTACAACAAGGATTTGAATGTGGTTGTGATGATTATATCAAAAAGCCTTTTGAATTGCAGGAGTTAAAAATAAGGATTAATGCTATTTTAAAGCGTTCTTTTGCGCATAAAAATGAAGATTATGAGGACTTGGGAAATGGTTTTAAATTTGCTTTTATATCGCAAACTTTATATCAAAACGATAAGCCATTGTCTTTACCCTTAAAAGAATTAAAACTTTTATCATTACTTTTGAAAAATAAAGGTAAATTTATAGATACTGCTTATATTTTTGAAGAAATTTGGGAATATGATCAAGAGCCAAGTGAGCTTAGTCTGAGAGCTTATGTGAAAAATTTACGAAAAATTTTAGGAAAAGAAAGCATTATCAATCAAAGAGGAAGAGGGTATTGTTATGCATGAAGCCAAGCGCGTTGCATGGCAAATTCTTTCTTTGTATTTAGTAAGTATAGGAAGTATTCTTATAGTGCTTTTTGGTATATGGTATGCTAAGTTAATAGAAGATTTAATAAGCGAATATAGCATAAAGCTAAGACAAGAACATCGTTTTGTGATTTTGCAAATGGAAAAATCGCGTTTTGAACCCATAGAAAAAAGTGCTAAGAAAATAGCTCAAATTTCTAATATAAAATTTGCAATATTTGATAGAACTAAGGTTTATTTTTCTAATCTTGATTTACCCGCTCAAACAACTTTTTTTAAATCAAATAATGCGAATATTTATAACAATAACACTTTGATTTATGTAGCTGATATAAATTTAAATAGCTTGTTACTTGCTGATAATCAAAATCAAAGTGCTTTAGAAATATTAGGAGATGTAAATCGTTTAAGAGTTTTAATACAAGGTGATGATATTTCTAAAGAACTTGGATTTATAAGATTTAAAGTTGCTTTAGCTATGGTACTTTCTTTGATTTTTGTTAGTTTGGTAGGATATTTAATACTTAAATTTGCACTCAAGCCTTTAGAAGCAAGAATAAGGTTTTTAAATAATTTTATAAAAGATACCACTCATGAGATTAATACCCCAATTAGTGCAATATTAATGAGTGTAGAGAGTTTAGAAAGAAAAAAGAATTTTGAAGAAATTAAAGCTTTAAAGCGTGTGAAAATAGCTGCTTTGACTTTGAGTCATTTGTATTCAGATTTAACTTTTTTAAATTTTTCTCAAGCTTATGAAGCAAAAAAAGATTGGATATTTTTAAAAAATTTGATTAAAGAAAGAATGGAGTATTTTAAGATATTTTTAGAGCAAAAAAATATTGACTTAGAACTTGTTTTAGAGGATAATGGAAAAATTTATGCTAATAAAGAGCAATTTTTTAAAATGTTTGATAATCTTGTTAATAACGCTATAAAATATAATATAAAAAATGGACATATTAAAATAGCACTTTTAGAGCAAAAACTTATAATAGCAGATAGTGGTTGTGGCATAGCAAAGGAAAATTTGGCTAATATTTTTGAGCGTTATTCAAGATTTAATGAAAATCAAGGTGGTTTTGGTATAGGACTTTCTTTGGTGGATAAAATTTGTAAAGAACATAATATAAAAATAAAAGTAGAAAGTGAGTTAAAGAAAGGAACAAAATTTATTTTAACTTGGAAAAATTAAAATTATTTATTGCTCATTTTAGCTTTTTCTTTAGCATTTATAAGCGTTGTGATAAATTCATTTAAATTTTTAGTATCGTTTTGATTTAGAGTTTGTGGGGTATGATTTAGCATTTGAGTGATTAAAAGTTCATTGCTTAAGTCATTATCGCCAAATTCTCTAGCTTTTTGTAGAATTTTTAAAGCAAGTAGATTTTTTACTTCATACATTTTAATCCTTTAAATAAATCACGCTAACAATGCGCTTTGGAGTTTGATTTTTTCTATAAGAAAAAAATCTCTCATCATCAAAGGTGCAAAGATTGATATCAAAAATATCATTAATACCTAATTCTTTTGCTTGAAATTTAACTAATGCTTTTAAATCAAGCTTATTTTCATGTAAAAAATGCGCAAAATTTTCTTTGCTGTGGTTTAAAACCTCGCCATTAATTTCATAATTTTTAACACAAATTCCTGCTGAAATGATGAGTTTTAAATTCTTGGTTTGAGTGTTAAAACTTTCTTGCATTTTCAAAACAGCTTCTTTTAAGATATTTTCAAAACAACCTTTTCTGCCTGAATGCAAAGCTGCTATGGTTTTATTTTTATCATCATATAAAAGCAAAGGCAGGCAATCAGCGCTTAAAATACATAAAGCTATATTTTTTTCATTGCTAATTATCCCATCAGCGTTAAAATGAAAATTTTTATTATACTGAGTGATGATATTAGAATGAATTTGATTTAAAAATACACACTTTTTTATAGAATTTTCACGAGGAAAAATATTATTACAAATTTTTGCTCTAAAAATATTATAATCTTGATCAAAGGCTACAAAAGCTTTTGCGAAATCATTTTCTAATAAAGTGATGTAATCTTGTCTATTTGTTGCCATGAAATTTCTTTTTTATAATTTAATTGTCTGTGTATGTATCTTGCTAAAAGATCACTTTCTATATTGACGCGTCTTCCTATGGTGTAATTTTTAAACAAGGTTTCATTAAAGGTTATAGGAATAATAGTCAAACGAATACTATCTTTTAAAACTTCATTGATAGTTAAACTTACTCCATCTATAGCTACACTTGCTTTATTTGCCATATAAATTTGTATATTATCAGGGCATTTAATATAAAAATCAACTCCGTTTTCTTTTTTAGAAATATTAGTAATTTCACCTATACCATCAATGTGTCCTTGCATTAAATGCCCATCTATTCTATCGCCATAAGCTAATGCAGGTTCAATATGCACATAGTCTTTTAAATTTTCAATAGCTATGTGAGTTCTTGTTTCATAAGAAAGTTCAAGATTAAAGCCATTATCAAAAAGTTTTGTTACGCTCAAGCACGCACCATTAACTGCTATACTATCACCTAGTTTTGGTTTGTAACTTGCTTTTAATCTTAAAGTGTTGTTTTGATATGATTTGACAAAGGCTAATTCGCGGATTAATCCATTAAACATTCAATACCTTTAATTTTTATGAGATTTTATCTAAAACTTTTAAATTTCAAAAAGTATTTTTAGTGTTTTATTTTAAAAAATATTATATAATTTTTGCCTTTTTTATAAAAATGAGGTCAAAATATGTATGATATAATCGTAATAGGTGGCGGGCATGCTGGAGTTGAGGCTAGTGCTGCTGCCGCTAGAATGGGCAAAAAAACTTTACTTTTAACTACTTTAATCGAGCAAATTGGTGCTGCAAGTTGTAATCCTGCTATAGGCGGCTTAGCAAAAGGACATTTGGTAAAAGAGCTTGATGCTATGGGTGGACTTATGGGACAAATCACTGATGAGGCTGGAATTCAATTTAGAATTTTAAATGAAAGCAAAGGTGTTGCAGTGCGTGGAAGTAGAGCGCAAATTGATATGGACGCTTATAGAATTTGTGCTAGAAATAAGCTTTTAAAACTTGAAAATTTAGAAATCTCTCAAGAGCAAGCTTTGTCTTTACTTATAGAAAATGATGAAGTTAAGGGCGTTAAAACTAATTTAGAAAATACATATTTTGCTAAAAAAATCATACTTACAACAGGAACTTTTTTAAATGGACTTATCCATATAGGTGAAACTAAGCTTCAAGCAGGTAGGGTAGGTGAGCTTGCGTCTGCAAATTTGGGTGAGTATTTAAAACAAAGTGGTTTAAAAGTAGGGAGGTTAAAAACAGGAACTTGTCCAAGAGTAGATGCTAAAAGTATTGATTTTAGTGTTTTAGAAATTCAACCCGGAGATGAAAATCCTAAGGCCTTTAGTTTTAAAACAAAAAATTTCAATCCTAATCAACTTCCATGTTATATAGCAAGAACAAATTTAAAAACACATGAGATTATAAAAAGTAACTTTTACCGAGCTCCGCTTTTTACAGGACAAATTGAAGGTATAGGTCCAAGATATTGTCCATCTATAGAAGATAAGATTAATCGTTTTGGTGATAAAGAAAGTCATCATTTATTTATAGAGCCACAAACTAAAGATGCTACTGAATATTATATCAATGGCTTTTCTACTTCACTTCCTTATGAAGTGCAAATTGCGATGTTAAGAAGTATAAAAGGTTTTGAAAATGCTAAAATCACGCGTTTTGGTTATGCCATAGAGTATGATTATATTGATCCAACGGAGTTAAAACATACTTTAGAAACTAAAAAGATTAAAAATTTGTATTGTGCTGGGCAAATTAACGGAACTACTGGTTATGAAGAAGCAGCTGCACAAGGTTTTATGGCAGGAGTGAACGCGGTTTTAGCAATTGATGAAAAAGAGCCTTTTGTATTAAGACGCGATGAGGCTTATATAGGGGTATTAATCGATGATTTAGTAATGAAAGGCACAAAAGAGCCTTATAGAATGTTTACTTCAAGAGCTGAATATAGACTGCTCTTAAGAGAAGAAAATGCTATTTTAAGACTTGGAGAATATGGACATAATTTTAAACTTTTAAGTCAAGAAGACTATGCATATATTGATAATATAAAGCAAAATGTTAGGAAAGGACTTGAGTTTTTACTTCAAACTACATGGACACCAAGCAATCAAAATAATGAATTTTTGCAAAGCATTAAAGAAGAAAAAATTACCTCAATAGTAAGTTTGCAAAAAATTGTTGCAAGGGCGAGTTTTAATATAGAAAAATTAAAAGCTCTAGATGAAATGTTTGCAAAAATGGATGAGTATTCTTTAAATGAAATTTTAAATGAAGCAAAATATTATCATTATATAGCAATGCAAAAAGCACAAATAGAAAAAATGAAAAACTTAAATGACTTAAAAATTCCTGAAAATTTTGACTTTAAAAGTGTAAGTGGTTTGAGTAATGAAGTGGTGGAAAAACTGCAAAAATTTAATCCGCCAACTATTTTTGCTGCTTCGCAAATTAGTGGCATCACCCCTGCTGCTTTAGATATTTTGCATATTTATATCAAAATGAAAAACAATAGATGATATTAACTTATCTATTGTTTTGATTTGAAAATAAATACACTTCTGTTATTTTAAATAAATACTTGCATATCTTAAATAAAGCTTTTTTATATAAAGAAAAAATTTATTATTTTTTAGATAAACTGCTATACTTTACAACAAATAAATCAAAACAAAGGAAGTAAAATGGCTACATCTGAAAGTAGACGAAGCTTTATGGGCTTTGCCTTTGGAACGGTAGCTGCTGTGGGTGGTGCTTTTTCATTAGTTGCAATGAAAAAAACATGGGATCCGCTCCCAAGTGTAAAAGCAGCAGGTATTACTACCGTAGATCTTTCTGGTATGAAAGAAGGCGAATTAAGAACAATCGAGTGGCGTAAAAAGCCTATATTTATCTTAAAAAAAGATGCGGATATGGCAAAAGATAGCAGTAGGGATGTTATTGTGGGTGATGTTGCATATACTGTAGTTATTGGTCTTTGCACGCATTTAGGCTGTATTCCGGCTTATGCTCCAAGTGAGAAATTGTTTAAGTGCGCATGCCACGGTGGCGAATTTGACACTAGTGGTAAAAATGTATTTGGTCCTCCTCCAAGACCTTTGGACATTCCTCCTTTTAGAATTGATGGAACTAAACTAGTGTTAGGCGAAGAAGGTCCAGAATATAAAAAAATGATTGCGGAGGCTTGATATGGCACAGATAAAAAAAGCTAGTGGTATTATAGATTGGCTTGATCAAAGATTAGCTGTAAATAAGCTTTTTAATGTTTTAATGGCTCAGTATTGGATACCAAAACAAATTAACTTCTTATGGGCAATGGGTGTTATCTTGACAACTCTTTTTGCTATTTTATTTATTTCAGGTCTATTTTTAGTAATGTATTATAAGCCAGATGTGGCTTTGGCTTTTGATAGTGTTAATAAAACTATCATGCAAGAAGTAGAGTATGGTTGGCTTTGGCGTCATATGCATGGTGTGGCTGCTTCAGTTGTGTTTTTAATCATATATATCCATATGTTAACGGGAATTTATTATGGCTCTTATAAAAAGGGTCGTGAGATGATTTGGATTAGCGGTATGCTTTTGTTTGTTGTATTTTCAGCAGAAGCATTTAGTGGGTATATGTTACCTTGGGGACAGATGAGTTTTTGGGCTGCTCAAGTTATTACTCAGCTTTTTGGCGGAATTCCTTTTATAGGTGATGCATTAGTTATTTGGATAAGAGGAGATTTTGCAGTATCAGATCCAACTTTAACTAGATTTTTTATGCTGCATGTGTGTTTATTACCTATTGTAATTTTAGCAATTATTGCATTCCACTTTTATTCTTTAAGAATTCCTCATGTAAATAATGAAATTTCAGAAGAAATTGATTTTGATTTGGAAGCTGAAAAATATTTAGCAGGTGATACAAAAGGTTCTAAAGTTATTCCTTTTTGGCCAGGATTTTTAGCTAAAGATTTTATGTATATTGCGTTATTTATGATTTTCTTCTTCTATTTGGTGTGTTTTAAATTTAATTTCGCAATGGATCCAATTAACTTTGACCCAGCAAATTCTTTAAAAACACCTCCTCATATTTATCCTGAGTGGTATTTCTTATGGAGTTATGAAGTTTTAAGAGGATTTTTCTTTGATGTTGGAAGCATTAAAGCTTTTGATATAGGTCTTGCAGCGTTTGGTATAGCACAAATTATTTTCTTCTTGTTACCTTGGCTTGATAGAAGTGATGTTGTAAAACCAGCACACGAAAGACCAATGTTTTTTGTATGGTTTTGGGTGTTATTGATAGATTTAATTGTACTAACAGTTTATGGAAAGCTTCCTCCAACAGGAATTAATGCTTGGATAGGATTTTATGCTTCTATGGTATTTTTACTATTACTGTTAGTAGTCTTACCAATTATTACTATCATGGAAAGAAAAAGGGGCTAATAATGAGAGAATTAAAAATATTTTTTGTAGTTGTCTTTTTCACAGGTTTAGTTTATTGGGGGGTTGAGCCTTATGCACATTCAGTGATGAATCCTCCTTCAACTCCGGTTAATTTTGACTTTGCAAAAGCTGATGTAGAATTTACCAAAGGCGAAGTTGCTTTAAAAGAAAAAGCTGCAATAGATGCTAATGCTTCAGGAAGTGAAAAAGCTATAGCTAATGCTCAAAAAGCACTAGAGCTTGCTAAAAGCCAAGAAGAAGCTACTAAGCAATTATGGGAAAAAATCGCAAAAATTGATTTTAGTAAAGGTAATGCACAAAAAGGAAAAGAGCTTTTTGAAGGAAATTGTATTGCATGTCATGGTGTGAAAGCCGTCGGAATTCCTGCTACTATTACAGATTCTTCTTTAGGTGTAACACCTCCTGATTTAAGTGATGCGGGTGCTATTTATGATGAGAAATTTTTAGCAGCACTGATTGTTGATCCAGTTAAGGCTTTGCAAATTTCACATAAATTTAATGATGAAAATCCATTCTTAATGCCTGCTTATCCTTTAAGTGGTGATGAAGCACAAGATAATCAAGATTTAGCAGATTTAATTGCATTCTTTAAAAATACAGCTAGTGAGTATGAGAAGGAATTTGATACAAAATTAAAAGCAGATTTAGAAGAAAAATATGCTAAAAACCAAGAGCTTTCAGAGCAAGCAAAAACGGCTTTAATTGCAAAAGAATTTGATTTTGCTAAAAACAAACATACATTTGAAAATGCTTGCGGAAGATGCCATGATGTAAAGTATGATGGTTTTGTTTCAAGTTCAAATATGAGTGATTTAAAAAATTATCTTGGTATGACGCCTCCGGATTTATCTATGATGATTCGTTCTAAAGGCGCGCATTATCTTGAAATCTTTATCAATGAACCTCAAAAGAAAATTCATGGAACTGCTATGCCAAGAGTTGGTCTAAATGAAAAAGCACAAACTCAAGTTATTAGTTATCTTGAAAAAGTTGGTGATAGTAAAAAAGAAGAAAGAGAACAAACAGGAATTTATATTATGATATTCTTTGCTATCTTAAGTATTTTTGCTATAGGTTGGAAAAGATCAGTTTGGTCTAAACTACACTAATTTACTCAAAGAACGCCTTGTGGCGTTCTTTTTCTTCAATAATAAGCTAAATATAAAATAAAATTTGATATAATATTTTTTCATTTCACACGCATTAATTTCCTTATTAGGTTGCTTATGGGTTAAAGAATGCGGAGGAATAAACCTAATTATTTTATTTCAAGGAGAATTTCATGGTAAGCATGAGAGATTTATTAGAGTGTGGTGTACACTTTGGACACCAAACAAGAAGATGGAATCCAAAAATGAAAAAATTTATTTTTGGTGAAAGAAAAGGTATTTATGTAATTGATTTGCAAAAAACGCTTAGATATTTTAGATATACATATAACATTGTTCGTGACGCTGCAGCAGAAGGTAAGACAATTTTATTTGTTGGAACTAAAAAACAAGCAGGTGGAGCGATTAAAGAATACGCTGAAAAATGTGGTATGCCTTATGTAAATCACAGATGGCTTGGTGGTATGATGACAAATTTTGGAACTATCCGCCAATCAATTAGAAAATTAGAAGTTATAGAAAAAATGGAAGAAGATGGAAGTATTAAACTTTTAACTAAAAAAGAAGCATTAATGCTTACTAGAAAAAAAGAAAAATTACTAGCATATCTTGGTGGTATTAGATATATGAAAACTCAACCTGATATGATTTTTGTTATTGATACTGTTAAAGAAAAAATTGCAGTACAAGAAGCTAATAGATTAAAAATCCCTGTAGTTGCTCCACTAGATACAAACTGCGATCCTGATTTAGTTGATTTTCCAATTCCAGGAAATGATGATGCAATTCGTTCGGTTCAACTTTTCTGTCAAGAAATGGCTGAAGCAATCAATGAAGGTAAAGCATTAAGAGAGCAAGATGGTGAAGTTAGCGAAGAACAGCCTATTTCTGAAGAAGAGAAAAAAGAAGTTTTAGAAGAAGCTATGAGTGAAGAAGATTTTGAAGGAGATAAAGAGTAATGGCTGAAATCACTGCACAAATGGTAAAAGAACTGCGCGAGAGTACTGGCGCAGGTATGATGGATTGTAAAAATGCTTTAAAAGATACAGATGGTGATTTTGAAAAAGCAGTGCAGCTTTTAAGAGAAAAAGGGCTTGGAAAAGCTGATAAAAAAGCTGATCGTTTAGCTGCTGAAGGTTTAGTAAGTGTAAAAGTAAGTGATGATTTTAAATGTGCAACTGTAAGTGAAATTAACTCAGAAACAGATTTTGTTGCTAAAAATGAACAATTTATTGCTTTAACAAAAGATACAACAGCACATATTCAAGCTAAGAGTCTTCAAAATGTTGAAGAATTACATTCAAGTGAGATTAATGGTGTTAAATTTGAAGAGTACTTAAAAAGCCAAATTGCAACTATTGGTGAAAATTTAGTTGTTAGAAGATTTGCTACTTTAAAAGAAGGTGCTAATGGCATAGTAAATGGTTATATTCACACCAATGGTCGTGTTGGTGTAGTTATTGCTGCAGCTTGCGATAGTGAAGCTACGGCTAGCAAGTGTGGAGAATTTTTAAAACATATTTGTATGCATATTGCTGCAATGAAGCCAAGTTATTTATCTTATGAAGAGCTTGATATGGATTTTGTAGAAAATGAGTATAAAGCTTTAGTTGCTGAGTTAGAAAAAGAAAATGAAGAAAGAAGAAGATTAAAAGATCCTAATAAACCAGAGCATAAAATTCCAAAATATGCAAGCAGAAAACAATTAACTCAAGAGGTAATTCAAGCAGCTGAAGAAGCTATTAAGGCTGAACTTCAAGCACAAGGTAAGCCAGAAAAAATTTGGCCTAATATTATCCCAGGTAAGTTGAATAGTTTTATAGCAGATAACTCTCAACTTGATAGCAGACTTACTTTAATGGGTCAGTTTTATGTAATGGATGATAAAAAAACTATCGAACAAGTAATTGCTGATAAAGAAAAGGAACTAGGCGGAACTATCAAAATAGTCAAATTTATTCGTTTTGAAGTAGGTGAGGGCCTAGAAAAGAAAACTGAAGATTTTGCTGCTGAAGTTGCTGCACAAATTGGTTAAAAATGGAACTTTTAAAAGCGGAAAATTTAAACCATAGTTTTGATATTCCGCTTTTTGAAAATTTAAATTTTACTTTAAATACAAAAGATTGTATTGCAGTATGTGGAAGCAGTGGATGTGGTAAATCTACTCTTTTGCATATTTTATCTACCTTATTAAAACCTCAATCGGGAAAAGTTTTTTATAATAATCAAGATTTATACGACTTAGATGATGAAGCTTTGCTAGAAATTCGTAGAAAAGATTTTGGTATTATTTTTCAAATGCATTATTTATTTAAAGGTTTTTTGGCTTTTGAAAATATAGAACTTGCGAGTGTTTTAAGTGGGCAGAATATTGATTATGAATTATTAAAAAAACTTGATATTGCAGATTTAATGAATCAAAAAATCACAAAATTAAGCGGTGGACAACAGCAAAGAGTAAGTATAGCTAGGGTTTTAAGCAAGAAGCCAAAAATTATTTTTGCAGATGAGGCTACCGGAAATTTAGATTTTAAAAATGCTTTAAATGTAATGGATATTTTGATTGATTATATCAAAGAAAACAATGCAGCTTTAATTTTTGTTACGCATGATCAAGAGCTTGCTAAAAAATGTGATAAGGTTTTTCACTTAAACAACCATGGAATTTGTTAAATATTTAGGTGATGAAAATGTAGTTATTTTCATGCTTTTGTTTGCTAGAATGAGTGGGTTGATAGTTTTTTTCCCTTTTTTTTCTCATAATAGTATTCCTTTGGTGGTAAAAACAACTTTGGTAATGTTTTTAACAATGTTTTTATACCCTTTAGCTAAACTTGAAAATAATACACCTGATTCTTTTTTTATTCTATATCTTTTAAGTGAAGTTATTTTTGGGATGATAGCAGGAATGATTTTGCAAATGACTTTTGCCATTTTGCAAATGGCAGGTGAGCAGATTTCTTTTACTATGGGTTTTTCAATGGCTAGTGTTATGGATCCCACAACAGGTGCAAATACTCCTGTAATTTCACAAGTTTTAAATTTATTAGCTTTGCTTGTATTTTTAGCTTTTGATGGACATCATTTGATTTTGCTTTTTATATCTAATTCATTGGAATATATTAGTTTAGGTGGATTTTATCCACATGAAAATTTAATGCTTTATTTAAATAAAGCTATGGTAAATATTTTTGTGCTTGGTTTTTCTATGGCTTTTCCTGTTTTAGCTATTTCTTTGCTATCAGATGTGATTTTTGGCATGCTTATGAAAACTATGCCGCAATTTAATCTTTTAGTGGTTGGTTATCCTATCAAGATATTTTTGTCTTTCGCGGTTCTTATTGCTATTTTACTTATTATGATGCAATATTTTAAAAATTTAATAGTAAAAAGTTTTGAGCATATGGAGTTGTTATTTTTTAATATATAAGCATTAAATAATTAAAAATGTTTTAAAATAATGTATTTTTTATTCTTGGGAGATGATAATGAGGGTTTTGCTAATAAATTCCAATATAGCTGTTTCAAAATTAATTAGTTTGGGAGTTCAAAAATTAGGTTATGATTTTGAGGAGCTCACGGGTATTGAGGAGCTTGAGGGATTTTATGATGTAATTATTATAGATCATGATATTGAGGCTGATTTAGATGATTTAAAAAGTAAATGTGATAGATTGATTTATTTGTTACCTAGAAACCTAGAACAAAAAGAAGGTATAGAGTGTTTGTATAAACCGTTTTTACCTACCGATTTTATAAATCTTCTAAGCGGAGATGGGGTTTTGGATGATATTCAAAAAGATGCTTTGAGCGAAGATGAACTAAATTTTGATGATGAGGAAGTTGTTGGTAAAGATATGCCTTTGGATGGAAATGAACTTTTAGAAGGTATTGATTTGTCTGAACATGAAGAAAATTTGAGTGAAGATGATTTAAATTTACAAGAAGATTTTTTTGAAGAGAATTTAGGTGATGGATTAAAAAATGATGATATGTTTGATGCAACAAGTGAGTTAATAGATGAAGAGAAAACAGAAGATGATTTAGTTTTTTCAGATAGCTTAGATAAAGAAAATATAGAAGAAAATATAGAAGAAAATATAGAAGAAAATATAGAAGAAAATATAGAAGAAAATATAGAAGAAAATATAGAAGAAAATATAGAAGAAAATATAGAAGAAACCCCTGTTGAATTTGATTCTTTTGATACACTACCTATGGTTGAAGAGATAGGTGAAAAAGAAATGAGCTTTGATGATTTACCTGAAGATGCTCAATTTATTGGTGAGGAAAAAGAAGAAAAAATGGCTTTAGAAGAAAATGAGCCTATGGTTGAAGAAATATTTGAAAATGAAAGTATAGATGATTTTCAACTAGAAGAAGAGCTAAGTACTCAAGATAAGATAAAAGAAGAATTGGCCGCTATTGATGAGCTTGATGAAGAATTTAATGGTCTTGATGGGGAGTTAATGCAAAATTTTGACACTCAAGAAACAGATAACAATGAAAATACGCAAGCTTTTGATTTAGAGGAAAATATAGAGGAAAATATAGAGGAAAATATAGAGGAAAATATAGAGGAAAATATAGAGGAAAATATAGAGGAAAATATAGAGGAAAATATGAGCGAAATTTTAGACGATACACAAGATGAGTTTGCAAATTTAAATGAAAATGATATTATGTTGGCTTTAGGTGAAGAGCTTGCTCCAGCTATTGTAGAAAAGAAAGAAGAAAATAGATTAAGCACTCAAGAAAAAATAGAAAATTTACAAGAAGATGAAATGGTAAATGAGCTTAGTAAGAGTATAGCTCAAACCATTACTTCAAGTATTACTGATGATACTTTAAAAGCAGCCTTAAAAGGCATGAAAATGAATATAAACATTAATATAAGCTTTGATGAGGATAAACATTGAGTGGTCAAATTTTAATCATCTCAGGACCAAGTGGAGCAGGGAAGAGCACCTTGCTTCAAAGGCTTTTTAAAGAAAAAGATAATATTTATTTTTCTATTTCAAGTACAACAAGAGTTCCTAGAGAAAATGAAAAAAATGGAGTAGATTATTTTTTTATCAGCGAAGAAGAATTTAAACAAGGTATAGAAAAAGGCGATTTTTTAGAATGGGCTTTGGTGCATAAAAATTACTATGGTACTTCGTTAATCCCTGTAAAAAAAGCATTACAAGAGGGTAAAAGTGTCGTTTTTGATATTGATGTACAAGGTTTTTGCATAGCTAAAGAAAAAATGCCTGAATATATTACCTCTGTTTTTATTACAACCAAAAACAAAAAAGAACTTGAAAAAAGATTGCTTAAGCGAAATACTGATAAAATAGAAGATATTAGCAAAAGATTAGAAAATGCTAGTGATGAAATGGCTTATTTGGATCGATATGATTTTTTAATCATAAATGATGATCTAGAAAAAAGTTATAGGGAGTTAGAAGCAGTTTTTGAAGCTTCAAAATTAAAAAGTGCAAAACATGATTTAAAACAAATTCAAATTCAATGGAATAAAGGAGAATAAAATGCATATGCCAAGTGGAACCCAATGGTTAATCATATTACTTATTGTAGTATTACTTTTTGGTGCTAAAAAAATTCCAGAGCTTGCTAAAGGTTTAGGAAAAGGTATTAAAACTTTTAAAGATGAAATGAATACTGATGATGATAAAAAAATCGTTCAAGAAGATGCACAAAAAATTGAAAAAATCAACGAAAAAGATGTGCTAGTAAAAGAAAATAATGAAGAAACAAAAAAAGCTTAAGGCGATATGTTGAAAACTTTAGTTTATAAAGAAATTAAAGAGAAACTAGGAAGAGATTTTATCTTAGAAAATCCTAAAAATAAAAATCTAGCCCATTTTGCTACACCTTTGGCTTTTTCTTTAGCTAAAGAATTAAGGCAAAACCCTGTAATAATTGCTAATGATATTGTTGCTAAGTTAAAAGATTGTGATTGTTTTGAAAGTGTAGAGGCTTTAAATGGTTATGTAAATTTTAAGCTTTCAAAGGCTTTTTTAAATTCTTTGGCTACGCAAGCTTTGAGTGATAGTGAAAATTTTGCAAAAGATGAAAAAAAAGAGCAGAGTTTTTTACTTGAATATGTTAGTGCAAATCCAACAGGACCTTTACACATAGGGCATGCTAGAGGGGCTATTTTTGGTGATACTTTAACTAGGGTTGCTAGACATTTAGGATATAAATTTGATACAGAATATTATGTTAATGATGCGGGTAATCAAATTTATCTTTTAGGTCTTTCTATATTGCTTGCAGTAAAAGAACATTGCCTAAAAGAGCAAGTTCAATATCCTGATGAGTATTATAAAGGTGAATATATCATAGATGTGGCAAAAGAGGCTTTTGCTGAATTTGAAAAAGATTTTTTTATAGAAGGAAATATTCCACAATTAGCGCTTTGGGCTAAGGATAAAATGCTAAAAATTATTAAGCAAAATTTAGCCGATGCTAAGATATTTATTGATACTTATGTGAGTGAAACAAGCTATTATAGTGAATTAGAAAATACTTTAAAAGTCTTAAAAGAGCATGGTGGTACTTATGAGCAAGATGGTAAAATATGGCTTACATCAAGTGCTAAAGGTGATGAAAAAGATCGTGTGGTTATTAAAGATGATGGAAGAGGAACTTATCTAGCTGCTGATATAGTTTATCATAAAGATAAAATGAGTCGTGGTTATGATAAGTGTATCAATATATGGGGGGCTGATCATCACGGCTATATAGCTAGAATGAAAGCTGCTATGGAATTTTTAGGTCATGATAGTCAAAATCTTGAAATTATCTTAGCACAAATGGTTTCACTCTTAAAAAATGGCGAGCCTTATAAGATGAGTAAAAGAGCAGGAAATTTCATTTTAATGGGTGATGTTTTAGAAGAACTTGGTAGTGATGTGCTAAGATATATTTTTATCAGTAAAAAATGTGATACGCATTTGGAATTTGATGTAGATGAGTTTAAAAAAGAAGACAGCTCTAATCCTGTGTATTATATTAATTATGCTCATGCGAGAATTCATCAAGTATTTGCCAAAGCAGGTAAGAGTGTAAATGATGTTATATATGCTAAATTTGAGAGTTTAAATGAAGATGGTATGAATCTTTTGTTTGAAAGCTTAAATTTAAAAGCAGTACTTAATGATGCATTCGAATCAAGAGCCTTGCAAAAAATTCCTGATTATTTAAAAAATTTAGCCTCTTTATTTCATAAATTTTATAATGAAAATAAAGTTGTTGGCTCAAGCAATGAAGATGAGCTTTTAAAACTTTTTGCTATATGTGCCTTGAGTATTAAAACAGCTTTTGCACTCATGGGAATAGAGGCAAAGAATAAAATGAATCACGATTAATTTTGATCGTGATTTTTGCTTTTTTTAATACTTCTTGTCATCATAAAGCTTTGTTCAAAAAATAAAAGCAAGGTTATGCTTACTCCTACTGCTAGAGCTAATGTTACCGAAAGTGTTGTAAAGAAATAATCAAAAAAATGAATCAAAAAATTAGTTTTTTCGCCAATATCCTCTGAGCGTATAAAAGAAATCAAATACAATATAGCTTTGTATGCGTAAATTCCGGGTATCATAGGGATAAGAGCAGGAAAAGCTATAATTTCAGCAGGTGTTTTAAAAATCTTAGCCAAAAACAAACCAAGACAACCTATGCTAAAAGAAGCTATAAAGGTCGCAATAGCTAAAGTTTGAAAGCCAAAATACCCCATTAGAGTAAAACGCATACCATGTGCTATGGCGGCTAATATGGCTGAGAGTATGAGTGTTTTAAAGGGCGGATTACACACATAAGCAAAACCAAATCCTGTTAAAGCTGCAAAAAACATATCCCAAAGTATAGAAGAATAATCAATCATCTTAAAATTCCAAAGTCACTAATGCTAAGAGTGGTATAAATTCCAATAGCAATACAGCATACCAATATCGCCACACTAATAATACGACTAAAACCCATAAGTATGTGATCTTTTAAAATATCTATAATTGAGTTTATAAAATAAACTCCAGGTATTAAATACAAGATACTAGAACCCAAAGCAATATTTGCTTCTTGTATAAGCTTTAAATCCACTCCAAAAAACACAATAAAAGAAGATAAAAAAGAGCAAAAAATATATTGAATTCTTAAATCAATTTTTATTCTAGTGAGTAAAACTCTCAAACTAAAACCCACCAAAGTAGCTAAAAATACAAATAAACATCCATAAAAATCTCCCCCAAATAGCTTACAAAAGGCCGAATTTGCTGCTGAAACTAAAAATAAATTAGCTAAAAAAGGATTTCTTTTGGTTTGTTTGAGTTTTAAAAGAGAAATTTTGGCTTCTTCTAGGTTATATTTATGATCATGAATTTGCCAACTTAATGCACTAAGTTCTAAAATAAGTTTAAAATTAATATGGTTGTGTTTGTTAGGTATGATGTAGGTTCTTTGTATAGAGTTATCATCTTTATCAAAAATATTTAGCGTAGTATGATGAAAGAAAAAATTCATATTAATTTCATAACCATACGCATTAGCTATCCTTCCAACGCATTTTGCTACTCTTGCTGTGTAAGTTCCTGCACTTAGAAAAACGCTAATATATTCGATTAAAAAATTAGTTAAATTTTGAATTGATGGTTTTTGCATAAATATTCTTTAAAATAGTTTTTAAAGATTTTATCAAAATTAAAATATAAAATCTTATAAATTTAAAATATTTTTGTAAAAATATTAAAAACATATGCACTAGGTAATTTAAGGAAGTTAATAAAATTTAAGTGTGATTTTTCTTTTTTTGTATATAAATATAGATAGTTAAAAGCATACTTATAAAAATAATACAAGCAATAATAACAAAATGTAGATATTCTTTAAGTAAGTCTTCATTTTTACCTAAAATATAACCTAATATAAGTAAAATTAAACACCAAATTCCAGCTCCTAAACTAGTATAAAATATAAATTTTTTCAAATTCATTCTTGCAAGTCCAGCAGGTAAGGAAATGTATTGACGCAATCCAGGGATTAATCTACCACTAAATGTTGATATTTCACCATGTTTATTGAAAAAGGCTTCAAACTGAGCAAATTTTGTTTCATTAACTCCAAAATATTTACATATTTTTAAAATAACATTACGCCCTAAAAAATAACATAAGTAATAATTTAATAAAGCACCCAAAAGAGCTCCAAAAGTCCCACAAAGTAGACATAGCCAAAAGTTAAGTTCGTTTTGATGAGCTAAATATCCAGCAGGTATCATCACTACTTCACTAGGAAAAGGAAAAAAGGAGCTTTCTATAAACATAAGAAAGATAATCCCCCAGTAACCCCAATCTTTTGTAAGAGTAAGTAAAAAATCTATAATATCACCAAGCATAAATACCCTTTAATTTTTTAAACTAATGATATAAATTTAGTTTTAATGTTTTAAAAATATAGCATGGCTTTTGCACAAATGACTATTAAAATACATAAAATCAAAGCAATCAAGTGAGATTTTAAAGGATCTTTTCTTTTTAAAATTCTTATAAAAAACAAAGAATAACAAGTTAAAGCTAACATTGTTATTAGTAGCAAAAGCTTGATAAATAAAAATACTCCAAAATTGCTTGCAAAAAAATCCCAAAAAGAATTAAATTCATAAAAACTTAAAAGATAAAAACCACTCAATAAAAGTAAGATAAAAATACTAGCAAAAATAAAAATACTTGATTTGGCATAGGCTTTTTTAATTTTATCGCAATCTTCTTTGCTTTCGTGTTTATAAGCAAAGCAATAAACACAAACATCAAAAAATACATAGGCTATAAAAAATATAGCACAGATAAGATGAATACAAATAAAAATAAAATGCATAACTAATCTCCTTAAAAAATCATAGCACAATTTTAAGGAGATGTAAAATTAAAGTTTTTCTAAAATTTGGATAGTTTTGATTTTATCTCCTGCTCTAATGCTATCTAGTACTTCTAAACTTTCTTTGTCTTCAGGATTGATTTGTCCAAAGATAGTATGCACTCCATCTAAATGAGGTTGTGGGCTGTGACAAATAAAAAATTGTGAACCACCTGTATCTCTACCAGCATGAGCCATAGATAAGCTACCTCTTAAGTGCTTGTGTTTTTGATCGTCACATTCACATTCTATCTCATAACCAGGGCCACCTGAACCTATACCATAAGGACAACCACCTTGTATTACAAAATTTGGAATCACGCGGTGAAAAACAAGCTCATCATAAAAACCTTCATTGGCTAAGTTGGCAAAATTACACACAGTTTGTGGTGCTTCATCGGGAAATAATTCTAATTTCATATCACCTTTTTCGGTGCTAATGATAGCAAAATTGTATTTTTTTGCATCTTTTATGTCGATTTTTTTAAGCATTTTTTGCTCCTATTCTATGTTGGTATAAACTGCTTGTACATCATCATCATCTTCTAATTTATCAAGCAATTTTTCAATATCAAGAAGTTGCTCTTCGCTAAAGCTTACGGGGTTATTAGCAAGATATTCAAGTCCTGCTTTTTTAAGCACTAAGTCTTTTTTTTCTATGGCGTTACTAAGTTCACCAAAAGCAGTGTAATCACCTATAATTAGTAATTCTTCTTCATTTTGTTCAAGTTCTTCAAGTCCCGCATCAATGAGTTCAAGTTCAAGTTCTTCTAGATCTCCATCATATTTTTCAAGATGAAAAACAGCTTTATGTGAAAACATAAAAGTCAAAGAGCCATTTTGTAAAATTTCTCCACCATTTTTGCTAAAAATTGCTTTTACATTAGCCACTGTGCGTGTAGGATTATCACTCATACACTCAACAATGATTAAAGCCCCATGTGCTGCTTTTCCCTCATAGTGGATATTTTTAATATCAGCACTATCTTTTCCACTTGCTCTTTTAATAGCTGCATCGATATTGTCTTTTGGCATATTATTAGCTTTTGCAGTAGCTATGGCACTACGAAGCTTTGGGTTCATATCAGGATCAGCTCCGCCTTCTTTTGCTGCTACTTGTATAGCCTTTGCAAGTTTTGGAAAAAGTTTGCTCATTTTATCCCATCTTGCTTCTTTAGAGGCTCTGCGATATTCAAACGCTCTTCCCATAAATTCTCTCTTTCTTATATTGTTTTAAAGTTAAAAGTATAAACTAAGAAGTCTAAATTTGATTTTAAAGGAGTAAAAGAGTGATCAGAAAAGCTAGAAAAGATGATGTTAAAAAATGCATACAATTGCTTGCTTTAGCAATGGATCATTTTATATACAAACTTAGTGGTTATAATGATCATCAAAAAGCCATAGAGGTTTTAGAAAATTTCTTCACTCAAGAAAATAATCGTTTAAGCTATGAAAATATATATGTTTATGAAGAAGATAGGGAAATTTTAGGTGCGATTTGTTTTTATGATGGGGCTTTGGCGGATGAGCTAGATAAGCCTTTAAATGAGCATTTAGAATTTTTAGGAATCAATGAAAAAGTTTTAAAAGAATGTGAAAATGAGTTTTACTTAGATAGTATTTGTGTGGATGAAAAAGTAAGAGGAAAAGGTATTGCTAAGAAATTGATTGAATGTGCTTTCAATGAAGCTTTAAAAAATGGTAAAAAGCTTTCATTAATCGTAGAAGATGAAAATATAAATGCAAAAATGCTTTATGAAAAAATGGGTTTTAAATTGATAAAAAATAAAATTTTTCACACTCATAAATATGAATACAGAGAAAAAGGAGAATAAATGATTATAAAAACTAAAAATATTAATTGTCAAAGTTGTGTAAATTTAATTAAAGTTTCATTGGAAGATGAATTTGGTGCTATGCAAATAAGTGTTAAAAATAAAAGTATAGAGATTGATTTAAAAGCAGAGCAAGTTGAAGAGTTTAAAAAACAATTGCAAGATTTAGGTTTTGAGACAGATGAAGCATGAGTTAAAGTTAAAAATAGGCAATATGACTTGTGTTAATTGCTCTAATGCTATAGAAAAAGTTTGTGCAAAAATTGATGGGGTAGAAGATGTAAGTGTTTCTTATGTCAATTCTAGTGGAGTGTTTTTGCTTAAAGATTTATCTTTAGAAGCAAAGATCAAAGAAAAAATCAAAGCTTTGGGTTTTGAGATATTGCACGAAGAACAAAATTTATACGAATTTAAACTCAAAGAGCTTAAAAATATGAAAACAAAGCTTATTATGAGTATAATTTTAAGCTCTATTGTGATGTATTTTGAAATGTTTGTTCAAGGAAAAGTTTCTGCTTTAATTCAAATGTTTTTATCTATGGTAGCGATTTTTTATTGTGGAAAAGGTTTTTTTATCCACGCTCTTAAAGGATTAAAACATAAAAATTTAGATATGAATACCTTGATATCCTTAGGTGCTTTTACTTCTTTTATATATTCTTTTTTTGTGTATTTTGAGGTATTTAGTAAAGATGGTTATTTGTATTTTAGTGGCGGAGCGATGATTGTAAGCTTTGTTTTATTAGGTAAATACTTAGAAGAAAAGGCTAAATTTAAATCCTTAGAATATCAAAACAAACTAAAAAATATAGATATTAAAAAAGCTAATATAATCTTAGAAGATGCAAGTATAAAAAGCATACCTAGTGCTTTTGTAAAAGAAAATGATGTGATTTTAGTAAAAGAGGGTGAAAGCGTTGTTGTTGATGGGGTGATTATAGCAGGCGAGGCTGAGGTTGATGTGAGTTTTTTAACAGGAGAATTTTTACCACTTTTGAAAAAGCAAAATGATGAAATTCTAGCAGGAAGTGTGTTGATTAATGGAAGCTTAAAGATTAAAGCTAGTAAAAAGGCGATTGAAAGCTCATTAGAACAAATTAAAGATCTTGTTTTTAAAGCAGGCAATATCAAAACACCTTTAGCAAATTTAGCTAATAAAATTTCAGCTTATTTTGTAGCTTGTATTATTGTTTTATCGCTTTTTGTGTTTGTTTTTTGGTATTTTAAAGAAGGAGTCAACGCAGCATTTTTACATGCTTGTGCCACTCTTTTAATCTCTTGTCCTTGCGCTTTGGGCTTAGCAACCCCTATAGCCATAGTTAGTGCTTTAGCAAATGGTGCAAGAAATTTTATCTTAGTAAAAAATCCAGCGGTATTAGAGAATTTAGCTAGTATAAAACTTGCTATTTTTGATAAAACAGGCACTTTAAGTCAAGATGATTTAAGTGTTTATAAGCATGATCTAACTCAAGAAAATTTTCAAAAACTCACGCAAATTGAAAATTTAAGCTCACATCCAATCGCAAAGGCTTTTACTAAAAAATTGAATGTAAATTTAAATTTACAAGGAAAATTAAGTGTTTTAGTGGGTAGTGGTTTGCTTTATGAGGAAAATGATGATAAATATTTAATAGGCAATGAAAAATTAATGCTTGAAAATAGTGTTGATATACAAAAAAGCAAGCAATTTTTGCAAGAATTTGAAGATCAAGCACCTATATGTTTGTATTTTGCAAAAAATAATATTTGTCTTGGTGGGGTTTGTTTAAAAAATGAACTTAAAAACGAAGCTAAAAATTTGATAGCAAATTTAAAACAAAAAGGTATAAAAAGTATTATTTTAAGTGGTGATAATAAAAAAAGTGTTACTAAAATAGCAAATGAACTTAATGTTGATGAATATTATTCTGATTTAAAACCTGAGCAAAAACTTGATTTCATAAAAGAAAAAATCAAAAAAGAAAAAGTTCTTTTTATAGGAGATGGTATCAATGATGCTCCTGCTTTAAATTTAGCTAGCGCAAGCATAAGTTTTTCTAAAGCAAGTGAGCTTGCTAAAAAAAGCGGAGATTTGATTTTGATAAAAGATGATTTATCTTTAATAGCTTATTGTTTTGAGCTTTCTCAAAGAACTAAAAATATCATCAAACTTAATCTTTTTTGGGCTTTTGTTTATAATGCTTTATGTATTCCCATTGCGGCAGGTCTTGTGTCATTTATAAGTCTTAGTCCGCATTTGGCAGCTTTAGCAATGTGTTTTAGTTCGGTAACGGTTGTAGTCAATTCTTTAAGATTGCGTTAGATATTTCAGTTTTATTTAATATTTGTTGTATTATATTAATATAATTTTAACAAAAAGGAGTATTTAATGAATTGCAATTGTAGTTTTTCTATGATGAGTGTAATAAGATATTCTAAAATGATTATCTTGCTTACCGTTGCCTCTTTGGCTGCTATTGTTGTTTTTGGTAATATAACTGATTATAATTCAAATTTTCAGTTTGTAAAACATGTTATGAGTATGGATACTAAGCCTGATTATTTAGGTAATGCTATTATTTATAGGGCTATTACAAATTCTACGATCCATCATATTGCCTATATCTTTATTATTTGTTTTGAAGCTTTTATTATGCTGACTGCTTTAAAAGGTGCTTTAGATATGTTTAAAGCAAGAAATTTAGATGCAAAAACTTTCCATGAAGCTAAAAAAATTGGAATCATTGCTTTAACTTGTTGTTGTTTGTTATGGTTTTTTGGTTTTCAAGTGGTGGCTGCAGAGTGGTTTGGCATGTGGATGAGTAAAACTTGGAATGGTTTGCCTGATGCTACTAGATTAGTAACCTATATGCTTTTAGCATTAGTTTATATTAGTATTAAAAACGATGATTAAATCACAAACTCTCTGTTGAGGGTTTGTGGAAAATATAAAATGTTTTTATAATAATTGAGCTTGTAAATATTTATTTCTTCTTTTTTTTGTAATTATTCCATAATTTAAAAAACAAAAAAATTAAAGCTAGACTCAGTGCTAAAAAATGTGGAATTTGCGGTATTTTTGCAGATAAAAAATAATGCCAAGATACTAGTAAAAAGCAAAAATAGCCAAATTTTCTTATCTTACTTAATTTTTTAAAAAGCTTAAATGAGCTTATAAACATAAGTGTGAGTATGAAAAAGCTTATAAAACCACTAAATTCTAAATTTTTACTAAAAGCATCTTTGAAAAAAAGCATTAAATCTAAATTTTTACTAAAAGCAAAGTAATTAAAAAAGTGAATCAAAGCCCAAAAAAACGCATAAAAACCTAAAAATTTAGGGTAATCTTTTGTGTGTTTATACTTTAAAAGTGAAAAAAATAGGCTTAATCCAAAAAAGATTAAGCCAAATACACCACTATAAAAATATACAGATTTTACAATATCAAATTCTTGCATGATTTGATAAACACTAAAAACAATACTTAAAACAAAAGCTAAAAATCCACTGATATTATAAACTTTTTTGCTCATTAAAAATTAACCTTTAAATCCATATCTTTATACAAATGCGCTACTTCTTTTTCATAGCCATTAAACATCTGTGTAGGCTTAGTGAAAAAATCTCCCAAAGGACGCTCATTTGCTTGAGACCATCTTGGGTGAGAGACATTTGGATTAACATTAGCATAAAATCCATACTCTCTAGGGTTTGCTAACTCCCATGTGCTTTTGGGTTGTTCTTTGGTAAATTCTATTTTTACAATAGATTTTATACTTTTAAAGCCATACTTCCATGGAACTACAAGGCGAATCGGTGCTCCATTTTGTCCTAATAAAGGCTTTTTATACATGCCCACGGCCATAAGTGTTAGTGGGTGCATAGCCTCATCTAATCTTAAGCCCTCTACATAAGGATAATTAAGAGTTGGAAAAAATGAGGCTTGATCAGCAAATTGATTTTTATCAAAAAGAGTGGTAAATTTTATAAATTTAGCTTCACTCTTAACTTTACATTTTTCTATTAAAGCACGCAATTCAAAACCAACCCAAGGCACCACCATAGACCAAGTTTCAACACAGCGAAATCTATAAATTCTCTCTTCTAATGGAAAAGCCAATAAATCTTGCATAGTTAAAGTCAAAGGTTCTTCAACTTCCCCGCTAACTTCTATTTTCCAACCATTTGTGTTGAAATTTTTTGCAAGCTCAACAGCTCTTTTTTTATCAGTAGAAAATTCATAAAAATTAACATAATTAGTTGCAATTTTTTCTTCACTTAAATTTAATTTTTCATTGTTAGGATCAGGAAAGAAATTTAATGCCATTAATTCAGATTGAACTAAAGCTGAACTAACTAAAGCTCCAGCACCTAGTTTTAAAAAATGGCGTCTTTTGTTATATAATTGTTCGTTTGTGATATTCATGAAGCATCCTTTATATATTTTGTGATATTAAAACATATAAAGGAAAATAGAAGGATAATTTTTATTATTTTATAAAAAATATTTTTAAAAAATTACCTCATTATTTTCAGATAGAGCAGGGTTGTTTTTTGGAAATGGAGAAGTATTGGTGTAGTACTCTCTTTGTTTTTCATAAATTCCTTGATAAACCCCTTTTGGGATGATAAATTTTCTAGCGCTATCAGGATAAAGTTCTAAGTATTTTGTTAAAAATTCTTTAAAAACTGGAGCGGCAGTTCTTGCACCACCTTCTATTTGTTTCATAGGCTTATTATCATCATTTCCATACCAAATGATAGCTTCTATTTCAGGAGTTAAGCCACAAAACCACGCATCAATGCTTTTATTTGAAGTGCCTGTTTTTCCAGCTATTTCAATCCCTTCTACTCTAGCATTACGCCCAGTGCCTTTTTTTACAACATTTTGCATCATATCATTGACTAAAAAGGCTTGTTCAGGTTCGCTGATTTTTCTTTCTCCGGAATTAAATTCTACTACTATTTTACCATTTTTATCGATTACTCTTTTAATGAGTAATAAGTCTTTTTGCACACCATAGTTTCCAAATACCGTGTAAAGTTTAGCATAATCATAAATGGAAATTCCAAAGCTACCCAAAACTATAGATAAATCAACTGGTATGTTTTCAAAGCCCATAAATTGAAGCTTATCGTGGATTACATCAAGTCCTAGGGCAAGAGCTAAATTTATGGTAGCTAGGTTTCTTGAGCCAGTTAGCGCTTCTTTTAAACTTATGAGTCCTAGAAATTTTCCACCATAATTTTTAGGTTTCCAATCTTTCTCATCTTTTTTAGTACTTTCAAAAATTCTTGAAATATCAGCAACCTTACTCATAGGAGAATAGCCCATGTCAATGGCAATTTGATATAAGAAAGGCTTAAAAGAACTCCCCGGTTGTCTTAAGCTTTGAGTGGCGCGGTTGAAATTACTTTTTGTGTAATTTACCCCGCCAACTAAGGCTAAAATGTCTCCATTTTGATGATTTGCTACTATCATAGCTCCATTGAGTGTGCTTAAATTTGCATCTTTATCTCTTTTAACTATTTCATCATAGCCAAATTTTAAAGCTTCTCTTGCAATATTTTGCACATCAAGATCAATGGCAAGCTCTATTTTGTAGCCACCACTTTTTAAGTCTTTAATCCCGCTTAGTTGTTTTAAAACTTCTTGAGTAACATAAGGGGCTGCATTTTGTGTTAAAGTATCATCATATACTTTTGGAATTTCTTTTAAGGCGTTTTCATACTCTTCTTTAGAAATCCAACCAAGATTATACATTCTTTGTACTACGCTATTTGCTCTAGCTAAAGAAAGATCTAAATGTCTAGTAGGATCATAAGTACTTGGAGCCTTTGGCATACCTACCAAAATAGCAATCTCTTTCAAACTAAGCTCATCTAAATTTTTTCTAAAATACCCAAGCGCAGCAGTTTTTACTCCATAATATCCATGTCCAAAGAAGATGAAATTTAAATATCTTTCTAAAATTTGCTCTTTAGTTAAAGTATTTTCTATCTTATATGCAAGCAAAGCTTCTTTTAGCTTTCTGCTCAAAGTACGCTCAGGAGTTAATTCTGTATTTTTTATGAATTGTTGAGTAAGAGTGGAAGCTCCTTCCATAGTTTTTCCACCGCTTCTTATGATTTTAATAGCTGCTCTAAAAATTGCATCTATATTAACCCCGCCATGTTCAAAAAAGCTAGTATCTTCAATGGCTACCAAAGCTTCTATAAGTCTTGGTGGAAGTTCTTCATAAGGAGCATAAAAGCGGTGTTGCTCGAAAACATTTGCAACTAATTTTCCATTTTTATCAAAAATTTGTGTTGTAAGAGGTGGTTTATAATCTTTAAAAGTGTATTGATTTAAATCAGAATCAGAAAATAAATATGCAATAAATATAAAAACTCCAACCGCACACATTATACAAAAAGAAAGAAATATTTTTAAAATTTTTATCATAAAAATGCTTTCAAAAGTTCTATATTAAGCCCTAGCGCTGTACTTTGATGACCTATGATTTTTTTAATGTATTTTTTATGAAATCCCTCACACATCACAGCTCCGGCTTTACCTTGATAAAGTTTTGACTCAATGTATTCTTGCATATCTTTTAAATCAAATTTATCTAAGATCAAATCACACTTGCTAAGATTAAAAATCTTTTTATCTTCTAAAACTAAAATCATCGCGCTTAAAACGCTAATACTTTTACCACTTTGTAAATTGAGCATATTAAAAGCTTCATTATCGCTTTTAGCTTTAGTAAGAATGATATTTTGAGCACAAACTATGCTATCAGCAAATAAAACATTTTTAAAATCAGGATATTTTGTAAAAAATTGTCTTTCTTTTTCTAAAACAATTTTTTGCACATAAGAGCTTGGATTATCTTTTTTTATTAAACTCTCATCATAATCGATAATAATTTGCTCAAAAGTGATATTTGCTTCTTTTAATAAAGCAACGCGTGAAGGCGAACTTGAAGCTAAATAAAGCATTAAGCAAGACTTTCTTCTATGATTTTTCTAGCATGATCAAGCGCTTGTTTTATTTTACTTGTATCTTTACCACCAGCTGTTGCAAAATCATCTCTACCGCCACCGTTTCCACCAAGCATTTGTGCAATTTCTTTTACCAAAACACCAGCTTTTAACGAAGTGTCTTTAACACCTGCTGCTATGATAATCTTACCTTCTTTTTCTTGTAAAAGTAAAATTACAGCTTTGTTAAATTTGTTTTTAAACTCATCTATCATAGTTTTTATATCACCACTATCTATTTTTTGTACACAATATTGAATGCCATTTAGTTCTTTAGAATTTAATTCTGCTTTGCTTGAATTTTTTAATTCATTTTTTAAACTAGCTATTTCATTTTTTAATTTTGCTACATAGCTTAAAATATCATGAGTTTTTAACTCTTCTTTGGCTTGATTAAGCTCTTTTAAATTTTCACTAACATAATCAAGCGCAGCTTTGCTCACCACCGCTTCTATCCTTCTAACCCCAGCACTAACACCACTTTCTTTGATGATGTAAAAACTTCCTATTTCAGAGCTATTTTTCACATGAGTACCACCGCAAAGCTCTTTGCTAGCTCCCAGGGTTAAAACTCTTACTTTTTCTTGATATTTTTCACTAAATAAAGCTATTGCACCGCTTTTTTTAGCTTCATCTAAAGCTAAAATTTCAATTTTGGCTTCATTTGCTTGTATGATGTAAGTGTTTACTAAAGCTTCTATTTGCTTTAATTCTTCTTTATTTAGGGCTTTTGGATGAGTAAAGTCAAATCTTAATTTATTGTGTTCTACTAAAGAGCCTGCTTGGCTAATGTGTGAGCCAAGAATTTCTCTTAAAGCATGGTGTAATAAATGTGTCGCACTATGATGTCTAGCAATTTGTTCTCTTTTTTTAGTATCTATGCAAGCTAACACTTCATCGTTTGTTTTAAGATCTTGTTTTAATTTCACTTGACTAAGATTAATATCAAAGAATTTTTGTGTATCTAAAACCTCATTTTCATTGATAAAACCTATATCAGCACTTTGCCCTCCACTTGTTGCGTAAAATGGAGTTTTTTCAAGCATTAACCACGCTATATCTCCTGCCTTAGTTTCGGTTATGATTTTAAAATTTTCATCCAAAATAGCCATGATTTTAGTTTTTTCTTCATAATTTTCATAGCCACTAAAAGCATTTTTACCAAATTTCTCTAATAAAACTTTAAAGTCCCCGCTAACTGCTTTATCCCCACTTCCTTTCCAAGAAGCCTTAGCTCTATCTTTTTGTTCTTGCATAAGCTCATTAAATTTAGCCTCATCTATACTAAGATTTTTTTCTCTTAGCATATCTTGGGTTAAATCAAGCGGAAAACCATAAGTATCATAAAGTTTAAAAGCTACTTTACCACTAAAAATATCTTTAGTTTTTTTAAGTTCTTCGTTAAAAATTTCTATACCATTTTCAATAGTGCTTAAAAATCTTTCTTCTTCTAGTTTGATTTGTTCTTTAATAAATTCTTTTTTTTCATTTAAGTAAGTATAATGCCCACCCATTAACTCACAAACTACATCTACAAGCTCATACATAAAAGCTCTTTTAAGACCTAACAAATATCCATGTCTTAAGGCACGACGCATAATTCTTCTTAAAACATAGCCCCTGCCTTCTTTATCAAACCCAACTCCTTGAGCAAGTAAAAATACACTTGATCTTATATGATCAGCAATTACTCTATAACTAGCTCCGCTTTCATAAGTATAAGTTTTACCGCAAAGTTTTGCAATACTCTCAATAATAGGCATAAACAAAGAACTATCAAAATTACTAAATTTTCCTTCTTTTATAGCACTAACTCTTTCAAGCCCCATGCCTGTATCAATACTTGGTTTTGGTAATGGAGTAAGCGTTCCATCTGCACTTCTTTCATACTGCATAAAAACTAGGTTCCAAATTTCTAAGAACCTATCTCCATCTCCACCCATATAATCTTCACTAGAATTAAAATGCTCAGCGCCTTGATCATAAAAAATTTCACTACAAGGCCCGCATGGTCCAGTATCGCCCATTTGCCAGAAATTATCTTTATCGCCAAATTTATAAATTCTTTCTTTTTCTATATGCTTTTGCCAAAGCTCATATGCTTCATCATCACTTTCATGAACGGTTACATATAATTTTTCTTTAGGTAATTTTAAAACTTCAGTTACGAATTCCCAAGCATAAGCAATGGCTTGTTCTTTAAAATAATCTCCAAAACTAAAATTCCCAAGCATTTCAAAGAAAGTATGATGTCTTGCCGTATAGCCTACATTGTCTAAGTCATTATGTTTTCCACCGGCTCTTATACAAGTTTGACAGCTTGTTTTACGCGGAGGATTAGGGCGTGGTACTTCTCCGGTAAATATGCTTTTAAAAGGTACCATACCTGCATTAGTAAAAAGTAAAGTTGCATCATCAGGCACCAAAGGGCTTGAAGGAGTGATTTCGTGTCCTTTTGATTTAAAAAATTCTAAATATTCTTTTCTTATATCCATAGATTTTCCTAGCTAGTTTTTTACTTAAAATAATACCAAAAATACTTTAAATTAAGTAAAACTATCTTATAATCATGATTTTAAATTTATAAGGTTAATATAATGAAAATTCCTTTTATAGACTTAAATGCTCAATATAATGCTTATAAAAATGAAATCGATGAGGCTATTGGCGAAGTTTTACAAAGCACCTCTTTTATAGGTGGTGCAAAATTAGAAGAATTTGAAAATAATTTGGCTAAATATGCAGGTGTCAAACATGCAATAGGCTGTTCAAGTGGCACAAGTGCGTTATTTTTAGCCTTAATGGCTTTGGGTGTGGGTAGGGATGATGAGGTAATAGTGCCAAGTTTTACCTTTATAGCTACAGCTGAAATGGTTGCTCTAATCGGCGCTAAGCCCGTTTTTGTAGATATTGATTTTAAAGATTATAATCTTAGCTTAGAAAAAGTTCAAAGTGCTATCACGCCTAAAACTAAAGCTGTAATTGCTGTGAGTATTTTTGGGCTTATGCCTGATATGTTTGCTTTAAAAGAACTTTGTAAAAGTCAAAACATCGCTTTGATAGAAGATAGCGCACAAAGTTTTGGAGCTAGTCAAAAGGGTGTAAAATCATGTGTTATAGCTGATATATCTTGCACAAGCTTTTTTCCGTCTAAGCCTTTAGGTGCTTATGGAGATGGCGGGGCGATTTTTACCCAAGATGATGAGTTAGCGCAAAAAATAAAAATTTATTTAAATCATGGACAAGTGCAAAGATATAAGCATAAATACATCGGTATTAATGGAAGGCTTGATACCATCCAAGCGGCTGTTTTAAATGTGAAATTAAAATACTTAGATGAAGAGATTAAAAAAAGAGAAGTAATAGCAAAAGTTTATGATGAAAATTTAAAAAATTGTATTTTACCGCCAAGAAAAGATGATTTTGTGAGTGCTTGGGCTCAATATAGCGTGCGTGTAAAGAATAGAGAAAAATTCATGCAAAAATTACAAGAGCAAGGTATACCTACTGCGGTGCATTATCCTTTGGGGCTTCATTTGCAAGAAGCTTTCGATTATCTTGCTTATAAAAAAGGTGATTTGCCAAATACAGAACTATTAAGTGATGAAATTTTATCCTTACCTATGAGTGCGTTTTTAAAAGAAGAACACCAAATTAGAGTGATTGAGGCTTTTAAATGAAAATAGGGCTTATAGGCCTTGGTAAAATGGGTAAAAACCATTTAAGAGAACTCGAGCGTAATTTAAAAGTAAAAGAAATTCATCTTTATGATCCTTTCTGTAAAGATAAATTTAAACACTTTTTTCATAAAAATTTTGATGATTTTTTAGCACAAAATCTTGATGGTGTTATCATTGCTACGCCTACTCATACGCATTTAGATATAGCTTTAAAGGTTTTTCCTAAAATAAAAAATGTTTTAATAGAAAAGCCTTTGGCATTAAATGTAGATGAAATTTTAATTTTAGAGCAAAAAGCTAGAGAAAATAAAGTCAGAGTAGGGGTGGGCTTTTGCGAGAGATTTAATCCGGTTATTTTAGCTTTAAAAGAAAAACTTTTAGAAGATGAGATTATAAGTATTAATATACAAAGAATTTCTCCTTATCCACAAAGAATAAATGATGTGGGTGTTTTAAGTGATCTTAGTGTGCATGATATTGACTTAGTTAGATTTTTAAGTCAAGAACAAATTTTAAAAGTAAATATTTATAAAAGCTTTCATCATGATAAATTTGAAGATGAGGTAATGATAGGTTTAAAATTGGAAAATATTTTAGCAAATATCCATGATAGTTGGAATGGACAATGTATTATAAGAAAGATCACACTTTTAGGTAAAAAACGTACTTATGAACTTGATCTTAAAAATTTTGAACTTTTTATTAATATGCAAAAAATTCCAAATTTATATAAAAATTCTCCTTTATATGCTGAGCATGAGGCTTTTTTTGAGTTTTTACAAAATGGGGTTTGTGAAAATTTAGCTAGCATTGAAGATGCTTTGAGAGTGCAAGAAATTTTAGAAGGTGTTTGATAGTGAAATATGTATTTTTTTTAAATATGGGCGGGGTTAATAAACTTGATGAATGTGAAGTTTTTTTAAAAAATATGTTTAATGATCCTTATATTTTAGGGATAAAAAATGTTTTTTTAAGAAAATTTGTAGCCTTTATGATAAGAAAATCAAGATTAAAAGCTATGAAACAAAACTATGAAAAAATGGGTGGAAAATCCCCACTTACTCAAATCACACAAAGTTTATGTGATAAATTAAATTCTAAAACTAGAGAATATAAATTCGATTTTATTAGTCTTTATGTACCACCTTTTGCAAATGAGGTTTTTTCAAAATATGATTTTAAGCAAAATGATGAAATTATTTTATTTCCTTTGTATCCTCATCATTCTAAAACCACTGTAACTAGTTCTTTAGAAGTAGTGGAAAATGAGCTAAGAAATATCCAAAACCAAGCTAATGTAAAAATCATTGATGTTTTTTATAAAGATGAACTTTATAATGAAATGATTATAAAGCATATTTTAGAAAAAAAGAGAGAATACGATTATAAAATTTTGATTTTTTCTGCGCATTCTTTACCGCTTTCAGTGATTAAAAAAGGTGATTTGTATGAAAAACATGTGCAAGAGCATGTGGATATTTTAAAAGAAAAACTTAAAAATAAATTTGACCAAATCATTTTATCATATCAATCAAAACTAGGCCCAGTTAAATGGCTTGAGCCTAATACAAGTGATATTTTAGAAAGTTTAGATCAAAAAGCTTTGATTTATCCTGTATCTTTTTGTATAGATTGCTCTGAAACGATTTTTGAGCTTGGAGTTGAATATAGGCACTTAGCAAAAAGCGATTATGAGCTTATTAAATGTCCTAATGATAGCGATGAGTTTATAGAGTTTATTTTAAATCAAGTAAAAATATAGTTTTTATATTAATTTTTATAGCGGTATTAAAAACATATATTTTTTTTCTCGGGATATTTTCTAAATTCCAGTTTGATAGTTTTTGATTGAAATTTATACATCCACTAAACATACTTTGTGTGCTTATAACACTATCAATATTCCAATTGTTTAAATCTTGATTAAATTTTGGAGTTTTTGAAAAAGGAATTTTGAAAATAGATTCACAAAAAAATGCATATTCCATCCATAATACATTTGAAACATCCCAGCAATGAATTTTAAGCTTTTTTGTTGTAGTTATTTAGAGCTTGTTGGATCTTATATCCTAAAACACTCCTTCAGTATTGTCAACATTGCTTGTATCTATATTTTTAAGCGGAATATCTGGTAGTATCAAATATTTAAGAGTTTCTTTTGTTTTTGGTTTGTGTATTATATTTTTTGATTGCAGTTTGAGTAAATACAATATAACTAAAAACACAAGTAAAGTTATAAATAATAAAACCCAATGTTTTAAATAAGCGAAACAAAAAATCAATATAAAAAAAGATTATTATTGTAATTTTATTTTTTAATGTCATTGTTTTTGTTTTCTATTGGTTTTAAATAACTTTCTTTAATCAAAAGATTTACTGTATCTTTAAACATAGGTAAAGCACTTTGTGCGGCATAATAACTATAAGCTTTGGTAGGATGTCTTACTAAAACTCCAATGGTATAGGTATTTTTCTCATCATTTGCAAAGCCAAAAAACGAGGCATTATAGCGATTTGAAGTATAGCCTTTTCTTTCAGCAATCCTAGCTGTACCCGTTTTTCCACCTATAATGATACCTTGAGTTCGTGCTTTTTTACCGGTTCCTTTTTCTATAACATTAATTAAAATTTGCTGCATTTCTTTGGCAGCTTTGCTTGAAAGAATTTTTTCTTTTTTAACTTCATCATCAAGTTTTATTAAACGCCCATCTTGATAAATTTTATTTGCAATTTGCGGGGTGATGTAAATTCCATCATTGTTAAATACATTATAAGCAGCTAAAAGTTGTATAAAAGTTGTTTTCAAGCCATAACCATAACTTAATACAGATTTTTCAACTTCTCTTAATCTTTTTGGATTTGGTATTTCTCCTTTTTGCTCATAAGGAAGATCAATACCGCTTTTTTCTCCAAAACGAAAAATTCTAAGCCCTGAGATGATTTCAAGATTACTTAATCTTTGGGCAATTTTAATCATACCGACATTTGAAGAGTAAGTAATAACTTCTTCCATGCTCATTTTATTTTTTTTGTGATCATCACGTATAGTAAAACGACCAAGTTTGTATTGTCCACCTTGAGTATCAATGATTTCATCAACTTTGATTTTATCAAGCATTAATGCAGTGGTAAATATAAAAGGTTTTATAACAGATCCTGCTTCATAGCCATATTCTATGGCGCTTGCATTGAGCACAGATAGATCTTTTCCGCGATTTTGCGGATCGTATCTTCTTGAGCTAGCAAGTGCTAGAATTTTTCCGCTTTTACTTTCCATGATGGCAACTATAATTTCATTGGCTTTTAGATCTTCATTTCTTTTATCGATAGCTTTTTCTAAACCTTTTTGAAGTTTTAAGGAAATATTTAAGTATAAATTACAACCATCTATTTTGCGTTGTTCATAAGAATGCAAATTCAAGATGATATTACCACCTATATCTCTTAAACCTTGAATTTTAGCATTTTGCAAAGGATTTAAACATTCATTATAGTATTTTTCCAAACCTTTTATGCCGACATTTTTAAAAATTTCACTTTGCTCATCCATATAGGTTCTTGTGTAGCCTATGATTGGAGTAAGTGAATCTTTTGGCATATATACACGATCTTCTTTATGTTCTATAATATCAAGCCCTCTTGTCTCCACTCTGCCATTATTATTTGTGAAAGATTTAAAAAAACCTTGAGTATAAAGTTTTTTAGCTAGTTCTTTTAAATAACTTGCGTCTTTTGAGTTAATATCTTGGAGTAAAATAAAATTATAACTTCTTTTTTTCTTTGCAAGCATTCTTTTTTTTATATCTTGCATTTGTTCATCACTTGCACCACTATAAATTTGAAAAAGAGTTAAAAACAAATCCTTTTTATCGGGATTTAAGCTCCTTAGATCAATTTCAGCTCTATAAATTTGCCTACTAGAAGTTACGGTAAAATTATCGCTTGTGATGATATTACCTCTAAGAGCGGAAAAATATTGTTCTTTTTGAGTATTTGGTATATGGCGTTTTGAGGTTAGAAAAAAAGTAGAAAGTAAAAATAAGGCCATAAAAAACAGAGCCATACAAAAAGCAAAAGCTACTTTTGAAACCCTATTTCTAATGGTGTTTGAAAGCATATATTAAATTTGAGTTCTTGAAATTTCTTTATATGCGTTTATAGCCTTATTTCTAACTTCAAGCATAAATTTCATACTTGATTCAGCTTTGCTAATCGCAATTGCAGCTTGGTGTAAGTCTTTTACTTCACCTGTTGCAATGTCTACCATAGCAGCTTCGGCGGTTTCTTGAGTTTTATTAAGATCGTTGATGGAATTTTTTAATAAACTCGAAAACTCATCTCCTATGTTGCTTGTGTTGTTATTATTGTTTTTGTTATTAACATTGTTAAATTGATTTATACCATTAATAGTGTTCATTTATTAACCTCTTAGTAAATCTATTGCACTTTGTGCTATAGTTTTGGTGCTAGTAAAGGCACTTACATTAGCTTGATAAGCTCTTGTTGCTTCTATTAAATCGGCCATTTCAATAACAGGATTTATATTTGGATAAGCAACATAACCTTGTTCATTCGCATCTGGATGAGATGGGTCAAATTTCATACGAAAATCTTTATCATCTCTTACAACTTTATCAACTACTACGCTCATTATAGCAGGTTTTGCATCTTTTTGTGAAGCAGGATCATTTAAAGGATTTTCATATTCTAAAAAATTATTATCTTTAGCTATTTGCTTGTTTAGCAATTCGTTAAAGTCAGTTGCTTTAAAAATCACTTCTCTTCTTCTATATGGACCACCTTCTGCTGTTCTAGTAGTATTAGCATTAGCTATATTTGAGCTAATTACATTCATTCTAAAGCGTTGAGCACTAAGTCCATATCCACTAATATCAAAATCACTTAAATAAGCCATTATTTTTCTCCTAGCCTAATTTAGAGCTTGTTTCTATGATGGTTGAAAAAATATTACTTTGTCTTCTTAAAACACCATCTAAAGCAGAAATCATCATAGTATTTTTGCTCATTTCAGTAGTTTCTACATCAAGATCTACTGTATTTGCATCATTTCTTGCCAAATGCCCATCTCTTAAATAAATAGTTGATTTATTAGGGTCTGGAAATTTCCAAGGTTTTTGATGATTTGTATTTGTGCTTGCTAATTCAAGCTCTTTAGTATCTTTTTTTTTGAAAATTTCATTTGCTCTATCAACTAAAGCAGTTTCAAATTCTATATCTCTTGCTTTATAAAAAGGAGTATCAACATTTGCAAGGTTAGAATTAATCATTTGACTTCTTAGGTTTCTTCCTGCTAAAGCATCAACAATAAGTTCTTTTGACTTAAAAGGGCTTATCATAATTTTTCCTTTAAAATAAAGCTTTTATAGACTAAAAGCAAAAATCATTCCAAAATATTTATGCAATTTTATTTATGTATAAGTATATCTTTTTATAGTAAATTTTTGAAATTTTTAAAGCCACTTTCAAGTGAAACTTTTTTTTCTAGTGTTTTCAAAAAATCTTTTTTTGTCATTTCTTTAGCACCCATAAATTTTAAATGCTCATTAGGCACTTGACAATCTATTAAAAAATCATATGGTTTTAAAAGCTCACAAAGTCTTATTAGGGCTACTTTTGAGGCATCTTTTTTAAGACTTATCATACTTTCACCAAAAAATATTTTACCTATTATAAGTCCGTATAAACCGCCGATTAAAACATCATTTTCATAAACTTCAACACTATGAGCTAAATTTTGCTCAAAAAGATTTGTATAAACTTGTATAAATTCTTGACTTATCCAAGTTTTTTTTCTTTTTGCGCAATGTTTGATAAGCGAGTTAAAATCAAAATTAAGTCTTATTTCATAAGTTCTTAAAGCTTTTTTTATGCTTTTTTGTATGCGCACTTCATCAGGTAAAAGTACCATTCTAGGAGAAGGACACCACCAAGTAACAGGATTGCTAGTCCATGGAAAAAGTCCTAAGCTATAAGCATGAGGTATAAAATTTACTTCTAGTTTTTCACTAATAAAAACAGGCGCATCATCAGGGCTTTTTAAAAGTTTAGAATACAAATTCAATTTTTTCATTTTTGGAAAGTTTGAGTTTTAATTTACCACCATTTTTTAATTTTCCAAATAAAATTTCATCACTTAATCTCTCGCCTAATTCTTCGGCAATAATGCGTTTTAATAATCTGACTCCAAATTCTTTATTATTAGTTTTTTTAGCAAGAAATTCTTTTACTTTTTTATCAGCTTCCATGGTGATGTTGTTTAAATTTTTTGCCATTAAATCTAGTTCTTTTTGAACGATTTGTTCTAAAATTTCTTGACTTAAGTCATTAAAATGAATGATTTTATCTATACGGTTGATAAATTCAGGTGCGAAGAAATCTTTTATGGCTTTATTACTTTTTTCTTTATCACTGCTTAAAAAACCAAGTTCATTACTTTCTTTGAGACCTAAATTTGAAGTCATAATGATAATAGTATTTTTAAAATCAGCTTTTAATCCACTATTATCTGTTAAACTTGCATTATCAAAAATTTGTAAAAAGGTATTAGTTAAATCAGGATGAGCTTTTTCTATCTCATCAAATAAGACTACGCTAAAAGGATTTTTTCTAATGCTGTTACTAAGCAAGCCGCCATCTTCATAGCCCACATAACCTGCTGAAGTTCCTATGAGTTTGCTTACATCATGTTTTTGCGAGTATTCACTCATGTCAAATCTTTCAAGATTAAGGTTTAAAATTTGTGCTAAATTTTTTGCAAGTTCGGTTTTACCAACTCCACTTGAACCGGTAAATAAAAACACGCCTTTTGGGGTATTTTTGCCTTTTAACCCCGCATAGCTTTGTTTTAAAATAGAACACAAAGCTTTAATGGCTTCATCTTGTCCAAAAATATTTTGCTTTAAGTTTTGCTCTAAATTTTTTAAGATTTTACCTTGATCACTTTCATAAATTTTATGAGAATGTGTCATTCTTGCTAAAGTATTTTCTAAATCTTTTATTTTTACTATTTTTTTACTTTTTTTATCTTCTAAAGCAAAGCTTGCACCAAGTTCATCAATTAAATCAATTGCACTATCGGGTAAAAATTTATCATGTAAAAATTGTTTTGCTAGTTTTATACTTGTTTGTAAAATTTCATCACTGATTTTGATTTTGTGAAAATTTTCATATTTGCTTTTTAAGCCTTGCAAGATCAAAAAACACTCTTCTTCGCTTGGCTCATCTATATCAATTTTTGCAAATCTTCTACTTAGAGCTTTGTTTTTATCAAAGGTATTTTTGTATTCTATGAAAGTAGTTGCACCTATGCATTTGATGTTGCCATTACTTAATGCAGGTTTTAATAAATTTGACATATCTGCATGACTTTCATTGCTTGCGCCGGTTCCTACTATGGTGTGAATTTCATCTATAAATAAAATAGCATTAGGGATATTTTCTAATTCTTTAATGATATCTTTTAACCTTTTTTCAAAATCACCCCTATATTTTGTCCCCGAAAGCAAGCTTGTCATATCAAGGCTATAAATTTTTGAGTTTTTTAAATGTTTTGGTACTTTTTCTTCAGCTATAGCTAGCGCTAACCCATCTATAATGGCACTTTTACCAACACCTGGTTCACCAACTAAAATAGGATTATTTTTCTTACGACGGCTTAAAATTTGCATCATTCTTTCAAGTTCAAATTTCCTACCTATAACAGGATCTATTTTGCCTTTTTTTGCAAGCTCAACTAGCTCTATGGTATGGGTTTTTAAATTTTCAAATTCAGCATTTTGTAACAATTCTTTTATTTTTTCTTCTTCTATTAGGTGTTTTTTTAAGATATTATAAGAATAAGCTTTTTCTTCTTTGCAAAGTGCAATGATAAAATCAATCACACTTGTTTGATTTTTTGCATTTAGCTTGTGTAATATATTTTCCAAGATTACAGAAAAAATAGGTTCTATTTCTTTTTTTAAAATTTCATTATTTTTAGCTAGATAATTTTTTAATTCATTTTCAAAGCCTTGTAAATCACCATCTCCGATTTCTTCAAGTAGATTTTTAAAATCATTGCTAAGCTTAACTAAAGCAAAAAGTAAATGCTCACAAGTGATAAATTCATGATGATTGATAAAGCTTAAATGTCTTGCATTTGGTATAAATGAGTCAATCAATTCTTTATATTTCATTGTTCTTCTATCCTTGTTTGGAGTGGAAAATCATTATTTTTTGCTGCCATGTCAACTTGCTGTTTTTTGCTAAGCGCAATTTCTTCTGTGTATATGCCACAAACTCCGCTTCCTTGATGATGGATTTCAAGCATAATTGCACTTGCTTTTTCAAAATCATGATGAAAAATATTCATTAAAATTTCAATTACAAAATCCATGGTGGTAATATCATCATTTAAAAGCAAAACCTTAAACATTTTAGGTTCTGCTAGTTTTTGTTGTTCTAAAATTTCATTTTTTAGACTCATTTAATATCCTAGTAATATCTTCTTGCATAATCTCAGTAGAAACTTTTCCAAGATAATATTTCACATAACTTTTTGAGTCTTTATTCCAAAAATCTGTTAGATCTTGATAATTTCCATCTTTTAAAACTACTTTAAAAGGAAGTTGTTCCATGCTTTGATAGTTGATATCTTTTAATGCTTGTGCAACAATTCTATCATTTTCTTTAGAATTGCTTAAGAAATAATACGCTCCATATTTAATGGCAAAATCTTTTACAGCTTGATCGCTAACATTTTCAAAATGACTTAGTCCTATGATGATAAAATTGTCAGCATTTTTTTGCCACAAACTTGTTAGATGAGTGGCTTCTTCTTGACAAGGTGTGCAAAAGGTTCCAAAAAAATCAAACATTAAAATTTTACCCTCTTCACCTTTTACTACAAAACCATTTTGTGTTCTTACTAGGGTTTTCTCGCCACCATTGACACTTTTTAAAAGAATTTCATCACCCATTTTATACTCAGCAAATGCAAATTCATTTTCGATTTTTTCTTCACTTGAGCAAGCACTTATTAAAAATGCAAAAGCAAATGTAAAAAATAAATAAGTAATTTTTTTCATCAAAATCCTTTTTTAATAATGATTTTTCATAGCAGCTCTTGCTTCAAGATCTGCTTGTTTTTTCTTTAAGCTTTCTCTTTTATCGTGTAAGTTTTTTCCTTTGGCTAAGGCTATTAAGACTTTTGCTTTATTTTTTTCATTAAAATAAAGTTCTAATGGCACTATAGTAAAGCCTTGGATGCTAATTTTACCAAAAAGCCTATCGATTTGCTTTTTATGCATTAAAAGTTTTCGCGCACCTTTTTCATCATGCTTATAAAAAGAATGTGTAGTGCTAAGATGAGAAATATGAGCATTAAGTAAGAAAATTTCACCTTTGATAATACGCACAAAAGAATCTTTCAAATTTGCTCTACTAGCTCTTAATGCCACTACTTCAGAACCTTTTAAAACAATACCTGCTTCAAATTTTTCCAAAATTTCATAATCAAAAAAAGCTTTTTTGTTTTTTACTATAGTTTTTTTCATCATTTAGCCTTAAAAACTCCACTTCCACTTCCACTTAAAAAATAAGCCTCATTAAGAAAAGTTTGCATTTTAGGATAAATTTTTACACAAGGAGCAAATAAGTCGTTTAAATCAGTATTTTTATACTCTAAAATTTCACTTGTTTTGAGTGTTTTAAGTGTTTTGGCTAAATTTAAATTCGCTGTTAAATCATATGAACTTTCATCAAATGCTTTATATACTTTTGCACTTGAGCATTCAATAGCTGGAAAAGTAAAATCAAGTTGGGCAAAATCATCTTCAAAATATTCTACAATCTCGCCACACCCGCTAACATTTGCACTATCATATCCGCTTAAAAAAAAGATTAAATCAGAGCCAAGGTTTTGGCAGATTTGTTTAAGTTGTTGTTGATTGAGTTTTAAATTTAAAGTTTCGTTGATCATTAATAAAAATACAACCGCATCGGTACTGCTTCCACCAAGGCCTCCACCTATGGGAATGTTTTTGATAAGCTTTAAACTTTTGTCTTTAAAAAATTCATTTAATTCATTAGAAAATCCTAAATTTTCTAATTCTTTATAAGCTTTGTGTATGATGGTATCTTGGGTAAAATTTCCAGTGATTTCAAACCCTTCTTTGGTTTTTTCATCACTAAAGTTTAACTCATCAAAAATATCTTTTAATAAAACAAAGCGTGATTGTAATAAATGATAAGATCTTGAGTCAATTCCTATGATTTTTAAAAAAATATTAGCTTTTGCGTAAGCTTTCATTTTTTAAGCTTTTTACTCAGATCGTCAAGTTTTATCGTTTCATCACTAATTGCATGTAAATTTTCACTTTTTACTTGCTCGATAAGCTCTTTGCGTAGTATCATTAAAGACTTTGGAGCTTCGATGCCTATTTTAGCATAGCCTTTGCCTGTTTGAACTACTTTGATTTCTATATCATCTCCGATTTTTATACTTTCATTTTCTTTTCTTGATAAAATTAACATTTTAATACCTTATTTAAATAATATTGCACTTGATTATCTTGGATAGAAATGATAGAAAAAAAATCTTTTTCTTCTAAAATATAGCTACCTTCTTCTTGAATTTCCAAATCGTCCAAAAATATTTTTTGTCCATTGTGTAATTTTTGGGGATATTTTATCGTATTTTTTCTAAGATTTAAATAAGCTAAAGGATTTAACTCTTTTTCATTCTCATAAAAAAACCCTCCCTCGCTTAAACGCTCTAATGAGCTTAGTGTGGCTTTAATACCAAGTTTTCTAGCAAATAATTCACAATAAGAGCGTATATAAGAACCCTCACTAACTGCTATTTCTATGGTTAAAAAGGGGTGATTATAGTGTAAAATTTTAGTATAAAAAATTTCCATAACGCAGGGTTTTAAATTGACTTCAAAACCTCTTTTTGCAAGCTCATAAGAGCGCACCCCATCTATTTTTTTTGCACAAAATGCGGGTGGGGTGTAGGTGATTTTACCTAAAAGTTCATTTTTAATTTGTTCTAAAACTTTCTCTTCAAAAGCATTTATAAGATTGATTTCTTTGATATTTTGATTATCAAGGCTTAGTGAATGCGCGCCTAGCCAAAGTGTTGCTTTATAAACTTTTGGATTTTTATCAAAAAAACGAAAAAGTTTTGTGTATTGATCAAAGGCTATGAGTAAAACACCTTTTGCAAAAGGATCAAGTGTCCCTGAAAAACCTGCTTTTTTATTTTTGTATTTTTTCTTGAGTTTACCTAAAAAAGCATTAGAACTCATACCACTTGGTTTGTAAGCTACAAAAAGTTTATTCATATCACTTTTTCCACAAAACTTGACATTATCATTCTTTCTATGCCTCCAAAATTAATCGTGAGTTTTTCTTCAGCACCTATTTTACTTACCCCAGTGACTCTGCCTATGCCAAAAATTTTATGTTTGATTAAATCGCCTTTCTTGTAGCAATTTTTTTGATGATCTAGTGTTAATTCTTTTTTGATTACATTACTCTCGCCAAAAAATCTACTTTTTTCTAATCTTGTGCGACTTCCTTTGTAAAATCTAGAATTAGCATAACTTAAATAAAGTTTTTTCTTGGCTCTAGTGATTGCTACATAGGCAAGTCTTCTTTCTTCTTCTATATTGCTTGATTCGCTAGTGAGTGGGAAAAATCCTTCTTCTAAACCTATGATAAAAACATAATCAAACTCAAGTCCTTTGCTTGCATGAATACTCATAATACAAATACTTTCTTTATCAAGTCCATCTTGCTCATTAAGTAAAGAAATTTCATTTAAAATATCATCTAATCCATTATAATTTCCATGAGTAATTTTATCTTTTAAATTAGCATAAAGTTCATCTATATTTAAAAGTTTATCTTCACCCTCTGGATTATCTTTGTAAAATTCTTTGATTTTAAATTCTTCTTCTAAGGCTAAAATCATTGCAAGCAAATCATCTTTTTCTTTGATTTTGTGTATGCTTAGTATGAATTTTTCTAACTCTTTGTCTGTTTTTTTACTAAAAAAACCACTTCCTTGCAAAGCACATAGACTTTCAAATAAAGACAAATGATTTTCTTTGGCATAATTTTCTAGCTTTTCTAAACTTGCATTACCAAAGTTTCTTTTAGGGCGGTTGATAATGCGTTTAAAAGAATAATCATCATTTAAATTTGAAAGTAATCTTAAATAAGAAATAATATCTTTAATTTCAGCTCTTTCATAAAAACGAATTCCACTTAGCAATTTAAAAGGAATTTTTTCTTTGCTAAAAGCTTCTTCAAGAGCACGAGATAGGGCATTTACTCTATAAAGTATGGCTATTTCACTAGGATTAATCCCCGAGTTTAAAAGTTTTGAAACTTCTCTTGCAACCTTAAAACTTTCAATTTTTTCATCATCATTTTGTAAAATTGTAATTTCTTCGCCCTCATCTTTGGTACAAATCAAAGTTTTTCCTAGTCTTTTTCTATTATGCTCTATAAGCTCATTTGCAGCTTGCAAAATAGCGCTAGTTGAGCGATAATTTTGCTCTAGTTTTACTAATTTTACATTGTTAAATTGTTCTTTGAAATTTAAGATATTTTCTATTTTAGCCCCGCGCCAACCATAAATACTTTGATCATCATCACCCACCACACAAATATTTTCATGAGATACGCAAAGTTTTTTTAGAATTTGATATTGCAAGGCATTAGTATCTTGATACTCATCTACTGTTATATAAGTATATTTTTGACTTTGCTCTTGTGCAAATTGTTCATCTTCTAAAATTTTATTAGTTAGCATGAGTAAATCATCAAAATCCATGAAATTATTTTGGATTAAAAAATGCTCATATTGCTCATATAAATGAATGATTTCTTCGTAATTTTTGTTTTTTTCATCTTTTAAAAATTCTAATTCTTTGCGTATTTCTTGAGCGCTTTTGCTTTGATTTTTAAAATTTGAAATATAAGCACCTATGCTTGCTAAAGAGCTTTGCAAATTTTCGCTAGCTAAATCTTTTAGTATTTTCTTTTTATCATCTGTATCAATAATGACAAAATTATTTGCTCTACTAATTCTTTCGCTATAAAGTCTTAAAAATAACAAACCAAATTTATGAAAAGTACATAAAAGGGGATTATGTAAATTTTGATCTTGTAAAAGTGCTAAGGCTCTTGTTTTCATTACATTAGCAGCTTTATTTGTAAAGGTTAGCGTGAGGGTATTTTGCGCAGGAATACCTACATGATCGATTAAATAGGCAAGTCTAGTGGTAATGGTTTTAGTCTTTCCGCTACCTGCACCTGCTAGTATTAGCATAGCTCCATCAATATGCATGATAGCTTCTTTTTGGCTATCATTTAAACCTTCAAAAAAACTCATTTTTTAAATAAATCTTTATTGTTGGGATTGTTTAAAAAAGCATTCATGGATTTTTCTTTTAACTTTTGATCATTTTGCTTTTTAAAATAGTTTGAAAAATTGACAAAAATGATATTATCTTCAACTTGAATTTGAGTAATTGCCCCTAAATCCACTTTCACAAAGGTTGCAAAATCATCAGGTCCAAAACCTGCGTGAAATTCTATATGCTCATTTGTTAAAACTATGGATTTAAAAGTATAACCACCAAGTGCAAAAAGACAATAAGGATTTTTGCTCACTACATCTAATTCTGGTGGTAAAGGAGGTTCGAGTGTAACAAATTTAGTATTTACAATGATATTAAACTCAATATCTTCTTGGATTAAAATTTGCAAACATTCATAAATGCTTTTTTGCATTAAAGTTATAAAATTTTTATTATTTAAAATTTTATCAATCATTGCTTAGCCTTAAAAATTCATCTACTAGTATCCTAACTTGCTCTAAGCCTATATTCCAAAATTCATCACTTTCTATATCAAAGCCAAACATAGCTACAAGTTCTTTTGGGCTTTTGCTTCCCCCGCTACTTAAAAACTCAATATAAATTGAAGTAAAATTAGAGCATTTGCCACTTTTATATAGACCATAGAGTGCTAAAACTAAAAGTTGTGCATAAGCATAAGCATAGCAGTAAAATGGAGAGTGTATAAAATGTGGTATATAAGAATACCAAAGGCCATAATTTTTGGTTAAAACTACGCTATCTTGAAACATTTTTCTTGATTCTTCAAGCCAAATTTCACTTAGTTCTTGCGCGCTTAGCTCTTCTTTTTTAGCATGAAATCTGCGTTCAAAAGTAGTAAAATTAATTTGTCTATAAAGAGTAGCAAAAATATCTTCAATTTTTGCTGCATATAAAGATAAAAGCTCTTCTTTGTCTAAATTTTCTTTAATATAATCAAAAATCAACATTTCTGCAAACACTGAAGCAGTTTCTGCTGTAGTTAACGGTGTATCTTGATTTAAAAAACTTACTTTATAAGAAAGTTTTTGATGTATAGTGTGGCCTAGCTCATGTGCCAGGGTGAAAAGATCGCGTCTTTGGTTGGTATAGTTTAAAAGTATGAAAGGATGACTTAGCGGCGTGCTTGAGTGAGAAAATGCTCCACTTTGTTTAAATTCTTTAGGATAGATATCAATCCAGTTATTCTCAAAAGCTTCTTTTGCTATCATATAAAAATCTTTAGAAAATTTTTCAAAGGCTTTTAAAACTATATCCTTTCCTTGATCAAAATCAACTTGCATTTCTTTTCCAATAGGCGCATAACGATCATAATCTTTTAACTTTTTATACCCTAGAATTTTTTTCTTTGCATTATAAAATTTAGAAACAATATCAAAGCTATTCTCGCTAGCACTAATAAGCGCATCAACACTTTTTTTAGAAATTTGATTTCTTATATGTCTTGGAGTTTCAGGACTTTCATAGGCTCTTAACTCACAAATACTAGCAAGTTCGCTTTTAATCATATTAAAAATATATATTAAAAGCTTGTTTTGTTTTTTTAAGGTTTTACTAAAGCATTTTGAAGCTTTTTTTCTTATACTTCTATCTTTATCATAAAGCTTGCTTAGAATTTCTTCCTCGCTTAATTTTTGCCCTTCAAAATTAAATTTTAAAGCACTAAAGGTTTCATCAAATAATCTTGCAAATGCATTTGAACCTGTACTTGATAGAGTTAGGATAACTCTTTCTTCTTTTTTAGAAAGATTGTGTTTTTTGTGTTTGATAAGATTATTTAAATAAAACTCATAATCTTTGCAAAATGTGATGAAAGTTTTACTTTTTTCTTCTTTTAACTCACAAAATTCAAGTTCAAAAAATAAAAGATTTTCTTCTATTTTTTTACTTAAATTTTCATATTTTGCATAAAAGGCACCTTTGGTAGTATCTTGAGCAAAATTTAAATACACATAGGTTAGTATGTGAGAAAGTTTTAAGATTAATTCTTCATAGTTTTTTAAAGCTTGCAAGAATTGCTCATTGCTTAAACTATGAAGATTATTTTCATATTGTTTTTTAAATTCACAAGCTTCATCTTGAGTTTTTTGTAAAAAAAGATTTAATTCTTGCTCATCTTTAAATAATATATTTAAGTTCCAATTTTGCATGATTTTAGCTTTCTAAAATGAGTTTTTTTAATACAGCCATTCTAATGGCAACACCATTTTTAACTTGAGTTAAAACCTTACATCTTTTATCAGCCATTACTTCATCGCTAATATCGATATTTCTATGTACAGGACCAGGATGTAAGATAATGAGATTTTTATCTTTTATTAAATCTTTGCTAATACAAAAATCATTTGCATAATCTTTAAGCGATGCATAGGTTGGAATATTGTGTCTTTCAGTTTGTGTTCTAAGACTCATGATAATATCTACATCATCAATAACTTCTTTTAGTTTATTTGTTTTTTTAATAGGATAATTTGGCATAAAATGAGGCGGGGCTACTAGGGTAATGTCTATACCAAAACGAGGTAATAATTCTAAATTTGAAGCAGCAACGCGTGAGTTTTTAATATCTCCTGCTATTGCTATTTTTTTACCTTTAACATTATAATCAAAATGCTCCATTATGGTAAAAAGATCAAGCAAAGCTTGGGTAGGATGAGCGTGTTTACCATCACCTCCATTAACTATAGGACAATGAGTATAATTTGCTAAAGTATGAGGTACACCTGAGTTTTTGTGTCTAACTACAATAGCACTTGGTGCCATTGCATCTAAATTCGCAGCAGTATCAAAAAGTGTTTCACCTTTGCTTGAACTACTTTTTGAAACATCTAATTTTAAAACTTTAGCACCTAGTCTTCTTGCGGCTGTTTCAAAGCTTGATTGAGTGCGTGTTGAATTTTCAAAGAAAATTGTTGTAACACTTTTTCCTTCTAAAAATGTACGCGGTTTTTCATCCAAAAATTCTTTTGCTTCTTTAAATAAAGCCAAGATTTCATCATTGTTAAAATCTTTTGTAGTAATTAAATGCCTCATAAGTCCTCCTTAAATTTTTAAATTAAGCTCATTATCTGAACAAATAGCACTAAATAAAACATCTGTTGAGCTATTTAATGCAGTTTCAACACTATCTTGGATAACCCCTATGATAAAACCAACCGCAACTACTTGCATAGCTATGTCATAATCAATATTAAACAAAGAGCAAGCAAGTGGTATAAGTAAGAGTGAACCTCCAGCAACCCCGCTAGCTCCACAAGCTGCAAATGCAGCTAAAACACTCAAAAGCATAGCTTGTAAAAAATTTATTTCAATACCTACTGTGTGAGCTGCCGCAAGACTTAATATAGCTATGGTTACAGCTGCCCCTGCCATATTAATCGTAGCACCTAGTGGAATAGAAATGCTATATAGATTATTGTTGATATTTAATTTGGAGCAAAGTGCCATATTTACAGGAATATTTGCTGCAGAACTTCTTGTGAAAAATGCAAAAACAGCGCTATGTTTTAAACAAATAAAAATCAAAGGATAAGGATTTTTCTTTGTATAAGCAAAGACAATTAAAGCATTAATCACAAAAGCTACAAAAAACATAGTCAAAACTAAAATTATTAATAATTTAACATAACTTAAAAGTCCTGCTGCTCCTGTTTGGGCAACTGAATTAGCCACAAGTCCAAAAATTCCAAAAGGAGCAAGCTTGACTATAAATTTAACAATTTTTAATACACCCTCGTTTATATCAGTAAAAAGTTGTTTTGCATCATTAGAGCAATGTCTTAGAGCAAAACCTCCACCAATAGCCCAAGCTAATATGCTTAAATAATTTCCTGAAGATAAGGCATGGATCGGGTTGTCTACTACTTGAAATAGTAAGGTTTTAAATACTTCGCCTATATGCACAGGGCTTGTAGTGGAAGCTTTTTCAATATCGGTTAATACTAATTCTACAGGAAAGATAAAACTTATACTAACTGCGCTTAAAGAAGCTAAAAAGGTTCCAAAAATATACAAGAAAATAATGTGTTTTATTTTCTCACTTCCATGATTAAATTCTTTTGTGCAAATGGTTGTTAAAATTAAAATAAAAACTAAAATTGGTGCTATAGCTTTTAAAGCTCCTGTAAATAAAGCACCAAAAATATTTGCAAAAATAGCTAAATCTTTAGAAAAAATACCTACTAAAATTCCTAAAACAATACCTATGCAAATTTGTAAAATAAGATTTCCATCTTTATAGCGTTTGATTGCATAAGAAAATAAACTCATTTCTTACCTTTTTTGTAGTGATAAATTTAAATTTATTCTAGCAAAGTAAAGCTTAAATAAGCTTTTTGATTTTTAAGTTAGCTTGTGTTAAAATAAAGCTAGAATTTTTTATGATAAGGAATATAAAATATGTATTTATTTACTTCTGAAGTTGTTAGTGCAGGACATCCTGATAAATGTGCTGATATTATAGCTGATTCTATAGTTGATGCCTTTTTAACTCATGATAAAGACTCAAGGGTTGCTAGTGAGGTTTTTGTAGCAGGAAATAAAGTAGTAATTGGTGGTGAGATTAAATCAAAATATAAACTAGAAAAACAAGATTATGAAAATATTGTAAAAAAAGCTCTAGCAGATATTGGTTACAATGGAAATCCGCATTTTAGCAAAAAACAATGTTTGCACCCTGATGATTTAGATGTAATGGTATTTTTAAATGAGCAAAGTCCTGATATCAATCAAGGTGTTGATCAAGAAGATGGAGAGATTGGAGCAGGTGATCAAGGTATAATGTTTGGTTTTGCAAGCAATGAAGCAAAAGAATATATGCCAGCAGCTATTTCTTATGCTAGAATGCTTTGTGATAAAGTATATGAGTTTGCAAAAAACAATCCTGATAAACTTGGAGTAGATATTAAAACTCAAGTTACAATTGATTATGCAAATAAAGAAAATTTTGAAAATTGCAAACCTCAAAGTATCCATACTATTGTAGTTTCAGCTCCTTGTGTTGAAAGTATGAAAATAGAAGATTTAAGAGCTTTGGTGATGGATTTGATTTTGGATTCAAATTTACCAAAAGAGCTTTTTTGCCCAGAAAAAACAAGAATTTTAATCAACCCAACGGGAAAATATGTAAATCACAGCTCATTACATGATAGTGGTTTAACAGGAAGAAAGCTTATAGTAGATAGCTTTGGTGGCTATGCTCCAATAGGAGGTGGTGCACAATCTTCTAAAGACTATACTAAGGTTGATAGAAGCGGACTTTATGCTGCAAGATGGCTTGCTAAAAATATTGTAGCAGCAGGGCTTGCTAAAAAATGTATAGTACAACTTTCTTATGCTATAGGTGTGGCTAAACCAACTTCTGTAAGTGTGGATTGCATGGGAACAAATACAAGATTAAATGATGATATTTTAAGTGATTTTGTGATGAAAACTTTCCCATTAACTCCAAATTGGATTAAAAATAAATTCAATCTTGATAAACCAAGTAAAGATACTTTCATGTATGCTGATGTAGCTGCTCGTGGTCAAGTGGGTCAAGCTGATTATCCTTGGGAAAAATTAGACGCACTTGATGAATTTAAGGCATTATAAAATGAAGCTTTTAAGCTTCATTTTGCTTTAAAAGTTTTTCTTTTATCTTTAAAATCAATATCTCTTTTGGCTTAATTACCGCATTTTCTTTTCCATTAACTGCATGATATATGCTTACATTATAATTATTTGCATAAAAACGCATTAGAAAATTTTGTAATTTATACTCACTTGAAAAATTAAACCAAGCATTGTTTGAAATAGCGATGATGATTTTTGAGTGTTTGTAAAGTTTTTCTTTTGTAGCTTCAAAGCAGATAGCATTAGTGATGAGCTGATTATTTAGAGTGTATTGATTTAATTCTTTTCCTTTTGAAAATTCATCAATATTTAAAAGATATTTTTTAAAAAAGTTTTTAAATATAGGAATTTCTTCTCCAAAAGGTACAAGATAATGTTTGTTAAAAACTTGTATGTTGCCATTGTCAAATACATAAGTACTATTGTATAGATGATTAGGTGTAGTGCTTATAGCACCTGTGATGATGATGATTTGTTTTGATAAATCTTTTAAGGCTTGTAAATAACTTGGTGCTTTATTTAATGCAAAAGCAAAAGCAGTTTCAGGAAAAATAATTATTTCTTTACCTTCTTTTATAGTCTTGTTGATTTGATAAAATATATCTTTAGAATGAGTTTGTAAATTTTCTTGTATGAATTTTTGATCTTGGGAGATATTAGTTTGGATTAATTTATAGTCTAAATTTAGCGTTTGCGATTGTTTTTGATTATATTGAGCACCGATTAGAATAAGGATTAGAATAATTGCTATTTTATAATATCTTGAAATATATTTTTCATAATAAAAATAAGCAATCAAAAACATAGCTATAATACCTTGGTAACTTGCATCAAAGATTCCATATACACTTAAAACACCCCAATTTAGCCAATCAAAGCCAAAAGGATGAATAAAACAAAGTAAAAAAATTCCACAAAGTCTTAAAAAATCATATTTAAGAAAAAAACATATAAAAAACAAAAATCCATAAATTAATCCAATTAAGATAATTTCTAAAGGAATTAAATAAGCTAAATTGAAATAAATTGATGATAAACCTATCCACCAAAACCATAAAATTCCTATAAAAAAACCGGTGTAAAAATATCCTGCTTTACTTTTGTTTCTTAGTAATAAAATTAAACCATATATGCTTAAAAACGGTGAGATAAATTCGAAAAGTAAATTTTCAAAAAAAGAAAAATAAATAAAATTTGACAATAAAAGTGCAGAAAAAAAGGCTTTTATTATTTTAAAAGTGGTAGAATTAGAATTTATGAACTTAAAAAAAAGGGGAAGAAATGGCAGAAAACGGAAATATTTGGACTTCATTGTTGCCTCTCATTGTGCTTTTTGCGATTTTTTATTTTTTGGTTATTAGACCACAACAAAAACAAGCAAAAGACCATAAGTTGATGGTTTCATCTTTAGAAAAAGGAGATAAAATCATCACAAATGGTGGGATAATTTGCGAGGTGGTAAAACCAGAAGAGGATTTTATCAAAGTTAAGCTTAATGATGAAAATGTAGTTGTAAAAATTTCTAGAGATTTTATAGCAAAGAAAATTGATGCGTAGTGGAAAAATTACTTATAGAAGTATTATTTTCTTTGTAGTTTTTCTTATAGGGCTTGTTTTTTCTATACCTTCTTTTATGCAAACCCAAAGTGGTGCTAAGATTAACCTAGGACTTGATTTGCAAGGTGGTTTGCATATGTTATTAGGTGTAGAAGTGGAAGAGGCAGTTAAGTCAAAGGTTAAATCCATAGCCTCTTCTCTTAGTTATTCTATCAATAAAGAAGATATTATTGTTGATAAAATCAAAGTAAATGATACTAGTATTGAATTTAGTTTATTGGATGAAAATGATGTAGCTAAGGTTGATTTGTTGTTAAAAGACATTAAAGGCTTGGCTATTACACACGAAAATTTACACTACACACTTTCTTTAACCCAAGAAGAAATTAAATTAACTCATGAGCAAGCTATTTTGCAAGCTGTAGAAACAATTAGAAATAGACTTGATCAATTTGGTCTTGCAGAGCCAAATGTAGCAAGATCAGGTGAGGATAAAATTTTAGTCGAACTTCCAGGTATTAAAACTGCTGCAGATGAGGCTAGAGCTAGAGAACTTATTGCAAAAGCTGCACATTTGCAATTAATGGAAGTAGATGATGTTAGAATGGATCAGGTAAATAATCTTACTCCAGCTCAAGCTGCTGAATATGGAGATTTAATTTTTGAAGATGCAAAAAATCCTCAAATTAAATATCTAGTAAAATCTATACCTATTCTTGATGGTTCTATGCTAACAGATGCAAAAGTAGGTTTTGCGCAAAGTAATAATCTTCCTGTTATTAATTTTACCTTAAATTCAGAAGGTGCTAAAAAATTTGGAGACTATACAGGAAATAATGTAGGCAAACGCTTAGCTATAGTTTTAGATAATAAAGTATATTCAGCTCCAAGAATTAATGAAAGAATAGGTGGAGGTAGTGGCCAAATTAGTGGTAGCTTTACTGTAGAAGAAGCTCATGATGTGGCCATTGCTTTAAGAAGTGGAGCGCTTTTAGCACCGGTTAAAATGCTTGAAAAAAGAAGTGTTGGACCATCTTTGGGTGCTGATAGTATTAAAATGAGTATGATAGCCCTAGCAGGTGCTTCTATATTAGTTATTGCATTTATGGTGATGTATTATGGTATAGCAGGAATTTTTGCTAATATTGCTTTAGTGGCAAATATTTTAGTGATTATTGCTGTAATGGCTATGTTTGGTGCAACTTTAACTTTACCTGGTATGGCAGGACTTGTACTGACTGTGGGTATGGCAGTAGATTCTAATGTTATTATTAATGAAAGAATTAGGGAGTTATTGCGAGAAGGTGCTAGCATAAGGCAAAGTGTTGAAAATGGTTATAAGCATGCAATGAGCGCGATTTTAGATTCTAACATTACTTCGCTTATTACTTCAGTGGTACTTTATGCTTATGGAACAGGTGCGGTAAAAGGTTTTGCGGTGACTTTGAGTATTGGGATTTTAGTTTCGATGATTACTTCTATTGTTGGAACTCATGGTATGTTTGAAATGTTTATGAACCGTATGGAAAAAAGCAATAATACAAGATTATGGTTTGGATATAGGAGACCTTAATGCAATTTTTTAGTCAAAAACATGTTTATGATTTTATGAGAATGAGATTTGCAGCCATCTCTTTGTCTTTTATTTTATTTTTTGGTTCTATTTTTATCCTTTTTACTAAGGGTTTGAATTTTGGTATTGATTTTACCGGTGGAACTTTAGTGCAACTTCAATACGAGCAAAAAGCTCCTTTGGCTGAAATTCGCAAAGCTTTAGCTATCAATGAAAATTTAAAAGGTGCTAGCGTTACTGAATTTGGTAGTGCTAATGAAGTGATTATTCGTTTTTCAGGAAGTAGCGATAGCTTGGGAAGTGACATTGGAGTAAGTATTGCAAATTTATTAAAAGATACAGGTAAATTTGAAGTGCGCCGTGTGGATGTAGTAGGTCCAAAAGTAGGAGATGAACTGCGTAATAAAGGTCTTATGGCGGTTGGAATTTCTTTGATTGCTATTTTGATTTATTTAGCAGTGAGATTTGAATGGCGTTTTGCTATGGCTTCTATTGTGTGTGAAATTCATGATATAGTCATTACTTTAGGCGCTATTGCGTTGTTTGAAATAGATGTAAATTTAGATATTTTGGCGGCTGTTTTAACCGTGCTTGGATATTCTTTAAATGATACGATTATTATTTTTGATAGGATTAGAGAAGGTGTTAAAACAAGTAAAAATTCAAAACTTGATTTAATTATCAATGAATCAGTTTCTGCAACTTTATCAAGAACTACCTTAACAACGGGATTAACTTTGATTACTGTTGTAGTGCTTTATTTCTTTGGTGGATCTATGATAGAAGGTTTTGCTCTAACTATGATAGTGGGTATTGTAGCAGGTACTGCAAGTTCTATATTTGTAGCAAGTCCAGCACTTTTATGGTTTAAATTTAGTGTTACGCAGTATCGTCAAAAAGAATTAGAAAAAGTAAAGAAAAAACAAGAAAAAGAGAAATTAAGAGCGATGTATGAAAAAGGAACGGTGTAAAAATGAATTGGGGTAAGGTTATTTATATCTTTTTTGCTCTAATGAGCTTAACTACAACCGCAGGATTTTTATATGATCAAAATGAAGTTGCATTATTTATTGCAGCTTGTGTGAATTTAATTTCTACTTTATTGAAAATCGGAGTTAGAAATTTCTTAGCAGCTGAATTATTTGCTAGTTCTTTAGTGGCTGATTTGCATTTAATTCCAGCTTTTGCTTTAATACAAATTAATCCAGAGGCTAATGTTATGGTTTATACTTTAGCAATTGGTGCTTTGATAGCTAATATCTTTTCAATGATTTTAGTTATAGTTGATTCAGTAAAAAGTCAAGAAGAAAATTAGGAGTTAAAATGGCATATGAGGCAGGTAAAATAGAAAAAAAATGGCAAAAAATTTGGCAAGAAAAAGAATATTTTGAGCCAAAAGATGATTTTTCTTTACCAAAAAAATACATTTTATCTATGTTTCCATATCCAAGTGGTAGAATTCATATGGGGCATGTGAGAAACTATAGCATAGGTGATGCTATGGCTAGATATTATAGAAAAAAAGGTTTTAATGTCTTACATCCTATAGGTTTTGATAGTTTTGGTATGCCTGCTGAAAATGCTGCGATAAAACACGGTATTCATCCTAAGAAATGGACTTATGAAAATATTGATTATATGCAAAATGAACTTGCTTCTTTGGGCTTTTCCTTTTCTAAAAAAAGAATGTTTGCTACTTCTGATCCTCTATATACTAAATTTGAGCAAGAATTTTTTATCAAAATGTATGAAAAAGGACTTGTTTATACTAAAGAAGCTGAAGTTAATTGGTGTGAGAATGATAAAACAGTCTTAGCAAATGAGCAAGTTGAAGATGGCAAATGTTGGCGTTGTGGACATGAAGTCATTAGAAAAAAAATGCCAGGATATTATGTAAAAATTACCGCTTATGCAGATGAATTATTGCAAGATCTTAAAAAATTAGAAGGAAAATGGCCAAGTCAGGTTTTGACTATGCAAGAAAATTGGATAGGTAAAAGCACAGGACTTAGTTTTGATTTTGATATAGAAGAAAATGATAAAATCAGTGCAAAAAAGATCAATGTTTTTACAACAAGAGCTGAGACTATTTATGGAGTATCTTACATTGCTTTAGCACCTGATCATGAAATAGTAAATGAATTAATTGATAAAAAATTACTAGATCAAGATACTATCATAAAAATTCAAAATATACAAAATCAAACACCCCGCCAAAGACAAGCTGCACCAAAAGAAGGATATTTTTTAAATCTTCATGTAATCCATCCACTAAGTAAAGAAAAAATTCCTTTATGGGTAGCTAATTTTGTTTTAAGTGATTATGGTAGTGGGGCTGTTATGAGTGTGCCTGCTCATGATGAAAGAGATTATGAGTTTGCAAAAACTTATAATTTAGCTATAAAAAAAGTAATTTATAAAGATGAAAATGACGCACAATGCTACACTTTAAAAGAAGGTGTTTTAACCAATAGTGGCGAATTTGATCAATTAGAATGTGATGATGCTAGAGAAAAAATTAGTTTAAAAATTGAATCTTTGGGTATTGGTAAAAAGGTTACCAATTTTAAAATTCGTGATTGGGGTGTTTCTAGACAAAGATATTGGGGTGCTCCTATACCAATGATTAAGTGTAATTCTTGTGGCATAGTTCCTCAAAAAATAGAAAATTTACCTATTACCTTGCCTGAAGATGTGATTATAAATGGAGAGGGAAATCCACTTGATAAGCATGAAATATGGAAAGAGTGCATTTGTCCAAAATGTGGTAAAAAAGCACAAAAAGAAAGCGATACTTTAGATACTTTCTTTGAAAGTTCTTGGTATTTTGCGCGTTTTGCAAGTGATGATAAAACATGGCAAGAAAAAGCGGTAGATGAAAAAAGTGTTAATTATTGGATGAATGTTGATGAATATATTGGTGGGATTGAACATGCGATATTGCATTTACTCTATGCTAGATTTTTCCAAAAAGCACTTAGAGATTTGGGTTATTTAAAAGATGATGAGCCTTTTAATAGACTTTTAACCCAAGGAATGGTCACTAAAGATGGTGCTAAGATGAGTAAATCTAAGGGTAATGTAGTAGATCCTGATTATATTATAGAAAAATATGGAGCAGATAGTGCAAGATTGTTTATATTGTTTGCTGCACCACCTGCTAAAGAACTTGAATGGAACGATAGTGCGCTAGAGGGTGCGTTTAAATTTATCAATAGGCTTTATGAAAAGGCTATGAGTTTAGAATGTGGAAAATTACAAGAAATTGATCATCAAAGTTTAAATAAAGAAGAAAAATATGCTAGATTAAAAGTATATGAAGCTTTGAAAAAATCTTTTGAAGTTTATGAAGAAAGTTTTGCCTTTAATACCTTAATAGCTGCATGTATGGAAGCTTTAAATACCTTAAATGCTATAAATCATAAAGAAGTTTTAAAAGAAGCTTTTTATATTATTTTAAATATTTTAGAGCCTATTATCCCTCATGTTTGTTTTGAGCTTAGCGAGCATTTGTTTAAATGTGAAAATTTTAAAGTATTAAAAATAAAAGAAGAAGTTTTTGTAAAAGATAGTTTTAATATAGCTATTAGTGTTAATGGTAAAAAAAGAGCACAGATTGAAATAAATTCAGAGGCTAAAGAAGATGAGATTTTAGCTTTGGCTAAAGAAAATGTTGCAAAATGGCTAGAAGGAAAAACCATTGTAAAAGAAATTTATATTGATAAGAAATTGGTAAATTTGGTGGTTAAATGAAAAAATATTTAATATCTTTTTTTGCTTTTTTTATTATATCTTGTGGATATATCCCATCATCTCAAATGGCAAGTAGGGTTTTGGGTGAAAATGTATTTTTGAAAATCAATATTAGTAAACAAGATCCCGAAAATAGTGTTTATATAACAGATATTTTAAGAGAAGCTATGCTTAATAAGCTTGGCAGAAAAGTCACAGATGAGCATAATGCAGATAGTTCTATTATAGTTACGATGAAAAAGTTAGAATTTCATCCTATGGTGTATGATAGAAATGGCTATGTAGTTAATTATAAAGCAGAGCTTTACTTGGAATTTCTTATGCGTTATAAAAATGGTAAAGAAGAAGTTGTAAATACCAAGGGAAGTTATAATTTTGATATTAATCCAAATTCTATTATTAGCGATCAAGCTAGATTTGAAGCAATTAAAAATGCATCAAGTGAAGCTTTTGATGAATTTGTTTCTATTATAGCTATTAGGGGTTATAAATAAATGGCAAGTCATATCAATGAGATTGCAAAAGAAACATTGATAAAATTAAAAGAGCGTAAGTTGCATCCAACTCCTGAAAATTATAGTGAGGTATTTGAAGAATGTGCTAAAAAAGCGGGGGTGATGAGTTTTAATAAAGCAAGGATAGAAAAATATACTAATCTTTTAGATGATATTTATAAGCAAGAGCTAAAAGGAAAAAGCATTCGAACTATTGATGAGTTTTTGATGTTTTTAGTTTCTAGGCTTAATAGGCAGGTAAGTAGAAAATATGAAGATGTTTATGCTTTGCTTGATTTGATTGTGCAACAACTTAGTATTAGCAAAGATAAAAAAATCAAAGAATTAGCAAAAATTACTCAACACAGATTATCTCAAGCTATGGATTTAGAAACCATATATCTTTTAAGGGCTAAATGGAGAGAGCTTGAAAAATCTTATGAGGATTATGAGCTTTTAAAAAAATTAGAAGAATTTAATATTCGAGCGTTTTTGGATTTTCACACTTTAGTTGAAAAACTCATTGTTATGTTAAAGGAGAGATCTTATGAGAAGCAGGCTGAACTTTTACTAGCTTCTTTGGAGTCTTTGTTTGGAGCAAGTAAAGAGCTTGAGCAGTTTAAACAAAATTTAAAAGAAAATCCTAAATTAATTGCCAGGAAAGAATTTGCACATGAGTATTATTTAATGTTGCAAAAAAAAGAAGCAACAGATAAATATTATATACAAAAAAACCTTTCTTTTTTTAATCAGCACTTAGAAAGCTTAAATGAAATGGTATCAAAGCTGTATGATAACAGCCAAGAAGATGTGAAATTTATTAATGCTTTAACTAAAGATGAAAATGGTAATGTTCAAATTAATTTTGATACACTAAAAGATAAACTTTTATATGCAAACGAGCAAATAGCGCAAATTAAAACTCAAATTCAAGCTACAAGTGATGATGAGCAAAGAGAGCAGTGGAGTCTTGCTCAAGAACTTAAAAAACTTGATGAAAACTATAAGCTTTATGCTGTTAATTATGCATTATGTTTTTTTAAAATTAATAATATAGAGCATGTTATTAATGTTTATGGTGTTGATAGTTTTAAGGCAATTAGTGGAAAGTTTAAAAAGATACTTAAAGATTTATGTAAAGATATGGGTGAAATTTGGATTTTAGATGAAAGTTCTTATTTGGTTATACTTCCAGGTAAAAATTTAGAAAGTGCTCAGATTTTTATAGAAAAAGCCTTAAAGCTTATAGATGATTATAAATTCATTTATAAAGAAGAAGTAGTTAAACTTATTTTATCATCTTCTTGCATAGAAAAAAAAGAATTTCCAGATGGTGATATTTTAAAAGAATTAATCCAAAAAGCTTAGCATGAAATTTCAACAAACACTTTCACAAAAAACTATGTATGTGCAAAAAATTAGTAGATTTTTTATGTTTAGCATGTATGAGAAGTATAAAAAATTTATTCCAAAAACTAAAAATATCCAAATTATTGGCACTAATGGTAAAGGAAGTACGGGTAGATTTTTAGCGCTTTTACTTTTAGAGCAAGGATATAAAGTAGGTCATTATACAAGTCCACATATTTTTGAATTTAATGAAAGATTTTGGTTAAATGGCAAAATTGCAAGCAATGAACTTTTAGAAAAAGCGCATGAAAAACTAGAAAGTGTTTTTTTGGAAGATGTGAAAAAACTTAGTTATTTTGAATACGCTACTTTTTTAGCTTTTTTTATTTTTAAAGATTGTGATTATGTGATTTTAGAAGCCGGAGTAGGTGGGGAGTATGATGCGACAAGTGTTTTTGAAATAGATTTTAGTATTTTTACTAAAATAGGATTTGATCATCAAGATTTATTAGGTAAAAATTTAGAAGAAATAGCAAGAACAAAATTAAAAGCCATGAGTGCCAAAGCTTTAATTAATCATAAGCAAGAAGCAAAAGTATTAAATTTGGCTCAAAAAATAGCAAATTTAAAACGAGCTAGTTTAAGTATCAGTTTGCTAGAAAAAAATAATTTTATTTATCCTTATGTACAAGAATATATTCAAAAATATAATTTTGCGACTTTTTTAAAAGATAATCTTTTTTTAGCTTTAGAAGCTTTTTCTAAAATTTGTGCTAAAAATGAAAAAGAATTAATTCAAAGTATCAAAAATCTACCAAAACTTGATTTAAAAGGAAGGTGCGAGCAAATAAGTCAAAATATTTTTATTGATGTAGGACATAATGAAATGGCGGCTTTAGCTTTAGTTGAAATTTTCAAGGAAAAAAAAGTTCATTTAGTTTATAATTGCTTTTTAGATAAAGATTCTTATAAAATTTTAAAGGTTTTAAAACCTATAATAAAAATAGTTGAAATTTATGATTATGAAAGTAAAGATAGACCTTTGGCGGGTTCTGTTTTGCTAGAAAATTTAGAAAAATTAGATATTGTTTATCAAAAATTTGAACAAATAAAAAAAGATGAGTTATATTTAGTTTTTGGTTCTTTTGTATTGGTAGAAAAATTTTTAAGAGGCTATAATGAAAGATAAATTTACGCTAACTATTACAGATGTAAATGGTTCTAGACATTTTTTATTAAGTCAGATTATAAAAAAAGTAATAATTTATTTTACTACTTTTGTTTTTGTTGTTATAGTTTTAGGTGCTTTATATATTAATTATCTAGCAGATAAGCGTTCAGAGCTTTTAAAAGAACAAGAAATATTATCTTCAAAGAATACTAAATTGTTTTCTCAAAATGAGAGTATGCAAAAAAGTTTAGAGGAAAAAACAGCCTTATATGATGAACTCCAAACCCAACTTGCAGATATTGAGGATAATTTAGGCTTAAAGCAAGATGAAAGTTTAGATATACCAGAAAGATTAGAAAAAGTCAAACTTACTAATGATCAAGCTTATTTATTTTTAACACAAATTCCAAATGGTCATGTGATAGAAGATAATGGAGTCACAGGTAATTTCGGATGGCGTCATCATCCTATATTAAATAAAAAAGAATTTCATCCAGGTATTGATTTAAGAGCAGCTTTAAAAACTCCTATTTATGCGCCTGCAAATGGAGTGGTTGAATACGCTGCATATAGCAATAATGGTTATGGTTACTCAGTGATTTTGATCCATAATTTTGGTTTTAAAACGGTTTATGCGCATATGACGCGTCAGGATGTTGTCAAAGCAGGGCAATTTGTAAAAAAAGGTGATTTGTTGGGTTATACGGGAAATACAGGTCTTTCTACGGGCCCGCATTTGCATTATGAGGTTAGATTTATTAATAAACTTTTAGATCCTAAGATTTTTATAGATTTAAACCGAAAAAACTATGAACAAATTTTTGAAAAAGAAAGGAGAGTGCCATGGCAATCTTTAATAAAGGCTCTATTGCTGCAGTATCCGAAACTACAGTCATTTCAAACGGAGCAAAAATAGAAGGAAAATTTTATTTTGATTCTATGCTTCATTTAGATGGAGAAATTACAGGAGTAATTAATTCTTCTAATGTGATAGTGATAGGTAAAAGTGGTGTTTTAAAAGGACAAGTTAAGGCAAGTAAAATAGTAATCAATGGAGTTTTTGAGGGAGAAATGCAAGTTGATTCTTTAGAAATTTTATCCGGCGGTGTACTTAATGGTAATATCATAGTTAAACAATTAAGTATTGAAAATGGTGGGAAATTTAACGGAAGTAGTAAAATAATTGAAAAAGAAGAAGAGCTTGCAACTATTGATGTGAGTATAGAAAATTCAGAAAATGCAAGCTAAATTATATGAATATTTATTAAGTAATAAAACTGAGTTAATAATTTGTGAGAATGATAAAGAAGCAGATGAATTAGCTCAAGTTTGCTTATTTTTAAAATTAAAAACTTTTATTTTACCTGATTTTAGAGCAGAATTTGGTAGCGATTTACGCTCTTTTTCTAAAGAACTTTTTGAAATTTGTAAAGTATTAAATGTTTATCATAAAGAAAATGAAAAAAAAATTTTAATATCTCCCATAAAAACAATTTTGCAAAAATTACCAGGTAAAAAGCATCTAAAAAACATTATTCTTAAAAGAAATTCACTTCTTGCTTTAGAGAAATTTAAAGAAGAAATTTTACATAGTGGATATGAGTTTGTAGATATAGTTCAAGATAAGGGTGAAATTTCAATACGCGGGGATATTATAGATATTTTTGCGATTAATGAAGAACAACCTTTTAGAATTTTACTTTTTTCAGATGAGATAGAAAGTATAAGATATTTTGATATACATACACAAAAATCAATCCCTACTGAACTCTCCAATATAGAAATTTGTCCTTTTTTGAGTGCTTTTAGTCAAGAGCAATATGAAAATTTACAAGAAAAAATTCAAAATTTCCAAAGTCAAAGCATTATAAATGATGTTAATTCTTTAGGTTTTTGGTGTGTTGATGATTTTTGTGATTATTTAGATTTAAATTTTGTAAGCATAAAAAAATTTGATGTAAATGATTTTGAAGAAGATATTAGTAAAATCAATCAAAATATTTTACCTGAACCAAAATTTTATAAAGATTTGGTAAGTTCTTATAATTATGATTTTTTCACTTTTCACAAAGATAAAAAAATTACTATTTTGGCAAAAAATGAAGCTTTGTTTAAAGCTTTAAATTTACAAGAATTTTCAAATATTAAATTAAAAATATCCCAAGAAAGAATTAATTTAAGTACTCAAGATGAGCTTATCATATCTTTAAATAAAAAAGAAAAAAATAAAAGAGTTAGAAAAGCAAGTTTGGTAATAGATGAGCTTAGGGTTGGGGATTTTGTTGTGCATGAAGATTATGGTGTAGCTAAATTTTTAGGTCTTGAGATTATTGCAATAGCAGGAGCAAAAAAAGAATTTGTCGCTCTTGGGTATTTAAATAACGATAAGCTTTTATTGCCTGTTGAAAATTTATATATGATTGATAAATATATCGGTGCAAGTGGTGGCGTGCCTTTACTTGATAAGCTTGGAAAAGGAAGTTTTTTAAAAATCAAGGAAAGATTAAAAGAAAAATTATTTGCCATTGCTTCAAATATAGTTTCTTTAGCAGCGGCTAGAGCTTTGATAAAAGCAAAAGAATTAAAAATTTCTCAAGAATTACAAGATGAATTTATCAATAAGGCAGGATTTTTTTACACTAAAGATCAAAGTCAAGTTTGTCAAGAAATCACTCAAGATTTAAAAAGTATGCAGGTGATGGATAGGCTTTTAAGTGGCGATGTGGGTTTTGGTAAAACAGAAGTTGCTATGAACGCTATATTTACTTGTGTAAAAAGTGGTTATACGGCTTTATTTTTTGTGCCAACTACTTTGCTTTCAGCCCAGCATTTTAAAACCTTAAAACGAAGATTTGATTCTTTTGATATAGAGGTTTTTAAGCTAGATCGTTTTACTAGTGCTAAAGAAAAAAAACAAGTTTTAGCATTTTTAAAAGAAAATAAGCCTTGTGTAGTGGTTGGAACGCATTCTCTTTTAGGGGTTAAGTGTGAAAATTTGGGTTTAGTCGTGATAGATGAGGAGCATAAATTTGGTGTAAAACAAAAAGAAAAACTCAAAGAACTAAGTAAAAATTCACATATTCTATCTATGTCAGCAACGCCTATACCAAGAAGTTTAAATCAAGCTCTTAGCTCTTTAAAGTCATATAGTGTTTTACAAACTCCACCTGAGGATCGTTTGGATGTGCGTACCTTTGTTAGAGAAAGTAGTGATGCTTTGGTTAAAGAAGCTATTTCAAGAGAATTAAGAAGAGCGGGACAGATTTTTTATATACACAATCATATAGCAAGTATTGATGGGTGTAAAAAATATCTTTTAGATTTGTTTCCAAATTTAAAAATTTTAATCTTGCATTCTAAAATTGATGCAAAAACTACTGAAGAAGAAATGATTAAATTCGAAAATAAAGAATATGACTTATTGCTTTGTACTTCTATAGTTGAAAGTGGTATTGATTTAGCAAATGCAAATACTATTATAGTAGAAAATTCAGATCGTTTTGGTATGGCTGATTTGCACCAACTTAGAGGAAGAGTAGGGCGTAGTGCTAAGCAAGGATATTGTTATTTTTTGATTGAAGATAAGGAAAAAATCACAAAAGATTCTTTAAAAAGACTTACGAGTTTAGAGAGTAATTCTTATTTAGGTTCAGGAAGCGTGCTTGCTTACCATGATTTAGAAATTCGTGGTGGTGGAAATTTATTAGGCGTAGATCAAAGTGGACATATAGAACAAATTGGTTATAGTTTGTATCTTAAAATGTTAGAAGATGAGATTAATAAATTAAGTAAAAAAGAAGAAATTAAAGAGAAAAAAATAGATCTAAAGCTTAATATCAATGCTTTTTTAAATAGTGAGTATATTAGCGAAGATCGTTTGAGATTAGAACTTTATAGAAGACTTAGTAAATGTATGAGTGTTAATGAAGTTTATGAGATAGAAAGTGAGATGAATGATCGTTTTGGAAGGCCTGATATCTTCACAAAGCAGTTTTTGGATTTAATCATCATAAAAATTTTAGCTAGCAAGCATTATAAACTAGTGAGTAATTATGAGCAAAATATTTGTTTTGTAAAAGATGATGAGAGCAAGGAAGTCATTAAGGCAAAAAGTAAAGACGATGATGATGTAATTGAGGCTATTTTGATGCATTTAAGAAAGAGTGAAAAAGCATGAGTGGATATGAAATTTTTAAAGCTTTAGTTAATGCAAATATTGTTTATAAAGATTTTGAATGGCTAGAAAATAATACTTTAAGTGAGTTTGAAATTTTAATTTCTGTAGTTTTAACTCAAAATACAAATTGGAAAAATGTATTGAAAGCTTTGATAAATTTAAAACAAGCAAATATTACTAAGATAGAAGATTTATCAAATTTAAATACTCAAGATTTAGCGTTTTTAATAAAGCCAAGTGGATTTTATAATACTAAGGCAAAATATATTAAAAATTTTACTCAAAAATATTTTCAATATTTTAATTCTTTTGAGCTTTTTAAAGAAGAAGTTGATAGAGAATGGCTTTTGGATATTAAGGGTTTTGGTCAAGAAAGTGCTGATGGAATTTTAAATTATATATGCAAAAAAGAAGTTTTAGTAGTTGATGCTTATAGTGCAAAAATAGCTAATTATTTAGGCTATGAGTGTCAAAGTTATGATGAGTTGGCAGATTTTTTAAAAAAAGACATAGCTAAAAATCAACAAGAATTGTGTGTTTTATTAAAAAAAGAATGTAAATTATATGAGCTTTATCAAATTTTTCATGCTTTAATTGTTTCTTTTTGTAAAACACACTTTCAAGGTAAAAAACTTTCAGAGGATGGTGTGCTTATTCTAGATCCTTTAAAATTTTAAATTTATTTTTTATTTAAAAAGTTATTTTTTTTACGATTAAAGTGCTATAATGTATTTAACTTCATAAAAAGGAGAAGTAATGAATACAAGTATAGTTGGAAAGCAATTTGAGCTAACTGAGTCTATAAAAGAGTATGTGGAAAAAAGCTTTGATGCTTTAAGTAAATATGGCTTAGATGTGATTTCTGCGCGTTGTGTTATAAGTGCTGATGAAAGGCATGGAAAGAAAGGATTTTGGGCTGAATTTAGCATTAATCTAGCCGGTATTAATACAGTGGTTGTAAAGCAAAAAGATAAAGACTTATATGCTGCTATAGATTTAGCTATTGATAGAATTTCTAAGGTTTTAAGAAGATTGCATGATAAAAATATTACCCATAAACATCAAGATGAGATAAAAGAAAATTTAGTATTACCGAGCTTGATTGAGGAAGATGAGATAGTTCCAACAGAACTTGAGCTATATAAGCCTTTGGAAATTGAAGAAGCATTGGAAAAATTAAAAGCAAGTAAAGATATATTTTTAGTTTTTAATGACATAGATGCAAAAATGAGGGTGTTATATAAGAAAAAAGATGGTAAATTTGGTTTATTTTAATAAAAATCTAGCCTTTTTTTAAAGGCTAGATTTATTAGAAGAGTTTGTTAAAAATTTTATCTATTGCTTGATCTACTTTTTTACCTGTATTTTTAGCGCCATCACTAGCATTTCCACCTATTGTATTAACAATGGAATTTACAACACTTTTTGTATCAAGACTTACTTTAGGATCTTGTGTTGTTCCTTTTATAACACCTTTGAAGTTTGCTCTATCAATGACGATATTAAAAGGAATGTTTAATTTGGTACTTTTTGTATCAACCTTACCTTTGCTAATATTTATATTGCTTCTATCAGCCACTAGGTTTAAATTTAAATCTATAAGATTTTTGTTGATATTTATTTTGGCTTCACCGTTGCGATATACATCTTGAGTGATATCTTTTTGTAAAAGTAACATTAAAGCACCTGTGATGAGATTTTTCTTAAGTTGCCCATCGGCTAAATTCATTAGCACTACACCACTTTCTTTTAAAAGATTATAATCAATGCTTAAATTTGATTTTGCTTGGTAATAATCAGGTAAATCTAAGCTTTGAGTTAAATTTGAAAGATCGGTATTTTGCATTTTAGCGTTAAAAATATTATTTTTTAAAGTGGCATTTAATGAGCCGTTAAATATATTTTTACTATTAATACTTGCATCTATTAAAGCGTTTTTAAAATCAAATTTTCCTTCAAAATCAGCCTTACCTTTTAAGTTTCTATCAACTAAAAATCCTAGCTTAGAAAAATCTTGCAATGATATATTATAAGTGCTTACTAGAGCCATTTGATTAAGATCAAATTTACCTTTTAATGAATTAATATTTGCAAATGAACTTAGAACTTTAGCGTTAAAATCAATGATTGATTTAGAAATTTTTCCATCAAGATTGATTTTTGCTGAAGTATTCTTTGGAAATTTTTTCTCTAAAAGCTTGGATAATTCTACTTCATTAAAAGAAGAATTAATGATTGCTTTAAAATCACCATTAATATTGTTAAAATCAAGTGACTTTAAGTCAATATCTGCATTTACATCACCAAATGCTAAAACTTTTTGTCCTATCAAAGGAAAAAGTTGTTCTAATTTTATATTATCAATCTTTGCTTGTAAACTTTTTCCATTGGATTTTGCATTGATAAGCCCTTGCATGATTTTAATATTTGCATCAAGATTTTGAATTTGATTTGACTTAAGATCAACTTTGGCATCTAAATTTAAAGGTCCATTGAGATCTTGTTTGGTTAAAGGTTTTAATTTGTTAAGATTATCTATAAAAGCACTAATTTGTACATTTAAATCTTTGTTTGTAAGGTTATATGAACCTTTTAGTTGAGGTATTTTTGCTATGTTTGAATCAAGTAAAGCTTCATAATCAATCAAAGAATTTTTCGCATTTGCTTTAGCTTGTAAGTTAAAATTTGTTTTTGGAAAATCAAGATTGCTTAGTTTTTTAAATTCCATAACATTTATATTTGCATTGTTTAACCTAGTGTTTAGATTGAAATTTTTAAAATCAAGCCCTTGTGCTTTTAAATCTAAAACTAATTTAGAATTAATAAAAGCAGGTATGGATATGGTTTTTAAAAGTTCTGCTACTTCTATATTAGTTGTATTGATATTAAGATTATTATTTTCTAAAACAGCTTTTAAGCTACCACCAAATCCAAGTAAGTCAGCATCTAATTTTTGCAATTGATTGTTTGCAAAAAGTAAATTACCTTGAATTTGACTTTTACCTTGGAGTTTCATTTTGGCTAGAGATGAAAATTGATTAAAATCATCTATTTTGATATCAAAATCACTAGTTAAGCTTTGTTTTGCTATATCATAAATACTTTTTTGTGTATAAAGTTTGAAGAAGTTACTTAAAATTTCACTTTTAGAAATAACTTCATTGCTTTGGATTAAAGATCTTATTTCACCCTTTATATAGCTTTGTTTTGGTAAGCTTAGATTAAAATCTTTTTCAATGAGAGTATTGTTGATAGAACTTGTGTAAAAATTAATCAAAGCGTTACCATTTGGTTTTAAATCTTTAGCTTGTATATCACTGATAATACTAATTTTTCCTTGAGCATATCTTGGTAGATTAGCAAAATCTAAAATTTGAGCCAAATCTATATTTTTACCAATAAATTCAAGATTTATAGGAGAAAAATCAACAATTTTTGCATTTAAGCTAAGATTGGAATCAAACAAAAACCCATTACCTTTTACTAAAAAATCACTACTTTTACCTACAACACTACCTTTAAATGTAAAATCTTTATCACTTTTTAAGCCAAGATTTTGAATATAGTTTTGTTTAAGTCCTAAAAGATAGTTTAAATCAAATCCTAGTCTTAAAGGTGATATACCACCTTCTATGTTAGCAAAAAATTTATCATCAATATTTGCTTTAATGTCAAGTTGTGAAAAACTAATTTTAAAATTTTCAAATTTAACATTCATACCACTTTTTTGAGCAATAATCGTTTCGATTCTTGGCTTTAAAAAAGCATTACCCATGCTTGTAAATAATAATGTATATATAGCTAGAAATGCTATACACACTACACCTAAAAGAATGTAAAGAATTTTTTTCATGAGAAACCTTTATAATGATATATCATATAAATTTAGTTATATAGACTAAACTTATATGATATATTTTACTTAATTTATTGACAATTAACTTTCTTTAATGTATAATTCTATCACTCAAAAACAAAGAGTGCTAAAAATGGCACATTTTAGAAAGGATAAAAAATGAATTTTCAACCTCTAGGAAAGCGTATTTTAGTAAAACGCTTAGAAGAAATGAAAACTACTGCTTCTGGGATTATTATACCAGATAATGCTAAAGAAAAACCATTAAATGGTGAAGTTGTTGCAGTAAGCAAAGAAATAGAAGATATTAAGGTAAATGATAAAGTAATGTTTGCAAAATACGGTGGAACTGAAATTAAACTTGATAATGAAGAGTATTTAGTTCTTAATGTTGAAGATGTTTTAGGGATTATTAAATAAAAAAGGATAAAAAATGGCAAAAGAAATATTTTTTTCAGATGAAGCAAGAAATAAACTTTATGAAGGTGTTAAAAAACTTAATGATGCTGTAAAAGTCACTATGGGGCCACGCGGTCGTAATGTATTAATCCAAAAAAGTTTTGGTGCTCCAACTATCACAAAAGATGGTGTGAGTGTAGCTAAAGAAGTGGAATTAAAAGATTCTTTAGAAAATATGGGTGCTTCTTTAGTTAGAGAAGTAGCTAGTAAAACAGCTGATCAAGCAGGCGATGGAACAACAACAGCAACAGTTTTAGCGCATGCTATTTTTAAAGAAGGTTTGAGAAATATTACAGCAGGTGCTAATCCTATCGAAGTTAAAAGAGGTATGGATAAAGCTTGCGAAGCTATAGTAGCTGAACTTAAAAAACTTTCTCGTGAAGTTAAAGATAAAAAAGAAATAGCTCAAGTTGCGACAATTTCTGCAAATTCAGACGAGAAAATCGGAAATTTAATCGCTGATGCTATGGAAAAAGTTGGAAAAGATGGTGTTATCACTGTTGAAGAAGCAAAATCAATCAATGATGAATTAAATGTAGTTGAAGGTATGCAATTTGATAGAGGTTATTTAAGCCCATATTTCATTACAAATACTGAAAAAATGACAGCTGAATTGCAAAATCCTTTTATTTTGTTATTTGATAAAAAAATTGCCAACTTAAAAGATTTATTACCAATTTTAGAACAAATTCAAAAAACAGGAAAACCACTTTTAATTATAGCTGAAGACATTGAAGGCGAAGCTTTGGCAACTTTAGTTGTAAATAAATTAAGAGGTGTTTTAAATATTTCAGCAGTTAAAGCTCCTGGCTTTGGCGATAGAAGAAAAGCTATGCTTGAAGATATTGCTATTTTAACAGGTGGTGAAGTGATCTCTGAAGAGCTTGGAAGAACTTTAGAAAGTGCTAGTATTCAAGATTTAGGTCAAGCTTCAAGCGTGATTATTGATAAAGACAATACAACTATTGTAAATGGCGCAGGTGAAAAAGCAAATATTGATGCAAGAATTAACCAAATCAAAGCTCAAATTGCTGAAACAAGTTCAGATTATGATAGAGAAAAATTACAAGAAAGATTAGCTAAATTAAGCGGTGGTGTAGCGGTGATTAAAGTTGGTGCGGCTACTGAAACTGAAATGAAAGAGAAAAAAGATAGAGTTGATGATGCATTAAGTGCTACAAAAGCTGCAGTTGAAGAAGGTATAGTAATAGGCGGTGGCGCTGCATTAATCAAAGCAAAATCAAAAATCAGCTTGAGTTTGCAAGGCGATGAGGCTATTGGTGCAGCTATTGTAGAAAGAGCATTGAGAGCACCTTTAAGACAAATTGCTGAAAATGCTGGATTTGATGCTGGTGTAGTTGTAAATACAGTAGAAAATAGTAAAGAAGAAAATACTGGTTTTGATGCTGCAAAAGGTGAATATGTAAATATGCTTGAAAGCGGTATTATCGATCCTGTTAAAGTAGAAAGAGTAGCCTTGCTTAATGCGGTATCAGTAGCTAGCATGCTTTTAACAACTGAAGCTACAATTAGCGAAATTAAAGAAGACAAACCTGCTATGCCTGATATGAGTGGCATGGGTGGTATGGGAGGCATGGGTGGTATGATGTAATAACCGCCTTTATATTTTTTAGCTTTCTTTATAGAGTTGCTTTTTGTAGCAACTCTTTTAAATTCTTTCATTTTTTTTCATACTCGTTTTATTTTGTTATAATAGATGTAAAATTATAAGGATTTTACATGAAAAATTTACAAGAAGAGCAATTTTCTAACTCAAAATATATTAAGCCTAAAAGATATACTTATATAGGTAAAGATAACAAAAAATACACTTGGGATTTTATAGAAGCATTAGATAGCGTTTCTGTTTTTTTATATCATACTCAAAAAGATTCTTTTGTTTTTGTAAAGCAATTTAGAATTCCTTTATGGGATTATCAAAAACGCAATAACTTAAATTTAAACGAGATGGGATTTAGTATAGAGCTTTGTTCAGGGCTTGTTGATAAAGATTTGAGTTTAGAGGAAATAGCTAAAGAAGAATGTATTGAAGAACTAGGTTATGCTCCTAAGGTTGTAGAAAAAATAGGGGAATTTTATACAGGTTTTGGTTCAGGTGTTAGTAGACAATTTTTATTTTTTGCTGAAATTAATGAAGATGATAAAATTGGTAATGGTGGTGGAATTGAGGGGGAAGATATCCAAGCAGTATGGATAAAAAGAAAATATTTTGAAAAGTTTTCTAAAGAAAATCCTATAAAAACTCCTTTACTTGAGTATGCGTATTTGTGGTTTAAGGGTAAGAATTAATCTTACCTCTTTTTATTTTTCCTCTTTATTTTCAATATTTAGATCTTTTTCATCAAGCATTTCTTTAAAGATTCCAAATAAATCTTCAGAAGCCTTTTCAGCATTAGAGCATTTATCTAAAATTTGATTTTGTACTAGTTTATCACTTGTATCTTCATTATGTGCTAAAGCAACGGCTTGGTTCATATTTTCATGTACTTTTTGATGTGGTAAATTTAACTTACCAAAAGCTCTTCCACCAGAAAATCTTTCCTTGCCAATACCAGCAATCCATTTTGCAAGTCTGCAACTTAAATGATCAGATAAAGTTTTTCCTGAAGCATGAATAATTTCATTATATCCATTTAATTTAAATGCAATATGATCTAGTTTTGCTAGTGATATGAATATTTCAGAGGTAATGCTTTTAGCGTGAGAACTAGTTGAATTTGCATTAGAAATTAATTGAGCAAAATTACTAGAGAATTTTACTATATGCTCATTAGATTCTAATGATACTTTTTCTACTTGTTCACTTTGTCCATACATCTCATCAGCATTTTGTTTTAATAGGTTAATATTTAATTCTACTTCAGAAGTTGCTTTTTGTGTTTTTTCAGCAAGTTTTCTTACTTCATCAGCAACAACAGCAAAGCCTCTGCCGTGTTCTCCTGCTCTAGCAGCTTCGATTGCGGCATTTAGTGCTAAAAGATTGGTTTGATCGGATACATCTTTGATTAAGTTAATAACATTAGTGATCTCATCAACGCTGCGGTGTAAATTTCCCGCTGTATCTCTTGAGCGATTAGCTGATTCTATAATGCTTTGAAGTGAAGATATGATAGAGTGAGTTATTGAATTTAACTCTTGCATATCTTTTAAAGAGGAATCGGAATATTGAGAAATCATTTCCGCTTTATTAACATTTTCCTGCATATCACTTTGAACATTTGCAATACCTTTTAAAACACCATTTAATAGCATTTCCAAAAGATTTGTTTCAAGTTCAGTTTTTCCGCAATTTCCTTGAAGTTGTTTTTCATAATTTTTAATTAATTCTTGTTTTTCTGAAAGAAGTCTTTTGTTTTCTTCTTCTAGTTCTTTGATTTTATTTTGTAAATTTTCAAAGTCTTGTGATAATTGACTTTTTTTCCCAAACATATTTAATCCTTAAAAGTTAAAAAAATCGGTAGAAATTATTTTTTATAATTTGATAAATAAGTATTTAATTCATCCTTTAATTTTAACTTTTCTTTCTTTAGATTTGCTATTTCTAAGCTATCTAGATGAATTCTACCTTCTTCTGCATCTTTGATTTTGTGATCAAGTTTGTTGTGCTCTTCAAACAACTTATCAAAATGCATATCCTTGCCTTTTAACTCGGTGATTAAATCCCTAAATTCATGTAGCATGTAAGCCTCCTTTTTTTGAAATTTTATTGTTATTGATTATAGCTTAAATAAGTTAAATGTATTTTAACTCGTCAGGTTTTTGTTTATTTTTAATAATCTTTTTAGCTATTTTTATACTATCTGCTGTACCAACGATTAACAATTTTGCACCAGTGCCTATTAAAGTGTCTCCTCTTGGCATAGGGGTAAATTTTTTATTTTCCAAAATTCCTACTATGCTAACATTTGCCATATCTCTTAAATGGATTTCTTTTAGTCTTTTAAATCTCACCCATGACTCGTCAGGAATTTTAACCTCTTCTAAATCAATAGGGCTATTTTTTTTGTAAAGATAATTTTCTAATAAATTTTCCATATCAGGTCTTGCTGACATAGCACTAAGTCTTTGTGCGACCAATTTTGTAGCAGAAACTATGGAATTTGCTCCAAGTTTTTTTAGTTTTTCAGTTTCGTCTTCATTGCTTGAGCTAGCTAGTATAAAATAAGGATTGATTCTTTGTAATTCTTTTTCAAACAATCTCACTGAAGCAATGATGGCTATATTATCTGCTATGTTATTGCTAAGAGTAATTACACCTTTTGCGCTAGAAAGATTGGTCTTTAAAAAGGCTATATTTGTATGTGGAGCACTTTCTATATAATAAGGATAATTGTATTTTTCAGCTATCTCGCTAAAATTTTCTATTTCATCAACAACAACAAAAGGAATGTGATTTTCTTTGAATTGCTGTGCTAGTTCTATGGTAAAATCATTGTGATAGCATATTACAAAATGATTTTTTAATCTTGCAACTTTATGAAGCATTCTTCTCTCCTTGATTATTTTAGACAAGATTCCTTTTTTTACTATTTCTATCACTAAACCCATGCAAAAAGTAAATATTGTAAAAGTTAATAATACATATATAACGGTAAAAATTCTACCCGCTGTTGGTATGGGATTGACTTCAGTGTAGCCTAAAGTGGTAAATGTCATACCAGCTTGGTAAATAGCATCATTGAGATTATAATTACTTGTAAGCATATAACCAAAAGCTCCAATTAGTGTCATTATTACGACAGCAATAAGAGGAATTCTTAAAAATCTAAGTTGCTCGTAAAGCTCGTCATTGAGGTTGATTGAAGGTTTTGGAGAAGGGGACCAATTGAGGAATTTTTGTAGCTTTTTCAAAAAAGACATAATAATTCCTCGTTTATATTAAGGATTATTTGCTACTCTGTTTTTTAAGTGTTCTTAAAGTTGAAGCAGCAACTCTAACTTTTCTAGTAGTTCCATCTTCTAAAGTAATACGAACTGTTCTTAAATTTGGCAAAAAGCGTCTTTTAGTTTTGTTGTTAGCATGGCTAACATTGTTACCTACCATAGGTCCTTTTCCTGTAATTTGGCAAATTCTTGACATAAATTTTTCCTTATGAAATAAAAATAATTTTTAGCATTATATCTAAAGCAAGCTTAAAAAAATCAAATATTATTAAAAATACATAAAGAAAATTTGATAATAAGTATGATAAAATTATTTTTTATTTTATTGGAGATATATAATGTATGTAGCGCCAAGTTTATTGTCTGCAAATTTTTTAAACTTAGAAAATGAGATTAAAGAAGTATCTCAAGCGGGAGCTGATTTGTTGCACATTGATGTGATGGATGGACATTTTGTGCCAAATCTTACTTTTGGTCCTTGTGTGATTGAAAATATTTCAAAAATTACTTCAGTACCTTTAGATGTGCATTTAATGGTGCATAATGTTAGTAGTTTTGTAGATTTATTTATACCTATAAAACCAAAATTTATTAGTTTTCATTTAGAAGCTGAAAACCATCCTATTAGGGTGTGTGAGTATATAAGAAAAAACGGCATTCATCCTGCTATTGTATTAAATCCACATACTCCAGTTTCAAGCATAGAACATATTTTAGAATTTGTAGATATGGTGCTTTTAATGAGTGTTAATCCAGGCTTTGGCGGGCAAAGTTTTTTACCTTTGGTGTATAATAAAATTCGCCAGTTGAGAGAAATGATAGATAGGAAAAATCTTAAAGTTTTTATAGAGGTTGATGGTGGGGTAAATGGCTTAAATGCACCTGATTTGGATGAAGCAGGAGCTGATATTTTAGTCGCGGGTAGTTATATTTTTTCTTCGCAAGATAAAAAAACAGCAATTAATTCTTTAAAGCTTGAATTTTGAGCCAACAACAAATCGATGATTTAATCATCAAGCTAAGCAAAGAAAACAAACCTTTTCCTTGGGTTTTAAAAGAACTTGCAAAAATAGAAGAATTAAACCACTATGATTTTGATTTATATATTTTTGAGCTTTTAGGACTAGGGGTAGAGCTTAATGCACAAAATTGTTTGTGTTTAAAAAGTAAAAATAAAAAAATAAAAGATGAGATATTTTGTGTTGTAGATATTGAAAGTACCGGCGGGATAAAAAGTGGTCAAATTTTAGAAATAGGTGCTGTAAAAATTCAAAATTATAAAGAAATTGATAGGTTTGAAAGTTTTGTAAAAGTAGAAAGCATACCTGAAAATATTACAGAATTAACTGGGATTAGTTTAGATATGGTAGAAAATGCTCCTTCTTTGAAAGCTGTGTTAAATGATTTTAAGTTATTTTTAAAAGATAGCATTTTTGTAGCACACAATGTGCGTTTTGATTATCATTTTATATCTAAAGCTATGTATGAAAATGATTTTGGAGTACTTTTAAATAGAAGATTATGTACTATTGATTTAGCTAAAAAATGCATTGAAAGTCCCAAATACGGCCTTGATGCTCTAAAAGAGTTTTTGTGTATTGAAAGTAAGCATCATAGAGCTTTAAGCGATGCTTTGGCCGCAAGTGAAATTTTGAAATACTGTCTTAAAAAAATTCCTTTTTACATTAAAACTACTGAAGAATTGTTACATTTTAGCAAGCAAGCTAAAAATCAAACAAAAAAATAAACTTTGTTTTGTATTTATTGCTATACTTCTTTTGCATAAATGACGGGAGCTTGTGATACAGGCTGAGAGTAAGCTAAAAGCTTAGACCGCACCAGAACTAGGTAATACTAGCGTTGGGATAATTTATCAACTACTCACATACCCTTCATTTATCCAAAATTATTTCAAGGATAAATTCAAATGAAAACTCAAATGTCTTATGCAAAAGAAGGAATTTTCACAAAGCAAATGCAAATTGTTGCACAAAAAGAACAAGTAAGTGAAGGTTTTTTACTTGAAAATATAGCATGTGGAAAAATCATCATTCCTGCAAATATCAACCATAAAGCATTAGATCCAAATGGTATTGGCTATGGACTTAAAACGAAAGTAAATGTAAATTTAGGCGTTTCAAATGATTGTGTAGATTATAGTGAAGAGATGAAAAAGGTAGAATTGGCTCACAAATTTAATATAGAAGCTATTATGGATCTTAGTAATTATGGTAAAACCAGTCGTTTTAGAGATGAGCTAATTGCTACTTCAAAAGCTATGATAGGAACTGTGCCTGTTTATGATGCGGTAGGTTTTTTGGAAAAAGATTTAAAAGATATTAAAGCAAAAGATTTTTTAGATGTAGTATATCATCATGCTAAAAGTGGAGTGGATTTCATGACAATTCACGCAGGGATAAATTCTCGTGCTGCTAGGGTTTTTAAAGAGTGTGATAGGATTACTAATATAGTTTCAAGAGGAGGTTCAGTTCTTTATGCTTGGATGCAAATGAATGATGCTGAAAATCCATTCTATGAATATTATGATGATTTGCTTGCTATATGTAAGGAATTTGATGTGACACTTTCTTTGGGTGATGCACTAAGACCTGGTTGTACTCATGATGCAAGTGATGGAGCTCAAATTGCTGAACTTATAGAACTTTCATTGCTAACCAAAAGAGCATGGGCTCAAGATGTGCAAGTGATGATAGAAGGACCTGGTCATATGGCTATTAACGAAATAGAAGCTAATATGCAACTTGAAAAAAGAATTTGCAATGGAGCTCCATTTTATGTTTTAGGACCATTAGTTACTGATATAGGTGCAGGATATGATCATATAAGTGGAGCAATTGGTGGAGCAGTTGCAGCAGCAGCTGGCGCTGATATACTTTGTTATGTAACTCCTGCTGAACATTTAAGACTTCCAAATTTAGAAGATGTAAGAGATGGTATAGTAGCAACTAAAATAGCAGCTCATGCAGGAGATATAGCCAAGCTTCCCAAAGAAAGAAAAATAGATGATGAAATGAGTAAAGCAAGACAAGATATTGATTGGGAAAAAATGTTTAAATTAGCAATTGATGGAGAAAAGGCTAAGAAAATGTTTAATGAAAGAAAGCCTGAAGAGCTTAATTCTTGTTCAATGTGTGGAAAAATGTGTGCTATGAACACTATGAATAAAATTTTAAAAGGTGAGGATGTAAGTTTGATAAAAGAATAAACCCTCAATTGCGAGGGTTTATTTTGATTAATCTATTACTTTATAATTATAAGGTTTTAGATTTTTATCATCTTCAAGAAGTTTTGCTGGTGGATTACCATTTACTTCTTGGTGTTTATAGTAGCGATCACCTGCTTTATTGCCATTTAGATCTACTTTATAGTGAATTTCACCTGGATTTAATTTTTGAATATCTTCAAAACCTAAATTTGAAGTTTTGAAATCTTTAATGCCATTTTTGGCTGCAATTTCTGCTAGCTTAGTTTGTCCTTGTCTTGACATATCAACTGATTGTAAAAGCATTCTTGAAGCTTCTCTAGGATTGTGGAAACCTGTTGAGTTTTCAGCACCTACAAAGTCCGCTCTAATTTGAGATTTTCTATGTAGTTCTAATACTTCTTTTAATTCAGCCGAAATTTTAGCATCATCTGCTTTGCCATCAGTTTGAAATTTAGGCATTTTTCCAAGTTCTGCACGAATAGTTTCTATATCTTTAATCAAGCTTACTAAAGAATATTCAGCTGTTCTTAAATCATGGGCTACTGAATTTTGAATATCTTTTACTTGTTTAGCTAGATAGCTTTCGCTTTGAGTGTGACAAGTTTTACAAGCTGAGTTAATATCAACTAAAGGTGAAGTAATATTGTGGTTAGTAACTTTTTTTGCACCTTTTCTAATATAAGGCATATGACAATCTGCACAACTTACACCATTTGCAGCATGCACTCCACCACTATAAAGTTCGCTTTCTGGGTGTTGAATTTTAATCATTGGCGCTTTTGTGATTTTATGAACCCAATCACTTGGAAAATTTTCTCTATTTTTTTCATAATAATCATCAATCATTTCTATTCTAAATGGCTCTCCTTTTTTCCACTCACTCCATGGAAATGCTAGCTCTATACCATCAACTTCGATTTCAACTGGCTTGTTACCATCTCTCCAAGAATCAAACTCATCGTAAGTTTTTTGAGTGCCATTCCACCATTTTTTAGAACTATCATTAGCAATACTTTCGCCTATAGTTTTCACTTTAGTGCCTGTTGGTTTGAAGTAGTATTCAACATGACATTGAGAGCATACTAAAGTTCTCATTTCGCTTCTTGAAGCTTTAATGCCTTGTTTTTCGTCTGCTTCATAACCTCTTGAAATTAATGCTTTAATTAAAGCTGGTCTTGTAAGTCTTAAACTCATATCTGTTGGGTTGTGGCAATCTGCGCATGTTACACCCATTCTTTTTCCACCATGAGGTCCGCTGTGTTCAGGTGAGTTTTCTTTAGCTCCATTTACAGCTGGGATAGTTTTAACCATAGTCCAATATTTTGCAGAGTTAAATGCTACCCAATCGCCTTTTGCAGTGTTGTTTAAAAGCCATGGAGTCCATCCGCTATGGCAGTTCATACAAGCTGTTGGTTGACCGCCAAATCCTGTAAAACCATGTGCATTTAAGAAATCTTTATTATTTCTAGCTGTATCCATTTGATCTACTTGAACCCAAAAGTGTCCTCTTTCTTCATTTGCATCAATGCTAAATGGATAACCTGCCCAAAGAACAGTTAGTTGTGGATAGCGAATAAGCTTTGAATAAGCTAAATTTCCACCAAATTCTGTTGCATTAGGTGTTTGTTTTTCTACTGCTGTGTGCATGTCTAAATAATCAGGAAAGTTCTTTCCCCAGTAATCAAAAGTAGGATTTTCATCACCAAGTTTTACAATTTCTTGTGAAATGATCCCGCCTACTGAATCATTTGTTTTAGCTGTAATGTCCTGATTAAGCCATAATACACCTGCAATAGCTACTATAGTAGCACTTATAGCACTATATAAAATGCCTCTGTTATTCATTAAATACTCCTTTCATTTAAAATCCTCTCTTGTGACCAACACCTTGGTGGCAAGATACACAACTTAAAGCATTATCTTTATGTGGATCTAGGGTAGGGTTGATAGTGTTACTCGCAATTTCTTTGTGACATTCTATACAGTTATTTTGGACTATTTCTTTACTTTTTGCATTTGCACTCAAATGTGTAGGTAAAGAATCTAGTTTGAAAGTAAATGCATAAGCATGTCCTAAGCCACTTTGAGCTTTAGCAATCCATTTTTCAAAAAAGCTATGTGGCAAATGGCAATCATTACAGGTTGCTCTTGGTTTACCATCAACTTCTTTAGAGTGCGAAGCTTTTAAATAATCATTATAAACCTCGTTCATAATATGGCAATTATTACAGCTTTCACTAGCATCGCTAAAATAAGAAGTGCCCTTAGCATTATGGAAAGTATACATTCCAACTCCTGCTAAAATTACAAGTAAGAAGAGGAAAACAGCAAAAAGTTTTGAGTTTGCTTTTTTCAAAGTCTCTCCTTTGAATGAAGTTTAAGTTACAAGAACTTGTGTATAATTATATAACACCATAAAGGCAAAAAAGTAAATATATATTTATTAATCATTTATTATTTTTTTAATAAGATAAAAAAAGTATTATTTTTTTATATAATTATATTTACTATTATACAAATAAAATAAATTTTAATGAAAGAAATACTAAAATATAAATATCTAGAAATAAAGGTAGGTATATCATGCAAATTCAACCATCAATGTATATTAACAGAGAACTTTCTTGGCTTGCGTTTAATTCTCGTGTTTTAGATCAATGCTCTAAAGATCTTCCTTTGCTTGAAAAACTTAAATTTATTGCTATATACTGTACAAATTTAGATGAGTTTTATATGATAAGAGTGGCTGGATTAAAACAACTTTTTGTGGCAGGAATAAGCACAACAAGCAATGATGAAATGACTCCTCTTGCGCAACTTAAAGCTATTAGAAATTATCTACATGAAGAAAAATATGTAGTAGAACAGTATTTTACTAAAATTACCCAAGATTTAGAAAAAGAAAATTTATTTATTCGCTCATACGAAGAACTTGATGAGGATTTAAAACAGCAATGTAATGAGCATTTTTTTTCTAATATTTTTCCTGTGATAGTGCCTATTGCAGTTGATGCAACTCATCCTTTTCCGCATTTAAATAACCTTTCATTTTCTTTAGCGGTAAAACTTTGTGATCCTATGCACCCTGAACTTTTAAAATTTGGCATGATACGCATACCTAGGGTTTTACCAAGATTTTATCAAGTAAGTTCTAATATTTATGTGCCTATAGAAAGTATAGTACGCTATCATACTGAGCATATTTTTCCTGGCTACAAGCTCTTATCTTCTGCTGCTTTTAGAGTAACTAGAAATGCAGATATGGAAATAGAAGAAGAAGAAGCTGATGATTTTATGTTGATTTTAGAGCAGGGTTTAAAACTTCGTAGAAAAGGTGCTTTTATACGCTTGCAAATAGAAAAAGGCGCAGATGAGCAGTTGATTGAATTTTTAAGTTCTCATATGAATATTTTTCATAAAGATATTTATGAGTATAATATACTTTTAAATTTAGCTTCATTATGGCAAATCATTTCCAACAAAGAATTTACACATTTGCTAAATCCTATGTATACACCAAAAATTTTACCACCTTTTGGGGATAATGTATCTATATTTAGTGCAATAGATAAACAAGATATTTTGGCTATACAGCCTTATGAGAGTTTTGAGCCTGTATATCAATTTATCAAAGAGGCAAGTAAAGATCCTAAGGTTGTTTCTATAAGAATGACTCTTTATAGAGTAGAAAAAAATTCAAACATAGTTCAAGCTTTAATTGATGCAGCAAGCGATGGCAAACAAGTTACTGTAATGGTAGAATTAAAAGCGCGTTTTGATGAGGAAAATAACTTGCATTGGGCAAAATCATTAGAAAATGCAGGGGCTCATGTGGTATATGGAATCACTGGTTTTAAGGTGCATGCAAAAGTAGCTCAAGTGATTAGAAAAGAAGGGGATAAATTAAAAATTTATAATCATTTAAGTACGGGTAATTACAATGCAAGTTCAGCTAAAATTTATACTGATGTGAGTTATTTTACTTCAAAAGAAGAATATTCTCAAGATACTACAACTTTTTTTCACATACTTTCAGGATATAGTAAAAGTCGTCGTTTAAAGACTTTATCAATGAGTCCAAAGCAAATCAAAGAAAGAATTTTAGATATGATAGCTACTGAAGCAAGCTATGGAAAAGATGGAGTAATCATAGCCAAAATGAATGCTTTGGTAGATGGTGATGTGATTAAAGCTTTATATGAAGCTTCAAATAAAGGTGTTAAAATAGATCTTATTGTGCGTGGAATTTGTTGTTTAAGACCTGGAGTAAAAGGATATAGTGAAAATATAAGAGTTAGAAGTATAGTGGGAAAATATTTAGAACATGCTAGAATTTTATATTTTAAACATACAACACCAAATTATTTTATTTCAAGCGCTGATTGGATGCCAAGGAATTTAGAAAGAAGACTAGAATTAATGACTCCTATTTTTGATGAGCATTCTCGTGCAAAGTTAGCTCAAATTTTAAAATTACAATTAAGCGATAATGATTTGGCTTATGAGTTAGATAGCGAGGGAAGATATCGTAAGGTTGTTTATGAGACAGAAAAAATCAACAATTCTCAACAAACTTTAGAAGAGTATATTAGTAGAATTTTTAATACCTTGAAAAAAGATACTGATCACAGCAGGGCGACGCACTTAGCAACGAAGCTTTTTAGGGATAGCTAATCCTTGCTTTTTTGGCAAGGATTATTTCCAACCTTCTATGTAGTTTTTAAGTTTTCTACCAACTTTTGGGTGTTTAAGTTTTTTTATAGCTGAGCTTTCTATTTGTCTTACTCTTTCTCTTGTGACATTTAATTCTTTACCGATTTCTTCTAAAGTTCTATCACTTTCATCATCCATTAAGCCAAAACGCATTCTAATAACAGCCTTTTCTCTATCATTAAGCTGATCTAAAACTTCATCAATTTGTTCTTTTAAATCATCTTTTAAGATGTGATCCATAGGTGAAATTGAGGTTCTATCTTCTACAAAATCTCCAAATTTACCATCATCCTCGTTGCTAATAGGTGCTTCTAGGGAAATTGGTTCTTTAGTAATTTTAATAACTTGTTTTACTTTATCTATACTAAGTCCTACTTCTTTTGCAATAATACTTACATCCGGTTCTTTACCTTCTTTTTGTAAATACTCGCGAATGATTTTATTGATTTGATTGATAGTTTCTATCATATGAATAGGAATTCTTATAGTTCTTGCTTGATCAGCAATTGCTCTTGAAATAGCTTGTCTAATCCACCAAGTTGCATAGGTTGAAAACTTATAACCGCGTTTGTATTCAAATTTATCTACCGCTTTCATTAAGCCTATGTTGCCTTCTTGGATTAAATCTAAAAATGGTAATCCGCGGTTAGTATATCTTTTGGCAATGCTTACAACTAAGCGTAAATTTGATTTTGCCATTCTAGTTTTAGCCTCATCAGATATTTTTTTACCGCGTTTGATTTGCTCTAGAATTTCTTTTAATTGATCTTTTTCTAAATCAAAAGAATTTTGGCTGGCCTCTTTAGTTTGAATAAGTTTTTTAATCTCCATATAAGTGCTTACCATGGTAGTTTCTAAAGCACGCTCGGCTATTTCTTCTTTGCTAAGTTTGGTAATATCTTTTAAAATATCTTGGTGTCTTTGTTTTAATTCTTCTGAAAACATCGGTAAGCGATACTCTAAGCGTTTTAATTCTTTATCAAATTCCTCATCACTTTTTAATGCCGTTTCCATAGATTTTACTATTTCAGAAATAAGTTTTGATGTTGGACCTAGATCCATTAGTTTTTCTTTTAGTATATTTTTCTTAAAAGCAATTATGAGTTTATCTAATAGTTCATCATCATTTTTTTCTGCATTAATAGTAGATATAGTTTTTAACCATTCTTTTTTTGCTTTTTCTAATGCTTTAAAGCTTTCTATGACTTTTAAAGTTCTTTCATCTTCTTTTTTATTTGTTTTTTTAGGTTTTTTTTCATTAGAATTTTCATTTTCCTCATTTTCGTTTTCTTCTTCAGAATCTATTTCTTCATCGTTTTTATCATCATCGCTTTTATCATCATCCTCAAAGCTTTTAAAAAGCTCTTTCACTCTTCTTTCTCTATTAATTAAAGGTTCTTTATAATCAAGTATAAAATCAATCAAATAAGGCACAGAACAAAAAGCATCGATGATAATGTCTTCACCTAGCTCAATCTTTTTAGAAATTTCAATTTCTTCATCTTTGTTTAAAAGAGCAATTTGTCCCATTTCTCTTAAATACATTCTTACAGGAGAGTCTGACCTGCTCCACTCAAGTAAATCATTTTCATTGGCTAAATCAAATTCATTTTCCAAACTTGTATCTTGTAATTTTTGTTTTTCCTCTTGTAGCTTTTTTGCTTCTTCTAAATTTCTTTTTTTGGCAATTTCAGCTGAAGAGATTAATTCTACTTTATATTTATCCATTAGATCACGGATTTTTTTTGCACTTGTTGCGTTTGGAAGCTTTGCAAAATACTTGACAAGTTTTTCATATGTGATATAATCTTTAGAATTTTCTTTGAAAAGTTCTTCTAAAACATTAGTTTCATTAGCCATGGATACCCCTTGTATTTAAGTAATGAGTGTAAAACTAAATATTATGCCTAAAAATTAATTAAAAACAAATAAAAATATTTTGGAACGACTTTTGCTTTGTTAGTGAAAAATTAAGATTTTAGTTAGGAAAAATAATGCAAAATGGGTATTATCAAGCCACCGGTGCTATGGTTACGCAATTTAATCGCTTAGATGTTGTAACTAACAATCTAGCAAATGTAAATACAAGTGGCTATAAAAGAGATAATGTTGTTATTGCAGATTTTAAAAGGATTTTTAAAGAAACTCAAGATGAGTTACCTATACAAAATCACACAAGAGATGCTGCAAGATTTGTTAATACAACTATAGATAGAGTTCCGCAGGTTAATCATGTCTATACAAATTTTAGTGTAGGTTCTATGAAAATGACGCATAATCCTTTGGATTTAGCTCTTACTCGCGAAGATACTTTTTACTTGATTAAAACAAATAATGGCGAAATAAGATTAAGTCAAGATGGAAATTTCCAACTTGATGATGAGGGTTATTTGGTAAATCGTCAAGGATACAGAGTTTTAAGCAGTGATTATTTTAATAATCCCGAAAATGATGGCATCCGCATAGGAGATTCTACTTCTTTTATTAATGTGGATAAAAATGGAATTATCAGTGCAGCTAATCAAAATATTGCAAGATTATTTGTAGCACAAGTTGATGATTTAAGAGATTTACAAAAAGATGGCGATAATATGTATAAAATTGATAATTTAAACAAGATTAGAGATTTACCAAATTCAAATGCCATTAAGCAAGGTTTTACTCAAGGATCAAATGTTAATCCAGTTACAGAAATGGTAGGGTTAATTGAGGCAAATAGAATGGTTGAGATGTATCAAAAAGTTATGACATCTCATATGGATGATTTAAATCAAGAAGCTATTAATAAATTAGCAAGTACTAAATAAAACTAAGGATAGATAAAATGTTAAGATCATTATACACAGCAGCATCAGGGATGGTATCGCAACAAACACAAATTGATGTGACTTCAAATAATATTTCAAATGTTAATACAGTAGGTTATAAAAAATCGCGTGCAGAATTTGCAGATTTGATGTATCAAACGATGAAATATGCAGGAACTTCAACCTCAAGCACCACAAAACATCCAAGCGGCATTGAAGTAGGGCTTGGAGCAAGAGTAACAGCTGTAAGTAAAATTTTTAGTGAAGGTAGTTTAAAACAAACATCAACTTCAGGTCTTGATATGGCAATTGCTGGTAATAATGGCTTTTTCCAAATTCAAATGCCTGATGGAACTATAGCTTATACTAGAAATGGTCAATTTACTAAAGATGCTGAAGGAAACATAGTAAATTCAGATGGTTATAGACTTTTACCGGAAATGACTATACCTGAAGATGCTATTGCTATAAATGTTGCAAGCGATGGAACAGTTTCAGTAATGCAGCCAGGAAATACAGCTGAAACTCAAATAGGACAAATTGAACTTGTAAATTTTATCAATCCTGCAGGTTTACATGCTTTAGGGGATAACCTTTTAGTAGAAACTGATGCAAGTGGGGCGCCTATTGCAGGTATAGCGGGCGAGAACGGTTTTTCTGTCATCAAACACGGCTTTGTGGAGCTTAGTAATGTTCAACTTGTAGAGGAAATGACTGATCTTATTACAGGACAAAGAGCTTACGAAGCAGGCTCAAAAGCAATCACTACAAGTGATGATATGCTTGGAATTGTAAATCAATTAAAACGCTAGAATTAACTAGCGTTTATAATATGTAAAAATATTTAAAAATATACTAAAAAACTCCTATTTATAAATACTTATAAAATATTCTTTTTTATAATTTAAATTTTATCATTAATGTAGTAATATTTTTTAGATGTATTAAAATACATTGAATAAACAATAACGAGGGATATAATGAACAGAAGAGACTTCATTAAAAACACCGCTATTGCTAGTGCTTGTGGTGTTGCAGGTCTTAGTGTTCCAAGTAGTGTACTTGCTAATACTGAGAATAAATGGCGTTGGGATAAGGCTGTTTGTAGATTTTGTGGTACAGGCTGTGGAATTTTAGTTGCAAGTTTAGATGGTAAAATTGTTGCTGTAAAAGGAGATCCAGCAGCTCCTGTAAATCGTGGATTAAATTGTATTAAAGGTTATTTTAATGCAAAAATTATGTATGGAGAAGATCGCTTAGTAACACCTTTACTTCGCGTAAATGCAAAAGGTGAGTTTGATAAAAATGGAAAATTTCAACAAGTTTCTTGGCAAAGAGCCTTTGATGAAATGGAAAAACAATTTAAAAAAGCTTACAAAGAAAAAGGTGTTGAAGGAATTGGAATTTTTGCAAGCGGTCAATATACTATACAAGAAGGATATGCTGCTGCAAAATTAGTAAAAGCTGGTTTTAGATCAAACAATATAGACCCAAATGCACGCCATTGTATGGCTAGTGCGGTTGTTGGTTTTATGCAAACTTTTGGAGTTGATGAGCCTTCTGGCTGTTATGATGATATAGAGCTTACTGATACCATTATTACTTGGGGTGCAAATATGGCAGAAATGCATCCGATTTTATGGTCAAGGGTAAGTGATAGAAAATTAAGTAATTTAGATAAAGTCAAAATTGTAAATTTATCTACTTTTTCTAATAGAACTTCTCATATAGCAGATACTGAAATCATCTTCAAGCCAAATACTGATTTAGCTATTTGGAATTATATCGCTAGAGAGATTATTTATAATCATCCTGAAGCTATGGATAAAGAATTTATTGAAAAACATTGTATCTTTACAACAGGCTATGCTGATATTGGTTATGGAATGAGAAATAATCCAAACCATCCTAAATTTAAAGCAAGTGAGAAAGATACAGTAGCAAAACAAAATGCTATTATTGTAGATGAAGAAGAAGCGGTATCTTTGGCTTATTTAGGAGTAAAAGCAGGTGATAAATTTGAAATGAAACACCAAAGTGCTCCTGATGCGCATTGGGAAATTTCATTTGAAGATTTCAAAAAAGCATTAGAGCCTTATACGCTTGATTATGTTGCTAAAGTTGCTAAAGGTAATGAAGATGAAAGCATTGAAGAATTTAAGAAAAAACTTCAAGAATTAGCAAATTTATATATAGAAAAAAATAGAAAAGTTGTAAGTTTTTGGACTATGGGCTTTAATCAACACACAAGAGGTACTTGGGTAAATGAGCAAGCTTATATGGTGCATTTTTTACTTGGCAAACAAGCTAAGCCAGGAAGTGGTGCGTTTTCATTGACAGGGCAACCAAGTGCTTGTGGAACTGCAAGAGAAGTAGGGACTTTTTCACATCGTTTACCTGCTGATATGGTCGTTGCAAATCCTAAACACAGAGAAATTAGCGAAAAAATTTGGAAAGTTCCGGCAAAAACAATCAATCCTAAACCAGGTGCTCCATACTTAAAAATCATGAGAGATTTAGAAGATGGAAATATCAAATTTGCTTGGGTGCAAGTAAATAATCCTTGGCAAAACACTGCTAATGCAAATCACTGGATAGCAGCAGCTAGAGAAATGGATAATTTTATCGTTGTGAGTGATTGCTACCCAGGAATTAGTGCTAAGGTGGCAGATTTAATTTTACCAAGTGCTATGATTTATGAAAAATGGGGTGCTTATGGTAATGCTGAAAGAAGAACTCAACACTGGAAACAGCAAGTGCTGCCTGTAGGTGAGGCTATGAGTGATACTTGGCAAATTATGGAATTTGCAAAACGCTTTAAATTAAAAGAAGTTTGGGGTGAAACTAAGGTAAATGATAAACTTACTCTGCCAAGTGTTTTAGAAGAAGCTAAAGCTATGGGTTATAGTGAAGATGATACTTTATATGATGTATTATTTGCAAACAAAGAAGCAAAATCTTTCAAAGCAAACGATTCTATTGCAAAAGGATTTGATAATAGTGATGTTAATGGCGATGAAAGAAAAATTATAGGTAGTGATGGTAAAGAATTTGAGGGTTATGGCTTTTTCGTTCAAAAATATCTATGGGAAGAATACCGTAAATTTGGTTTAGGTCATGGGCATGATTTAGCTGATTTTGATACTTATCATAAAGTAAGAGGTTTAAGATGGCCTGTGGTAAACGGTAAAGAAACACAATGGAGATTTAATACTAAATTTGATTATTATGCTAAAAAAGCAGCTCCAAATTCAGATTTTGCATTTTATGGTGAATTCGCTAAAGAACTGCCAAAAGGAGATTTGCTGGCTCCGCAGACTAAAGAAAAATATAGCTTGAAAAACAAAGTGAAAATTTTCTTTAGACCATTTATGAAAGCTCCTGAAAGACCGAGTGAAGAGTATCCATTTTGGTTATGTACTGGTAGGGTTTTAGAGCATTGGCATAGTGGAACTATGACTATGAGAGTTCCTGAGCTTTTCCGTGCAGTGCCTGAAGCACTTTGTTATATGAATGAAGATGATGCTAGGGCAATGAAAATTAATCAAGGTGATATCGTATGGGTACAATCACGCCGTGGTAAAGTAAAAGCTAGAGTAGATTTTCGTGGTAGAAATAAACCATCTAAAGGGCTTGTGTATGTGCCTTGGTTTGATGAGAATGTGTATATTAATAAAGTTACATTAGATGCAACTTGTCCATTGTCTAATCAAACAGATTTCAAAAAATGTGCCGTAAAAATTACTAAAGCATAAAAATGAAAAATAGAAGAGAATTTTTAGCCTTTACTTTTAAGCTTTTATGTATAGGAAGCGGAAGTGCATTTTTAGCAAGTTTAGCATTTAGCTCAAATCAGGAGTATTTTTTAAGACCTCCTGGGGCAGATGATGAAAAAGAATTTTTATCAAAATGTATACGATGTGGACTTTGTGTAAAAGCTTGTCCTTATGATGTTTTAAAACTAGCAAATTTAGAAAATAGTGCTAAAAATGGCACACCTTTTTTTATAGCAAGAGAAAATCCTTGTAGATTGTGCGAGGATATACCTTGTATAAGAGATTGCCCTACAAATGCGCTAGATCATAAATATTTAGAGCAAAATGATGGAATTTATAAAACAAAAATGGGTATAGCTATAATTGATAGTGCAAGTTGTGTTGCTTATTGGGGAATTCAATGTGATGCTTGTTATAGAGCCTGTCCATTGATAGATAAAGCATTAAAGCTTGAAATAAAACGCAATGAAAGAACTGCAAAGCACGCATTTTTATTACCTGTAGTAGATCATGAAGTATGCGTGGGATGTGGGATTTGTGAGAAAGCCTGTATAACGCAAAAAGCTGCTATTAGAGTTTTACCTAGAGAATTTGTCTTAGGAAAAGCTGGGGATAATTACATCAAAGGTTGGGATGAAAAAGATGAAAAACGCTTGCAAGATGTAAACACAGATAAAAATTTCAATAAAAACAAGGCTAAAGATTATCTTAATGATGGAGAATTGTTATGAAATATCTTATTTTAAGAAGAATAGTGCAATTGTCTATCTTAACTTTTTTTTCTTTTGGTGTATTTAATTTTATATTAAAAGGAAATTTAAGCTCTTCAGTTTTATTTTCTTCGGTGCCCTTAAGTGATCCTTTTGCATTTATTCAACTTGTGTTAGCAAGTTTGCAAGTAGATTTAATGGCTTTAAGTGGTGCTTTGATAGTATTTTTATTTTATGCTATTTTTGCTGGAAGAGCGTTTTGTGCTTGGGTTTGTCCTGTAAATATCATTACTGATTTTGCTTATTTTATTAGAAGTAAATTAGGTTTTAATCAAGCAAGGATTTTTAATGTAAATAAAAATTTGCGTTATTATGTTTTGGCTTTTGTTTTGATTTTTTCTTTTCTTTTTTCCTTTCCTGTTTTTGAGGAATTTTCTTATATAGGAATAATCCAAAGAGGAATTATTTTCGGTGGTATTTCTGGGCTTTTTGTAGCTTTGATTGTTTTTTGTATAGATATATTTTTTAGTCCAAGATTTACTTGCTCGCATTTTTGTCCTTTAGGAGCTTTTTGGGCTTTAAGTTCGCATTTTTCATTACTAAAAGTAAGATATAACTTGCAAAAATGCACTAAGTGTTATAAATGCCTTGGAGTATGTCCTGAAAAGCAAGTGCTTTGGATGATAGGTAAAGAAAATCAAGATGTAAAATCAGGTGAGTGTATAAGATGTGGAAAATGTATTGATGTTTGCGGTGATGATGCTTTAGGTTTTAGTATAATAAATTTAAGGAGAGAAAATGAAAAATAAAATCTTTTTATCCTTAGCAGCAGCTGTTTTAATAAGTGCTTGCGGACTTGCTGTTAAAAGTGTTGATTCAAAAGATATAGGTTTAAGAAAAACAAGTTTAGAAAGTGAAAATGTAGAGTTATTGGATGCAAAGTATTCTCAAGCAATGGCTGGAGAGTCTGTTTTAATTGAGAGATCATTTGAAAATGCTCCGCCATTAATTCCACATACTTTAGAGGATATGCTTCCAATTACTAAAGATAATAATATTTGTTTAAGCTGTCATGATAAAGCCATAGCTAAAGATGTTGGAGCCACTCCGCTTCCAAGTAGCCATTATTTTGACTTAAGAAAAAACAAATCTACTAAAGATATGATAAGTGATGCAAGGTTTAATTGTACACAATGCCATGTACCACAAAGCGATGCAAAACCTTTAGTAGGAAATAGTTTTGAAGCTAAATTTAAAAATGAGGAACTAAAGAAAAAATCTAATCTTTTAGATGTTTTAAATGAAGGCGTAAAATAAAACTATGAAAAAAATATTTTTAATCTTACTAATGAGTGTATATGTATTTAGTTATGAGCTTAAACTTGATTCAAATTTAAATGCCTTAAAACTTGTTGATAGTAGTTTGCTTATAGGACTTGATAATGGAGAATTAAATCAGTACTTTATTAAAGACAAAAAAATGCAAAAAATCACTCAACTTGATAAGATTAAAAATTTTTACGAAGAAAATCTTAGCCCTAGAATTTATAGTATTGATTACTTAAATGGGGCTATTTTGATTTTAAGTGAAGGTGATTTTGGTAGTAAAAGGCTTAGTATTTATAAAAATAAACAACTTTACAACTATAAGCTTTTAAGTGATGGAGTAAAAAAAGCTTTGTTTTTAGATGATGATACTATTTTATTAGCCTTGCTAGGTTCTAATATAGAGCTTTTTGATCTAAAAACAAAAAATATTATAAAAAATTTTACTTTCTCTAACTCAAGTTTAAGTGATGTGGTTTTAAATGAGGCAAAAACTCAATTAGTAGCAGGTTTTGAAAGTGGTGAAATAATACTTTTTGATGTGAAAAAGTGGCAAAAAATAAAAAGTTATAAAAATCTTCATAAAGATAATATTTATCAACTTGATTTTAAAAATGCAATTATTACAAGTTGTAGCACTGATAGAAAATTAGGCATAGTGCGAAATGATCAAGAAAAAAGCATAGAAAGAGACTTTTTAATATATGCTTGTAGTCTAAATAAAAGTGGTTCTATAGCGGTTTTTGGAGATAATGAAAAAAATATTATAGAGCTTATAGATACTAAAAATTTAAAAACAATAAAAAAATTCCAAAATAAAGATTTTTTGCTAGAATATCTTATATTTTTAAACGAGCATGAATTTATTAGTGCTGGTTATGAAGATAAAATTATATTTTGGAGTATAGATGAATCTTTCTAGTGTATTGATTTTAACTAAAGAGGAAAAATTAGAAAAACTTAAAGAGCAAATTCAACAAACACCATGTTGTAGTGTGGAATTGGCTCAAGAAGAAAAAATTATAGTGGTAATAGAAAGTGAAAATTTAGATGATGAGTTAAAAGCATATAAACAATTAGAACAGCTTGATGGGGTGATAAGTATTAATATGGTATTTTCGTATCAGGATTTGGATGAAAAAAGAGAAAAAATTTTAAAAGCAAATTTTGAGGCAAATACTTTTGATGAAAATTTAAAAAAAGATAATTTAGAATACTATGGTAATGTTTTTAGAAAGTATTGATTATGATTTTTTTAATTCCTTTAATTGTGATTATTTCTTCTATTTTTATCATTGATCACTTTTATTTTTCCAAAGAGAATGAAGTTGTAAAAGAAAAAAAACAAGTAGTGCAAAAAAATACCGATTCTGATAAACAAAGATATCTTGAAAATATATTAAATCAAAAATAATCATGCACACACAAATTTCATATAAAAAATTCTTTTGGATTAATATTTTAGTTGTGATTACTCTTGCTTTAAATTTAAGAGCACCTATAACTTCCATAGGTCCTATGATAGAACATATTCAAGAATATTACAATATCAATTCTACTTTAGCAGGTATGCTAACAACCTTACCTTTAATAGCTTTTGGTCTTATATCGTTTTTTGTAGCGTATTTTTCACAAATTAAAGCTTTGTTTTTTGCCTTAATTTTGATTGTCTTTGGAGAAGTTATTAGAAGTTATGGAGGAACTATAGGTTTATTTTCTGGGGTTTTTTTGATAGGAGCAGGCATTGCAATAGCTAATGTTTTATTACCTTCTTTTGTAAAAGAAAAATTTTCTAAAAATACTTATAAGATAATGGGTTTATATGGATCAATTATAGGCTTATCTTCAATTGCTGGCGTGGCCTTATCACTTCCTTTGCTTAAATTTTTTGATGTACCTCAAGCTATGTTTTTTTGGGCTATATTGGCTTTAATTGCTTTGATTTTTTATTTTCCACATTTGAAAAATAAAAGATTATTACGCCCTAAAAAGAAAAATATTAATAAAGTGAATATCTTTTTAAACTTAACAGCCTGGAAAGTTACTATTGTAATGGGATTACAAAGTTTTTTATCTTATAGTCTTTTTGCATGGCTTAGTGTGATGATTAGTGAAAAGGGCTTTGGAATTGACTTTGGTTCTAATGTTTTATTATTATCTCAAATCATAGGAATGCCTGTGGCATTTTTACTACCTATCATTTTAGGAAAGCTTAGATCTCGTGCTAAAAGTTTTGCTATAGTGATGTTAGGGTTTTTGTATTTTTTAAGTTTTATGATGATTTTTCTTTTTAAAGTAAAAGCGATTTTGTTTTTAGCGGCTATTTTTTTAGGTTTTGCTTCTAGTGGAGTTTTTACAATTTCGCTATTATTTATTGCTATCAAAAGCTCAAATTCTATCATAGCGGCTAAACTTTCTGCTATGTCACAAGGTATAGGGTATTTAATAGCTGCTCAATCACCTTGGATTATAGGCATGCTTCATGATAATTTTAGAAATTTCACTTCAGGCTTTATTATGCTTATTATAGTAGCTATAATACTTAACATTTTTGTATTTTTGGCATATAAGGCTCCTGTGATTAAGTGAAAATTAAAAATAAATTAAAGCCTTTTTTGTTAGAATTTTAGGATTTTATTTTTGTGAGTTAATAATGCGATATACAGTAACAGAGGCTTCTATTTATGAAGCACAAGGCTTAAAAGATGAGGCTTTGGAGATTTATAAAAATATATTAAAACAAGATCCGCAAAATAAAAATGCCATTGATGCTATAAGGCGTTTGAGTGGCTTGCGTTCTAATCATGAAGATTTAAATTATGATATGCTTGATTTTTTTGTCAATATGAAAAGTGAAGAAGAAATTAATGAATTTAAAAGGTGGTTGATAAAACTATGAATATAGAAGATTTAGCAAAAATGGCTATTAGTGAAGTTAATTCGCAATTAGATAATAAAAAAAATAAAAACGATGAATTTGCTCCTATGGTAGAAGAAATTACTCAAGAAAAAAATGTTAATACTCAAGAGAAAAAAATCAAAGAAGAAATTAGTAAGGTTACACAAGAGCTAATCCAAGAACTAGATGATTTAGAAGTAAAAGTAAAAGATGATAAACAAAATGTCGCTATTAAGGTTGAAGCTTTAGAAGAAAAAGAAGAAAGCATTATAAATAATGAAGAATTTTTCTTGAAAAATCTTAGAGAGCGTATTTTGGTTTTATTTGAAGGATTAAAAAATACCAAAGATGAGCATATGGAAAAAAGACTAGATATGACCATTACTTTTTTAGAGTTTTTACTTGCAAAGATTGAAGATAGACTTAAAAAATGACCAAGATTTTTTAAGAATTAAAAATATACTTAAGCCTTACACACAAAGGGTTTATTTAGTAGGTGGTTGTGTAAGGAATTCTTTTTTAGATTTATCTAGTGATGATTATGATATAGAAATTTATGATATTGAGCCTATGCTTTTTGATGAGCTTATGCAAAAACTTGGTGCAAATGGAGTAGGAAAAAGTTTTTTTGTATATAAATATAAAAAATTTGATTTAGCTCTAGCACGCTATGAAAATAAAATTTCTACAGGCCATAGAGGTTTTGAAGTTAAAGTTTGTAATAATGAGCAAGAAGGAGCAAGAAGAAGAGATTTTACCATTAATGCATTGATGGTAAATATTTTTGATTTTGAATTTTTGGATTTTTTTAATGGTTTGCAAGATTTGCAAGCAAAGATTATAAGACATATTGATGATAAAAGTTTTATTGAAGATAGTTTAAGAGTGCTTCGTGGAATTTCTTTTGCATGTAGGTTTGATTTAACAATTGCAAAAGAAAGTTTAAAATTAATGCAAACTATGGATATAAGCGATTTATCTAAAGAGCGTATTAATAATGAACTTTATAAAATTTTTAAAACTTCAAGACTAAATAAAGCTTATGAGTATTTTAAAATTTTAAATTTAGAAGAAAAAATCTTTTTTTATCAAAGCTGTAATAAAGAATTTGAGAGACTTTTAGAGTATAGCCAAAAGTTAATTTGTGATGAGGCTTTGTTTTTGTATTTGTATTTGAATTTTTTTCATATAAATAAAGAGGAATTTTTCAAAAAAACAAAATTAAAAAAAGAGCTTTTAAAAAAATGCGAACAAGAATTTATTTTAGGTAAAATTGATGATTTTAATTTAGCTAAAATTGCTTTAAAAATACCACTTTGCAAATGGCTTGGGCTTTGGAATAATGAGCGTATAACACAAGCAAAAAAAATAAATTTATATCATCATGCTTTTGAAAGTAAAATTAGCGCCAATGACTTACTAAAGGAAGGATTTAGCGGGAAAGAACTTGGAATTGAACTTGAAAAAAGAAAATTACAAGAATTAAAAAACTATATAAAGGAGTAAAAATGAATGAGTATATTTTAAAAATTTCATGCAGCGATGAAAAAGGATTGATTTATAGAATTTCAGATGTTATTTTTAAATATAGAATCAATATTATAAAAAATGATGAATTTGTTGGAGAAAATCGTTTTTTCTTTAGGGCACATTTAGAAGGTGAGCTTGATATAAAAGCTTTTAAAGGAACGCTTGAAGCTATGCTTCCTGATAATGCACAAATTGAAATTACTTCAAAGAGAAAAAAAGATATTATTGTTTTAGCTACTAAAGAAACTCATTGTTTAGGTGAGTTACTTATCCGTCAATTTAGTGGAGAATTTAATGCAAATATTAAGGCAGTTATTGCAAATTATGATGTATTAAAACCTTTAGTGGATAAATTTAACATACCTTTTCATACTATTTTAGCACAGGATTTAAGCAGACAAGAGCATGAAAAAAAACTACTAGAGTGTTTAAAACAATATGAGTTTGATTATATTGTTTTAGCAAAATATATGAGAATATTATCTCCATCTTTTGTAGAGAATTTTGAGGGAAAGATTATTAATATCCACCATTCTTTTTTACCTGCATTTATAGGAGCTAATCCTTATAAGCAAGCTTATGAAAGAGGGGTAAAGATTATAGGCGCAACAGCACATTTTGTAAATAATAACTTAGATGAGGGGCCAATTATTACCCAAGATGTTATACCAGTTACTCATGAATATTCTTGGCAAGCTATGCAACAAGCAGGGCGCAATGTAGAAAAAAATGTTTTTTCTAAGGCCTTGGATTTAGTGTTTGATGATAGGATTTTTATATATGATAATAAAACAATAGTATTTTAATCTTGATGCTAAAAAGCATCAAGATTAGCATGAATAGCAAGTTTTAAACTCATATGCAGTTGGTCTAGCTTCTACAGGCCATACTTGGGTTTCAAATTTCATATGTTGATAATCATCAATAAATACATCACTCATAACAGGCTTTAAGAAGGCATTTTTTCTAATGAGTGCTTCCAAAGATCCTCTTAAAGTGTGAGGTAATTGCTCTATACCTTTTTCTCTAATCTCATCTAGGGTTAGTGCAAATAAATTTTCATCCATAGGGCCTACCGGTATGGTTTTATTTTTAATACCATCAAGTCCTGCCATAAGCAAGCTTGTAAAAGCTAGGTAAGGATTGGAAGTGCTATCAGGAAATCTTATTTCAACTCTTGCGCTTTTTTCATTAATACCATAAGGCACGCGACAACTTGCAGAGCGATTTTGGCAAGAATAAGTTAGTATACAAGGTGCTTCAAAACCTGGAACTATTCTTTTATAAGAATTTGAACTAGGATTGGTAAATGCAGCAACACTTCTTGCATTAGCTAAAATTCCACCGATGTAATTAATCGCATATTCACTTAATTTTCCATATCCTTCTTTATCATAAAATAAATTTACTCCATCTTTCCAAAGGCTCATATGCACATGCATACCACTTCCATTATCTCCATAGAGTGGTTTTGGCATAAAGGTCGCTGTTTTTCCATTTAAATGCGCTACCATTTTAACTACATATTTATAAATTTGTACATTATCAGCAGCTTCAACTAAATTCCCAAATTCTACACCAATCTCAGCTTGTCCTTGTGCTACTTCATGATGATGTACGAAAGTTTTTAAACCAACTCTTTCTAAAACTTGTACCATTTCAGCTCTAATATCCACACTAGAATCAATAGGACTTACAGGAAAATATCCACCTTTATTTCTTGGGCGATGTCCACTATTGTAACTATCTGTAAAATCTTTATTATCATTCCATTCACCTTCTTCAGTATCTACTTCATATTTTGCACAGTGAGAAGAATCAACTATTTTTACATTATCAAAAATAAAAAATTCATTTTCAGGACCAAAATAAGCAGTGTCAGCGATATTGCTTGTGCTTAAGTGTTGCATTGCTTTTTTAGCAATACTTCTTGGGCATTTTTCATACATTTGATCTTTGTAAATATCATATACATCGCAAATTACTATGATAGTAGGATCAGCTGTAAAAGGATCTAAAAACGCACTTTTCACATCAGGTTTTAAAATCATATCTGATTTTTCTATAGGCTGCCAACCATGCAAAGAGCTTGCGTCAAAAGGAATTCCGTTTTCAAAGGTTTTATCATCAATTGCTTTTATATTATAAGTGATGTGATGCCAAGTGCCTATCATATCAGTAAATCTAAAATCAACAAATAAAACTTCATGTTCTTGACAATAACTAAAAAACTCATCAATGTTATTTACAAATTTACCCATTTTTTCTCCTTTTTATTTTTTGGGTTTTTTAATTTATTTTATAGATTGTAGTATATTTTTTTTAAATTAAGTTTAAATTAATATTTTTTTTATAATCAAATTAAAAAAAAGATTATTTTGTGTAAAAAAATAATTAAGTTGGTAAAATTAATGTTGATTTATATTTTTTTGTAATATAATCTCGCATTAGTTTTTTTATTAAAAAAGGTGTAACAATGACCCAAGAAGAATTAGATGCTTTAATGAATGGCACTGAAGACTTAGATCTTGATTCTGTAGAAGAAACAGAAGAAAAACCAGATACAGATTATGAAGATGAGGAAAAAAATAAGCAAATTGTTAATGATATGATTAATGGTGATTATAAAGCAAGAGCGGATATGGCTTGGCCACCACCACCACCTAGTAAAGAACATAAAGTTGTACATCAACTTGATGATGTTACAAGAGATAGTGAAATAAAAGCCACAGAGATGATGGAAAAATTAGAAGCTATTAACGACTTTTTTGCAAATTCTGAGAGTGATCTTTGTGTAATCAGTGATGCTTTAAATAAAAATATAGAAATTTTTGAAAAATTAAATGCAAAATTTCCTAATGTGGTAAGCTTTAAAGAAGCTATTGAAATAAATAACAATGCTAAAAATATCATAGATGAGATTACAGGTTGTTTGCAAACTGGACAAGATGAAGTTATGATGGCAATGGATGCTATGCAATATCAAGATATTCATCGTCAAAAAATTGAGCGTGTTATTAATGTTATGAGAGCTTTAAGTAGATATATGAGTAGTTTGTTTGAAGGTAAAATTGATGATGAAAAACGCGTGGGATCTGCTGTGCATATCGAAGGAGATACAACTGCAGATGTTGTAAGTAATGATGATATTGAGGCATTAATCGCAAGTTTAGGAAAAAAATGATTATTCCTGAAATAGTAGCTCCTGCAGGTAATTTTACAAAATTAAAAATAGCTTTAGCTTATGGAGCTGATGCTGTTTATGCAGGAGTGAGTAATTTTTCATTAAGAGCAAGAACTGCTAGAGATTTTAATTATGAAACTTTTAAAGAAGCTATTGATTATACGCATGCAAAAGGAAAAAAAATTTATGTAACGATTAATGGATTTCATTTTAGTTCGCAAATTGAAGGTTTGAAAAGGCATATTTTAAAACTAAAAGAAATGAAACCTGATGCTTTTATAGTAGCTTCTGTAGGTGCTATGCGTTTGGTTAAAGAGCTTGCACCTGAAATCAATCTTCATGTATCAACCCAAGCTAATATTTTAAATTACTTAGACGCTCAAGTTTATAAAGATATGGGAGCTAAGCGTGTTGTTATAGCAAGGGAACTTGGTTTAAAAGATGCAAAAGATTTGAAAAATAATTGTGACGTAGAGCTTGAAAGTTTTGTCCATGGTTCTATGTGTTTTGCGTATTCTGGCAGATGTTTGATAAGCTCAGTGCAAAGTGGACGCATGAGTAATCGTGGATCATGTGCAAATGATTGTAGATTTAACTATGAACTTTATGCAAAGAACCCAGAAACTAATACACTTTTTAGACTTGAAGAAGATGAGAATGGCACGCATGTGTTTAATTCTAAAGATTTAAATTTAAGCTCGTATATTCAAAAAATTATGCAAGAAGATTGCATTCATGCTTTTAAAATAGAAGGAAGAACGAAAAGTGAGTATTATGTAGCTTTGACTACAAGAACTTATAAAATGGCAGTGCAAGATGTGTTGCAAAATACTTTTGATGCGGCTAAGTATGAAAAAGAAATTCATACTTTAAAACACAGAGGTTTTACAGATGGATATTTAGTTTCAAGAGCTTATGAAAAAACCGATTCAATAAATCATAATACAAGTATAGAAGAAGGAACCCATCAAGTGTATGCTATTAGCGAAGATGGTGAATTTTTTAAATGTAAGGGTAGGATAGAATTAAACAAAGAATATGAAATTCTAGCTCCGGTTGATTCTAATATAGAATTAGGGGAAAATAAACTAGGTTTAGTATATGAAAATGAAGGAAAAAAATTCATAGTGTTTAAACAATTATTAGCAAAAAACAATAAAGAATTTAGTGAAATTCATAGTGGTAATGAAAATGAAATTACTTTGCCATTTAAACTTCCAGAATTTAGCTTTTTAAGAAGGAGTGTTGAATGAAATTTGTTTCCATATTGATGGGAAGTAAGAGTGATTATGATATAGTAAAAGAAGCTTTAGGAATTTTGGAAAAATTTGATGTAAAATATGAAGTCTTGATCACTTCAGCTCATAGAAGCCCTCAAAGAACCCAAGAATACATCAAAAATGCTGAAGAAAAAGGTGCAAAAGTATTTATTGCTGCAGCGGGTATGGCAGCTCATTTAGCAGGAGCTGTTGCAGCACATACAACAAAACCTGTTTTAGGTATACCTATGCCAGGAAGTAATTTAGCTAGCATGGATTCTTTATTTTCTACTGTGCAAATGCCAAGTGGAATTCCTGTAGCAACTGTGGCTATAGGTAAAGCAGGGGCTATTAATGCAGCTTATTTGGCAGTGCAAATTTTAGCAATAGAAGATGAGTCTTTAGCGCAAAAATTATTAGAAGATAGACAAAAACAACAAGAAAAATTAATCCAAGATTCTAATACAATTGAAGTTTTTCTTTAAGGAGCGTATATGCAAACTTACTTGGAATTAAAAGAATTTTGTCAGTTAGTTCATTTATCCGAAGATGTTGTAAAAGGAATGATGGCAAATGGTGCTTTAAATTTCAAAGAAGAAGAAGGTAAAATTTATATAGAAGCTAATCAAGGTACTTTTAGTGTAGTTCCTTCAAGTTCAAAGCAACCTGCTATGGTAAATTCTATGACCTTGGCAGGAGAAAGTTTTGTAGAAAAAACTATAGGGACTATTTTAAATTTACATGAAAAAGTTCTTGATGCTAAGGATGAAACCTTAGAAGCTTTAAAGGGTGAAAATAAATTTTTAAAAGATGCTCTTTATTCTATGCAAGAGCTTTATGATGAGGATAGAAAAACTATAGAAAATCTTAACGAGCAACTTAAATATGCGCGCAATGAAGTTGAATTTCTAAAAAGAAAATATAAAATGATGTGGAATAAAACAGTGGAATTATATGCAAATTCGCCTGAGAAGTCTGAAGAATTAAAGGAAGAAAAATGACTTTTTCTCAAATGATTTTAAATTTACAAGAATTTTGGCAAAAGCAAGGTTGTGCTATTATGCAACCTTATGATTTTCCAGCAGGTGCAGGGACTTTTCACCCGGCAACTTTTTTAAGAAGTTTAGGTAAAAAACCTTGGGCGGCTGCTTATGTAGCACCAAGTAGAAGACCAACTGATGGAAGATATGGTGAAAATCCTAATAGGTTGGGTGCTTATTATCAATTTCAAGTTTTAATTAAACCAAGTCCTGATAATATCCAAGAATTATATTTAAAAAGTTTAGAAAATTTAGGCTTTGATTTGAAATCACATGATATTCGTTTTGTTGAAGATAATTGGGAAAGTCCAAGTTTAGGTGCTTGGGGTTTGGGCTGGGAAGTTTGGCTTGATGGTATGGAAGTTACACAATTTACTTATTTTCAACAAGTTGGTGGTATAAGCGTAGATTTAGTTAGTGCTGAAATTACTTATGGCTTGGAAAGACTTGCAATGTATTTACAAGATGTAGATAATGTATATGATATAGTTTGGAATGAATTTAACGGCGAAAAAATTACCTATAAAGATGTTCATAAGCAAGGCGAGTTTGAATTTAGTAAATATAATTTTGAAGTAAGTGATGTAAAAACTTTAAATGTACAATTTGAAAATGCTTACAATGAGTGTAAAAATGCATTAGATGCAAAACTTGCTTTACCAGCATATGATTATTGTATGTTAGCAGCACATACTTTTAACTTGCTTGATGCAAGAGGAGCTATTTCAGTAACTCAAAGACAAGATTTTATGCTTAAAATTAGAGAATTATCTAAAAATTGTGCTTTAGTATATAAAGAAAGTTTAGATGAAAATTAAAGAAATTTATGATTATTTAGATACTATTAGTCCATTTAATACGCAAAGTTCATGGGACAATAGTGGTTTATTGCTTGGAAATTTCGATCAAGATGTAAATAAGATTTATCTTGCGCTTGATGTAGATATGCATTTAATTGAAAATGCAAGCGAAAATTCACTTTTTATAGTTCATCATCCTTTAATTTTTAAAGGTTTGAAGAATTTAAGTGGAGTGCTTTATCCGCAAAATCTTCTTACAAAAATGATACAAAAAAATATAGCCTTGATTGCTATACATACAAATTTTGATTTAAGTCATTTAAATACTTATTTTACTAGCGAAATTTTGGGTTTTAAGATCAAAGAACAAAATGAATTTTTGATCTATTGTGATGTAGATTTTCAATTAGATACATTAGTTGATCATGTTAAAAAGTGTTTAAAGCTTAATCATATTAGGGTTGTTAATGCTCATCAAGAAAAAATAAAAACTTTAGCAATATGTACAGGCAGTGGTGGAGATTTGATTTCTAGTGTAAAAGCAGATTGTTTTTTAAGTGGAGATTTTAAGTATCATCAGGCCTTAGAAAGTTATCATAATAAACTCAATTTGATTGATATAGGTCACTATGAAAGTGAGTCATACTTTGGTGAAATTTTAGCAAAAGATTTGCAAAAATTTCATTTAGAAGTTATAATATCAGTTTCAAAAAATCCATTTCAATATTTTTAAGGAAAAAATCAATGAATAAATATTTAGAACAACTTATAGCTTTATCGCAAATTGATAAAGAGTTAGATAGTTTTGCAAATAAAGTAGAAGATGCTACAAAGGATTTAAAAGAAAAGCGTAATTTGCTTGATAAAACTGAAGAAGAAATTGCAGGTTTTGAAAAAGATATTAAAGATATAGAAAATCAAAAAATACAAAACAATAACCATATTGCAGAATTTGGTGTGAAAATTAAAGAAATAGCCAAAAAAAGTGCTGCAGTGAAAACTGAAAAAGAAGCAAATGCTTTAAAAATCGAAGAAGATATAGCTAAAGAGCAACTTGATGCAGCAAATGAAGAGATAGAAAGATTAGATAAAATTTTAGAAAACAAAGAAAAATTTATACAAGAATTGCAAACTAAGAGAACTGAACTTGAAAATGAAGTGGATCAAATAGATGCTCAAACAAAAGTTGTATTAGTTGATATTGAAAAAGAAAGATTAGAGATTTATGATAAAAAAGTAAAGCTGGTTGGCGAAATAAATCAAAAAGTTTTAACTTTTTATGAGAAAATTAGAAAATGGGCGGGAAATAGTGCTGTAGTTCCTGTGAAAAAACATGCTTGTTATGGCTGTTTTATGAGAATTTATGATAAAACTTATTTAGCAGTTTTAAAAGGTGATGAAATCGTAACTTGTCCGCATTGTGGAAGAATTTTATATAAAGAAAAAGAAGAAAATCAAAATTGATTTTTTTTTATTACATTTTTGCTGTGATTATATATGTAATCGCAGTTCCTTTTTTGTTGATTTTAAGTTTTTGTAAAGAAAAATATAAAGTATCTCTAAAATCTAGATTTTTTCTTTACAAAAACTTAAAACAAGAACAAGGAGATATATATTTTCATGCTTGCTCCTTTGGGGAGATTAAAAGCATTGTTCCCTTAATAAAACTTTTTCCAACTTGTAAAATTTCAACTATCACGCAAACCGGATTTAATGAAGCTTTAAGACATTCTAAAAAAGTAAATTTTTTACCATTTGAAATTTTTATACCATTTTGGATGAAACCTTGCAAAGTTTTGATTATTTTTGAAGCAGAGCTTTGGCTTATGCTTGTATTGATGGCTAAATTTTGTAATGCAAAAGTTATTTTATTAAATGCTAGGATTAGTGATAGATCTTTAAAAAACTACAAGCGTTTTAGCTTTTTTTATCGTTTGATTTTTAAATATATTGATGTTGTGTTTGCGCAAAGTCAAAAAGACAAAGAAAGATTAGAATGCTTGGGTGCTAAAAATGTTGTAGCATATAAAAATATCAAAGCATATATAAAACAAGAACAAGTGAAAAATTATTCAAAACCTAAGGCTAGGGTTATTATATTTGCTAGTACGCATGAAAATGAAGAACGATTATTGCTTAATGAGATTAAACTAGAAGAAAACGATAGATTAATTATCGCTCCAAGACATCCGGAGCGTTTTGGCGAGGTTGAGGGGATTTTAAAAGATTTTTGCCAAAAAAATCATTATAATATGCAAAAATTTTCAGACTTTACTTTAAGTGAAAATGATTTTGCAAATTTTTTTAAGACCAAGTGCTTATTACTAGATACTTTGGGTGAGCTAGAAAGTTTTTATAAGATTAGTGATGTGGTTTTTTTATGCGGCTCTTTTGTAAATAATATAGGCGGGCATAATCCTATAGAGGCAGCTAGATGGAATAATGTTATTATCTCGGGGAAATATTATTTTAATCAAGAAAGTTTATATCAAGAAGTTGATGATTTGTATATTTGTGAGAGTGTAAAAGATATAAATGATTTTTTAAAGCAAAAATTATCACAAGCACGAGTCAAAGAGCAAAATGATTTAAATGAAGTTATATTAAGTATAAAAGAAGGTTTAGATGCAAGAAAAAGCTTATAAATTGCTTGCAATGCAAGAAAAAATTTCCAATAATGCAGCAAAAGATTTGATTGATAAAGGTTGTGTTTTTGCTATGGGAAAAAAGGTTGTTATAGCTAGAGCTTTGATGAGCTCAAAAACAAGATTCGTCGTGCAAAAAATAAAAAAAGCAAAAATACTTTTTGAAGATGATAAAATCATAGCTTTAAATAAGCCTTATGGGGAAATTAGCGAGAATTTAGAAGGTGTTTATAATGCTAAATTAATTAACAGGCTTGATAAAGAAACAAGTGGAGTTTTGCTTTTAAGCAAAGATGAGGAATTTAGACTAAAATGCATTCAAGAGTATAAAAAACAAAATGTTTATAAAAGCTATTTAGCTATTGTCGATGGAGTAATTGTTGAAGAACTTGAAATTTGTGAAAAAATAACTACTATAAAAAATAAATCCGGAGCTTTTAGTAAAATCGATAAATTTGGCTTAGAAGCTCATACTCAGGTTATACCTTTAATGGTAAATGCAAAAAAAACTTTAATAAAAGCAGTCATTAAAACAGGTAGAACACATCAAATCAGAGTGCATTTAAATCATATAAAACATGGTATTATTGGCGATGAAAAATATGCAAAAAATAGCTCTTCTAGAATGTATTTGCATTCTTATGAAACGCATATTTTTGATTATCAATTTAAAGCTTTACTTGATGAGAGTTTTAATGCTTATGGTTTTGAAATAAAAAATTTAAATTTTTAAAGGCGTTTAAAGCTAAAAGGGTTTATAATTTAGCTTTTTAAAATTTTAATAAAGGGAAAATAAAGTGTTTGAAATAGTTAGTGAGTCATTTAAATCCGCGGTTAATAAACTTCGTTTTGTTGATGATGAAAAAGCTTTAAAAAATGCTCTTGACACTTTAAAAAAAGCCCTTTTAAAAGCAGATGTACATCATAAAGTTACGAAAGAATTACTCACTTTAGTAGAAAATGATGTAAAAACTAATGGCATAGGCCAAAAGCAATTTTTAGACTCAATTAAGAAAAATTTAGAAGAAATTCTTAGTGTTAAAGGTAAAAATCAAGGTTTTGTATTTGCTAGTAAGCCACCTACGGTTGTTTTGATGTGTGGTTTGCAAGGTGGTGGTAAAACAACTACTACGGTAAAAATTGCTAATTACTTAAAACTAAGAAATAAAAAAGTATTAATTGCTGCATGTGACTTGCAAAGATTAGCTGCAGTAGAGCAATTAAGACAACTCACTCAAGCTAATGAGCTTGATTTATTTTTCATAGAAAATGAAAGTAATCCTTTAAATGTAGCTAAACAAGCTTTAGAAAAAGCAAAAAATTCTATGTATGATGTTTTGCTTGTAGATACTGCCGGCCGTTTGGCAATTGATATAGCTTTGATGAATGAGCTTAAAGAAGTAAAAGCTATTTTAAATCCTGATGAAGTATTTTATGTAGCTGATGCTATGAGTGGTCAAGATGGAGTTAAAACAGCAAGTAGCTTTAATGAAGCTTTAGAAATCACTGGGGTTATTTTAAGTAAATTTGATGCAGATACTAAAGGTGGTGTTGCGCTAGGTATAGCTAAACAAATTGGTGTGCCTTTAAGATTTATTGGTGTTGGTGAGAAAGTAGCTGATTTAGAAGTATTTATCCCTGATAGGATTGTTAATCGTATTATGGGTGAAGGTGATTTGGCGACTTTGGCTGAAAAAACTGCCGCTATTATAGATGAAAAAGAAGCAAAAAAACTTAATAAAAAAATCAAAAAAGGTGAATTTAATTTCAATGACTTTTTAAATCAAATGGAAAGTGTTAAAAAACTTGGTAGTATGAAATCAATCATTGGTATGATACCTGGTTTATCATCTATGGCAGCAAATATTAAAGATATTGATTTGGATAATTCTAAAGAAATTATTCATATTAAAGCAATGATTTCATCAATGACGCCAAAAGAAAGAGAAAATCCTGATTTGTTAAACAACGCAAGAAAGCGTCGTATTGCAGAGGGTGCTGGTTTATCTCAAATGGAAGTAAATCGCTTTTTAAAACAATTTAGTAATGCGGCTAAGTTGGCAAAGAAATTTTCAAACAAAAAAGGAATGGAAAATTTTATGAATATGTTGCAGCAAGCTAAAAGACCGCAATAATTAAAGCTTTTTTATGGATATATGAGTTAAAATATCTATAACAAAATTTTAATTTTTTTAGGAGTATTAAAATGACAGTAATCAGACTTACAAAAATGGGACGCAAAAAAAGACCATTTTATCGTATAGTTGTAACTGATAGTAGAAAAAGACGCGATGGTAGTTGGATAGAAAGCATTGGATATTATAATCCTATGGTTGAACCTGAAGTAGTAAAATTTGATGCTGAGCGTTTAGCTTATTGGAAGAGCGTAGGTGCTAAATTAAGCGATAGAGTAGCAGCTATTACAAGCAAATAAAAATGGTTGAAAATTTTTTAAGAGAATACGCAAAATTAATTGTTGATTTTCCTGAAAAAGTTGATATACAAAAACAAAATTTAGAAAACAATTTTGCTGAAATTATCATTTATGTTGATCCAACTGATACTGGTAAGTTGATCGGAAAAAACGGGAAATTAATCAACGCAATAAAAACAGTTATTATGGCTTATAAAGTTAAAGATGCAACTTCATATCGTATAACGGTAAAAGCTATTGAAGAATGATTTGGTCCAAGTTGCTAAACTTGGGAAAAGTGTTGGTTTGAAAGGTTATGTGAAATTACATAACTTAAGTGATTTTTATGAGCAGTTTAAAGCAGGTGCTAAATTTTTTGATGGTAATCAAAAAATTTACACCATAAAAGCTTTTGATAAAACAAGATCTTTGGTTTTATTTGAAGATTTTGAGAATTTAGAATCTGCAAAAAAACTAACTAATATTACACTATTTCAAAGCATAAAAACTACAAAAGAAACTTGTAAGTTAAAAAAAGATGAGTATTTTTATTTTGATATTATAGGCTGTGAAATTTTTGAAAATGAACAAAAATTAGGTGTAGTTGAAGATATTTTAGAAAATGGAGCTGGATTTTTATTCTATATAAAATGCGATGAAAAACTACAGACAAAGGTTAAAAACTTTTATATTCCTTATGTTGATAAATATATTCAAAAAGTTGATATAGAAAATAAAAAAATATTCACACAATCTGCTTTAGATATTTTAGAAAATTCATGAAATATACTTTTGTAAGTTTATTCCCAGAGCTTATTGAGCCTTATTTTAAAACTTCTATTTTGGCAAGGGCAAAAGAAAAAGGAATTTTAGAATTTGATTTTGTTAATCCTAGAAATTTTACTACAAATAAACATCTAAAAGTAGATGATTATAAAATAGGCGGTGGTGCGGGACTTTTATTACAAGCTCAGCCTTTATATGATTGTTTAACGCATATTAAAAGCCAAGATAAAAATACGCATTTTATTTTTCTTTTACCATGTGCTAAAACTTTTAAGCAAATAGATGCTAAAAGATTAAGCGTCAAAGAGCATATTTGTTTTGTATGTAGTAGATATGAGGGTTTAGATGAGCGTATTGTGGAAGAATTTGCTAATGAAGTGTTTTCTATAGGAGATTTTATACTTACAGGTGGAGAGTTAGCATCTTTGGTGATGTGTGATGCTATTAGTAGAAATATTCAAGATGTTCTTGGAAATAGTGAAAGTTTAAGTGAAGAAAGTTTTGAAAATGATTTATTAGAAGCACCATCATTTTCTAAGCCATTTGTTTTTGAAAAGGAAAATAAAAAATTTTATGTTCCTTCAGAGTTTTTAAAGGGAAATCACGCTAAAATCACAGCTTTAAAAACTACTTTGGCGTCTTGCAAAACGAAATATTTTCGTCCTGATTTGTATCAAAAGCATGAACGCAAATTTTAAGGAATATCGTTATGAAAAATAAATACATTGAGCAATTTGAGCAAAAACAAATTGAAGGTAAAAATGTTCCAGAATTTCGTGCTGGAGATACTTTAAGACTTGCTATTCGCATTAAAGAAGGCGATAAAACAAGAATTCAAAATTTTGAAGGTATTTGTATAGCGCGTAGAGGAAATGGTGTAGATGAAACTTTCATCGTGCGTAAAATAGGCGCTAATAATGTAGGTGTTGAAAGAATTTTCCCTATTTATAGTGAAAGTTTAGAAAGTATTACAGTATTAAGAAGAGGTCGTGTACGCCGTGCTAGATTATTCTATTTAAGAGATAGAAGAGGTAAGGCTGCTCGTATTAAAGAACTTAAAAAATAAAATGAAATTTAGAACTCAAATGCATGAAGTAATTTCTTGGGAACAAGAAATTGAAAATGGCATAAATATATCTAAAAAAATAGAAAATGCTTATGCTAAGGAAATATGCATAAATATGTCAAAGGATAGCTTTATGAAAGATCATAAAGCACCTTTTGATATTACTATACAAGTATTAAAAGGCTCTATTGATTTTGGAGTTTTAAATCAGCAAATTCTACTTAAATCTTTAGATAGCATTAGTTTAAAAGCTAATGAAATTCATAATCTTTTAGCACTAGAAGATTCTATAGTGCGTTTAACTCTATATAAACAAGATAGCCTTGAACGCGTTGAGAGTGTTTTGAAATCTTAATTTAAGTCTCATTTTGTATAATTTTAGCTTACTTAAAATTAGGAAGTTAAGCTATGAAATGGACTAAAGATTCTTGGAAAAATTATAAAATTCAGCAACAGCCGCAATATCCTGATGAAAATGAATTACAAGATGTTGTTAAAAAATTAGAAAAATTACCACCACTTGTTTTTGCAGGTGAGGTAGATAAGTTAAAAAAATCCCTTGCTAATGTTGTAAATTCTCAAGCATTTTTACTCCAAGGAGGAGATTGCGCAGAGAGTTTTGTAAATTTTGGTGCTGATAATATAAGAGATATGTTTAAAGTTATGCTTCAAATGGCCATAGTACTTACTTTTGCAGGATCTTGTCCTATTGTTAAAGTAGGGCGTGTTGCAGGACAATTTGCAAAGCCAAGAAGTAGTGATTTTGAAGAAGTAGATGGAGTAACACTTCCAAGTTATCGTGGGGATATTATTAATGGTTTTGAATTTAATGAAAAATCAAGAATAGCCGATCCTAAAAGAATGCTAGAAGCGTATTATCAAAGTGCTACAACTTTAAATTTATTAAGAGCTTTTTCAAGAGGTGGTTTAGCGGATTTAAGAGTAGTGCATAAGTGGAATTTGGGTTTTTTAAAAAAAGCAGAGCTTGGGAAAAAATATAATGAACTTAGTGAAAAAATCACTCAAGCTTTAGCTTTTATGCAAGCTTGTGGTATCACTGATACCCCAAATCTTTCTCAAACAGCCTTTTATACTTCTCATGAAGCCTTGCTTTTGCCTTATGAAGAAGCTTTAACTAGAGTAGATAGTTTAAGCGGGGAAATTTATGATTGTTCAGCACATATGCTTTGGATAGGCGAGCGTACTAGAAAAGCAGATGAAGCACATGTGCATTTTTTAAGTGGAGTAAAAAATCCACTCGGTGTTAAGCTTAGCGCTAATTATGATTTAGGTGAGATAAAAAAGCTAGCAAGTATTTTAAATCCACATAATGAAGCAGGAAGATTAAATTTCATCATCCGTATGGGATGTGATAAGATAGAAAATGCCTTGCCAAAATTATTTAAAGAGTTAGAACAAGAAGGGTTTAATATACTTTATAGCATAGATCCTATGCATGCAAATACGGTTAAATCAGGTAATTTTAAAACAAGAGAATTTGATAAAATTATTCAAGAAGTGCGTGCGTTTTTTGAGATAGCTATGAGTGAAGGAGTGTATCCTGGTGGGGTACATTTGGAAATGACAGGGCAAAATGTAACAGAATGTGTAGGAGGCTCTTTAAATATCACTCAAGAAGAACTTTCTAAACGCTATGAAACACAATGTGATCCAAGATTAAATGCTGACCAAGCTTTAGAATTAGCATTTATCATAGCAGACTTAGTTAAAAAGGCAAGAAAATGTTAAAATTTTATGGTATTAAAAATTGTAATAGTGTTAAAAAGGCCATGGATTATTTAAATTCTAAGCAAATTGAATTTGAATTTTTAGACATTAAAAAGCTAGATGAAGAAACTTTAAATTTTTGGTTTAGCAAAAGGAGTGTTTTAGAGCTTGTAAATACAGCGGGTATGAGTGCTAGAAAATTAGGGTTAAATAAAGAAAAACTTCAAAATTTAAACCAAGATGAAATTAAAGTGATGATTTTGCAAAACCCAACGCTTATAAAACGCCCATTAATTATAGAAGATGATGAAGTTTTTATAGCTAAAGAGTATGAGAGTTTTTAAAATGCTAGAGTGAAAAACTCTAGCATTTAGGAGTTTCTCAAAAAATATTTTTTTAGAATTTGTATTTAAAACCTACTTGATCACTTACATAAGTTTCATTTTTACCATCTGTTTTACCAGCTAGTATTTGTTTAGTTCCAACACCTGCATTTAGGCTAAATTGCTCGTTAATATCTACATTTCCACCTATGATGATTTGTCCATAAGTTTTTTTCTTATCATCACTTTTTACGCTAGGTAGCGCTACTCCATTTAAACTCGCTACATAATCATCTCCATTATTCATTACATATTGTTCTATTTTTGGAGTGATAAATAAATACGATGTTTCGCTCATATATTTTCTAAATTCAGCACCAAGTTCTAAAGAAATAGAATTATTGCTAGCGCTATTGACATCTTTTCCTGCAATTCCATTTTCTTTATAGCTTGGGGTATATGCATAGTAGTAGTTTGCTCCGGCAAAAGGTTTGATAAATAAGGTATTATTACTAAAATCAAAAATATATCCCATGTTAGCACTCAAACCAAGGAATTTTCTATTAAAGTCAGCACTATTTGTAGTGTTAAATCCTCTATTTACAATATCTTGATCTGTTGGAGAAATTTGAGCATAAGCCTTAACATTAACTTCTACCTTTGGACTTATATGGATATTAGAATAAGCACCAAATTGGAAATTATCTGATTTTTGGGTTAAAAGATTATCTTTTATTTCAGCGTTTGCATAAGTAAAATAAGCACCAATAATAACATCATCATTGACTTTTCTATCCATACCTATAGTGGCTCCATATAAAGCACCACTATCTCCATCTATGATGTTTGCACCGCCTATTACATTACCCCAAATGCTGTTATTATAATTATCAACATAATTTCCTCTATAATCATTAGTAGCAAATCTTATTTGAGATAATTTTGTAGCGTAATTTCCATAAGGATTATTTAACATAGCTACACGAGAACCTATAGATACATCATTTGATACATTGATAGTCGAGTTTATACCTGATGAGGCTTGATTTACATTTGAGATAGATTTAGCTGAATCTTTTATATCATTTGCTACTTGTTCTCCGACTTTATCAAATTTAATACTACCTATTGCATTTAAATCTTTACCGAGTGCAAGTCCATCTAAAATTTTAGAAACAAAGTCTTTGTTAGAAGCTGAAACACTAGAATCGTTTTTAATGTAATCATCATTAGAGATTTCTCCACTTCCAACATTGCTATTGCTTGCTATAATTTCATTAATATTTTGTATTTTATTTTTAATTTCATTAAGTGCGTTATAAATATTTTCACATTTTTTTATATCATTATTACATTTATCACTTTCTAATTCTTCTTTTAGTCTTTCTTTGAAATAAGATAAATATTCTTTTTCAGATTCTAAAATCATTTTGTTATTGTTTATATTATCATTGGCTCCTCCATTTACTAAAAGATGTTTTCCATCATTTGAAATAGAAAGGTTGTAATTAACAAATTTACTTAAATCTAATATATGCACAAGTGTTTCATCTATTTCAAGTTTTTCTTTATTTTCTAAAACACTATAAATATCTTTACCAAGGCTAGCTGTTATTTGATTTTCTATGATGTTTTTATTGAAGTTGTCTGCTTGTATAAAGGTAAAGTTATCTAATTTTAGATTGCTAAAGCTAGATGTTCCCACAGAAAAAATAGAATTTGTGATATTAACATTGCCATTAACCTTTATAGCTACTTGATTTCTATTATCACTTTGATAAACAAAACCAGTCTTATCTGCATTTAGATCTCCATTTATACTTAAGGAGCCACTTGTTCCAGCTATACCATTTCCTATTAAAATAGTAGAACCTCGTCTATCATCATGAGCACCAGCTATATTTTTTATATCAACATCTTTACTTCCCTGTAAATAGATATTTCCATTGATAACAGATTCTTTATGTAATACTTGAAAAATAATATCATTTGCATAAATATTTTTTGCACTAATATTGAAATTTCCTATATAAGCAGCTTTATCTTCATCTGTAGAAGTGTTAGAATGCATATCTATGTTGTTGATTGTAAGATCGTTATTTCCCAAGTCAATTTTAACACCAGCTTTATCATATAATTGAGAGTTTTTTTCTAATAATTCATTTGGAATATCCCATATTTTAATATTTAATGTTAAATCATTATTGGTGTATTCATTTTTTAATGTAAAATTTCCATTGGTTTCTTCATTAAAATAATTCTTAGCATTATTTTGATCAAAACCTGTATATTGTATGTCAATATTTTGAGCTAAAGCAGCACCGCTTAATAAAGCACTAATGCTAACTCCCATTAAAACTTTACTTGTGTAATAAGAAAGTTTCATTTGATTACTCCTTGTAAATTTAAATTGAAAAAAGCATTATACCCCCCCCCTAAATTTAAGTTTAAAGTAAATGAAAAAAATATAAATATTAGATTATTGCAAAGTAAGAAAGTTTTTAAGTAGCTTTTTGCCATTTTGACTCAGTATGGCTTCAGGGTGGAATTGAACTCCATAAATATCGTATTTTTTATGTTTTAAAGCCATGATGATATTATCTTCACTATGGGCTAAAATTTCACATTTTTTACCTATATGATTAACATAAAGAGAGTGATATAAACAAATTTTAAAATTTTGTTTAAGATTTTTAAAAAGTGGGTTTGGTTTGAATTTTATAGTTTTTACCTTACCATGAGTTGGGTTTGGAAGTTTAGAAATTTTACCACCAAAAACATGTGCTATACATTGGTGTCCTAGACAAATTCCAAGAATTTTTTTATCTTTTTTAAAATATTTTATAGCTTTTAAACTTAACTTTGATTCTTTTGGAGAATTTGGTCCAGGGGAGATTAGAAGATGGGTAAAATCATATTTTTTAAGCTTTTTTGGATTTTTAAATTTATCGTTTTTAATAATTTTATAAGCAATATTTAATTCCTTTAAATAAAAGGCTATGGTGTAGGTAAAAGAATCATAATTATCTATAATCAAAACTTTCACAAAAATACCTTTTTTAAGCCTCTTAAAGAATTAATAGCATAAATTTCTTTAGCATTTAAAAGCTCATCTTTAGTGATATCTTTTTCTTTGATGAGCTTGTGTTTTAAGAGTGTTTGTCTATAAATACCATTTAGGCAGTTTTTAGCATAAGGGGTAAAATACTCATCATTTAAATTTATAATAATGTTACTTCTTGAACCCTCACAAAGTATGCCTTTTTCATCAAAAAAAACTATGTCATAGCAAATATTTTCTTTCCATAGATGAGAATTTGTCTCATATAAACTACGCAGAGAAGTTTTATGGTGTGTTAAAAGATTTACTTTTATGATGTCTTTACTTATGAGTAGTTTTTTGCTTGAATTTTCTTGTATGTTGCTAAAATCAAACTCATAAAGGCCATTTTCAAAAAGTTTTAATTTAATAGTCTTTGAGCCTTTTTGAGCAAAATTACTTTTTGTAAAAAAATGATGATGATTGAAAACAAAATTGTTAAAATTTTGTAAAGATTTAAAATGGAATTTTTTATCTTTACTCTCTAGTATATTTTTAAAATCATGTTTTAATCTTTGAGTATCAAAGCCAAAAAAATTAGCTGAGTTTAAAATTCTTGTCAAATGTTCTTTGAAAAATAAAATAGAATGATTTTTATAATACATTGTTTCAAATAAATAAAAGTTAGGTTTTAAAATTTTACTTTTTAGTTTTAATTCTTCAAATTCATCTTGTTTTTGTGAGTCCCACACAAGTCCGCTTCCTACACCATATCTTAAAAAATCATCATTATTTTTTTTCTCTAAAGTGCGTATGGCTACGCTAAATTTTGCTTTATCTTTATGGATTAAGCCTATCGCTCCACAATAAATCCCGCGTTTTCTTTGCTCTAAATTTTCTATGAGTTTAATAGTTTCTATTTTGGGTGCACCTGTGATAGATCCACATGGAAAAAGGGCTTTGAAAATTTTAAAATAATCATTTTTTGGCTTTAATTTCCCACTTATTTTTGAAATGAGTTGGTGTAAGGTAGGGTAGGTTTTAATCTTAAAAAGTTTGCATTTTAAAGAATGTTTTTTGATGAGTTTTGAAATATCATTGCGTAATAAATCAACTATCATTACATTTTCGCTAATAGTTTTTTCATCGCATTTTAAAAAGTTTTTTAGATTTTCATCTTCTTTTGGATTATTTGAGCGTTTGATTGTGCCTTTCATGGGTTTTGTGATGATTTTTTTATTTTTGATTTTAAAAAAAAGTTCAGGTGAAAATGAAGCCAATTCTAAAAATTCATTTTTCATATAAGCTTTATAGGGGGTATTTTGCTTAGGATAAAGGCTTAAAAAACTCTCATACACATTAAGATTTGATTGTAAATGTAGTTCTTGAGTAAGATTAACTTGATAACTTTGACCTTTAGCTATGGCTTCTTTGACTTTGTCAAAGTTTTCAAAATACTTTTCTTGGTTTAAATTGGATGAAAAACTTGGATAAAAGTCTAAATTTTTTTCTTCGTTTGTAAAGATTTTTTTTGATTTAAAAGCAAAAAAATATAAAAAAGGCTCTTTGCTTTTATAATTTTTATCTTCTAGATATTTATAGAATTCATATTGAATATAGCCTAAAAAATAATATTGATTTTTATATTTTTCTATGATTTTAAAAGCTTTTTTACTTTCTTTTTGAGTGTGAGCTTTAAGAGTGAAGGCAAGATTATCATAAAGGTATTTTCCAAATATAGCAAATGCCATTTAAAATCTTTGATTTAGAAAAATACAAATAAAGCTAATAATACACATATTTTTGCCCTAAATTGCTAAGTTAAAAAGCTTTTGACGAGATTTTGTATAAGCAAATTCCATCCATCTACCAAAACAAAAATAAGCAATTTAAAAGGCATGGAAATCATAACAGGTGGTAACATCATCATACCCATAGCCATTAGCACTGAGCTTACTACCATATCAATAACTAAAAATGGCAAGAAAAGTAAAAAGCCTATTTCAAAAGCAGTTTTAAGCTCACTTATCATAAAAGCAGGCACTAAAACCGTTAAAGGAACATCATCTATGGTTTTTGGATTTTCTAAATTTCTGATCCTATAAAAAAGTGCTAAGTCTTTTTCTCTGGTATTTTTTAACATGAAATCTTTAAAAGGTTTAACGCCTTTAGCAAAGGCTTCTTCATAGCCTATTTGTTCAGCAATATAGGGTTTTATGCCTTCATTGTATGATTTTGTAGCAACAGGTTCCATAATAAAAAAAGTTAAAATCAAAGCTAGTGTCGCTAAGATAGTATTTGGAGGCATGGTTTGTGTGCCAAGAGCAGTTCTTAGAAAAGAAAAAACTACTATAAGTCTTAAAAATGAAGTCATTACAAAGATGATAGTTGGAGCAAGTGCTAGTATAGTTAAAACTATAATTATATTTAAAGTTGTTACGAGCTGTTGAGGGCTATTTGGGGCACTAAGGCTTAAATTTACAGTTGGTATAGTTGCTTCAGCGCCAAAAAGAGCTAGGCTTGATAAAAATAAAACTAGTAAAACCCTCAAAATATTTCCTTGGTTAAAATTAAAAGCATTATTTTAGCAATTTTACTCTTAAAAATGCAATTTATATGATTGAATTAATGGTTTATTTTTAAAATGCTAGAGTGAAAAACTCTAGCATTTAGGAGTTTCTCAAAAAATATTTTTTTTAGAATTTGTATTTAAAACCTACTTGACCACTTACATAAGTTTCATTTTTACCATCTGTTTTACCAGCTAGTATTTGTTTAGCTCCAATACCTGCATTTAGGCTAAATTGCTCGTTAATATCTACATTTCCACCTATGATGATTTGTCCATAAGTTTTTTTCTTATCATTACCTTTGATGATAAAATTTGAATTTGATCCAACAAATCCAGCTATATAATCATCTCCATTATTCATTACATATTGTTCTATTTTTGGAGTGATAAATAAATATGATGTTTCGCTCATATATTTTCTAAATTCAGCACCGAGTTCTAAAGATATGGAATTATTTGTCATACTTTGAACATCTTTTGCAAACATACCACTTTCTTTATAACTTGGAGTGTGTGCGTAGTAGTAATTTATACCAGCAAAAGGCTTGATGAATAATGATGATGAATTTGGATTAAAAATTCTACCGGCATTAGCACTTAAACCAAAGAATTTACTATCAAAATCAGCCTTATTAGAATCATTTAACATTACAACACTTTGATCTGTTGGAGAAATTTGCCCGTAAGCTCTTAGATTAATTTCCCATTGATCGTTTGGATTAATTAAAGAATAAATACCAAATTGATAGTTATCTGATTTTTGTTCCATAACTCCATCTTTGATAGTTGAATCAGCATAAGTAAAGTAAAAACCAAGCAAAGCATTATCATTGATTTTTCTATCAGCACCTAGTGTAAATCCATATAAAGCACCACTATCTCCATCTATGATATTTGCACCACCAAAAACATTACCCCAAAAGCTATTATTAAATGAAGAATTTCCATAATAATTATAAACATCGCTTGCTAGTGCTGCTATATGGGTTGTAGCAAATTTTTCTACTAAAGCTTTATCTTGATAAGGATTTGAAAGTTTTGCTATTCTTGTTCCAATTGCTAGGTCATTTGCTACACCTATAGATGAATTAACAGAAGAATTTTGAGCATTATTTACTATAGCTTTTGCACTTGCTTTTGTATTTGTGGTAAGTGTGTTTAGATTTTTTCCTGTGGTATCTAGAGTGAGTGCTGCGATAGCATCATTGCTAAGTTTAGAATCTAAAATACTATTTAGCATATTTACAGCTAAATTTTTATTTTCTAAGCTAATATCTTTCATATTTTCAACTAAATCACCACCATCAAATTTTCCACCATTATTTTGTATATCTTGGATTTGTTGTTCTAATTTTTTAATTTGTTCTTGCAGTTCTTTTTCTGCTTGTGCTATGGCTTCAAGCATAGCATCATCGCCAATATATCCTGGTTTTTGATAAGAATTTTTGTTATATTCTATATCTTTTTTTATGCCTTCAAAAGTATCTAAGGCTTCTTTTCTAATATCAATTTCAGATTTTAATATTTTTGATAAATCTCTTACATTTTCATTAGCACCACCGCTAATTAAAAGACTTTTGCCATCATTAGAAACACTAAGTTTATAATCTGTAAATTGAGCCAAATCAGTATCTTCAAAAAATACATTTTTTGGTAGTAAATTGCTTGTTTCAAGCATGCTTGTTATATCTTTAGTATATAGTGCCGTTACTAAGTTTTTATCTATATCTTGGTTAAAACTACCTGTAGTTTTTATAGCTACATAGTTGTTTATACCTAAATTTGAAACACTATTTGTGCTTATACCTATAGCTGAATCTTTTATATTTACATCTCCATCTACAGAGATTAAGCCACCTTTTTTATTTGCATCAAATATACCAATAAAAGAATTATTTACATTTAAATTTCCTTGTATGCTCATATAGCCATCTTTTTCGCCATATCCATTCCATACATCTAAACTAGGTCTATCAAGTTCTTCGTTGCTTATATTATCATTTGTTATAGGTGAGCTGCCTTTTAGTGTAACATTTCCTTTTATATTAAAAGCTTTATTTGCTTCTAAGGTAGCTCTATCAGAATTTAAAATGATTTCTTTTGCTTCTAAATTAACACTATATAAATCATATTTTGCTTCATTAGTTGAAGTGCTACCTACATCTATCCAGTCTGAATCAGATCCTATGGTTAAAACGCCACTTGTTTTGATGTTAAATTCATTTATAGGCTTATCATGATTTTCTCCACCATAGTATGATTGAATATCTGAAGGGCTTATTTTTAATTCTATGTTTTGTTTAGAATCTAAACTCTAAATTCCATCTTTATAACTAAAATAACTAGAAAAATTTTCATGATTTATTTCTTGAGCTAAAGCAGCACCGCTTAATAAAGCACTAATGCTAACTCCCATTAAAACTTTACTTGTGTAATAAGAAAGTTTCATTTGATTACTCCTTGTAAATTTAAATTGAAAAAAGCATTATACCCCCCCCCATAAATTTAAGTTTAAAGTAAATTAAAATCTGTAAAAAACAAATAACAACTAGTAAGAATTTTTACTTTAGCTTGTTAAAATAAGCAATAATTTTTAAAACAAAGGTAAATTATGAAAATTTCTGTGCTTATTTTGGCTGCTGGACTTGGCACGCGTATGAAATCACAAAATCCAAAAGTGCTTCAAAAAATTTGCTCAAAAGCAATGATTTTACATATTTTAAAACAAGCATATAAAATTAGTGATGATGTATGTGTGGTGCTTTCTCATCAAAAAGAAAAGGTTGAACAAGTTATTTTAGAGTATTTTCCAAATACACGCTTTTTAGAACAAGACTTGCAAAATTTTCCAGGTACTGCAGGGGCTTTAAGGGGTTATGAGAGTAAGCATGAAAAAGTATTGATTTTATGTGGCGATATGCCTTTAGTTAAAGCAGATGATTTAGAAAAAATAGCTTTAAATGAGAGTGATTTTAATGTGGCAGTTTTTGAGGCAAAAGATCCAAAAAGTTATGGAAGAATAGTTTTAAAAGAAAATAAAATTCAAAAAATAGTAGAAACAAAAGATGCAAGCAAAGAAGAACTTGCTATAAACATTTGCAATAGTGGTGTTTATGCTATAAAAGCACAAATTTTAAAAGAAGTATTGCCTTTGATAAAAAATGATAATAAAGCTAAAGAGTATTATTTAACCGATGCGGTTTATTTAGCAAAAGAAAAGGGCTATGAAATCGATGCGGTGTTTGTAAATGAGCAAGATTTTATGGGGGTAAATGATAAAATTGAGCTTTGCCTAGCTCAAGATCTTATGCAAGAAGCGATTAAAAAAGAATGGATGAAGCAAGGAGTGATTTTTCACATGCCTGCGACAACTTTTATTTCAGATGAAGTTGAGTTTGTAGGTGAGTGTGAAGTGTATGAAAATGTGCGTATAGAGGGAAAATCAAAAATCATTAATTCTATCATCAAAAGTTCAAGTGTGATTGAAGATAGTATAGTAGAAAATAGCGATGTAGGGCCTTTAGCGCATTTGCGTCCAAAATGCCAGCTTAAAAATACCCATATAGGAAATTTCGTAGAATGTAAAAATGCTTTATTAAATGGAGTTAAAGCAGGGCATTTGAGTTATTTAGGGGATTGTGAGATAGATGAGGGAACTAATATAGGTTGTGGCACTATTACTTGTAATTATGATGGGGTTAAAAAGCATAAGACCAAAATAGGTAAAAATGTTTTTGTGGGTTCAGATACGCAATTTATCGCTCCGGTTGAGATAAAAGATGAGGTAATCATCGCAGCAGGAAGCACTGTGTGTAAGGATGTAGAAAAAGGCTCTTTGTATATTAATAGAGCAAAGACGCAAATTATAGAAGATTTTTACTATAAAAAACTAGGTAAAAAATGAAAACAATCTTACTAGCAGTAAGTGGAAGCATAGCCTTTTATAAAGCTTATGAGCTTATTTCTTTATTAAAAAAAGAAGGTTTTAGGGTTAAAGTTTTACTAAGTTTGGGAGTTTTAAAATTTGGCACTAAGCTTAGCTTTGAAGCTTTAGCGGATGAAGTTTTATGTGAAGATAATGAAAGTTGGCAAAATACTAATAATCATATAGCTTTTAGCAAGACTTGCGATTGTGTACTTTTTGCGCCTGCTAGTATAAATTCTATTAATAAATTAAACTATGGTATAGCAGATAATTTATTTATTCAAACTTTAATAGCAGTAGATAAAAATAAACCATTTTTAATCGCACCCGCTGCAAATACAAACATGTATTTACATTTTAGCACTCAAAATTCTTTAAAAAATTTAAAAGAGCAAGGCTATATTATCATTGATCCTATAGTTAAAACTCTAGCTTGTAAAGATGAAGGCTTAGGAGCTTTGGCTGAGCTTGATAGTATTATAAATGCTTTAAAAAGAAGTCTAATGCAAGAAGATTTTTTTAAAGATAAAAGTTTTATTGTAAGTGGTGGTGGCACTAAAGAAAAAATTGATGATGTAAGATGTATTAGTAATTTTTCAAGTGGAAAAATGGCAAAGGCGGTTGCTGATGCTTTATATTTTTTAGGTGCTAAGGTGGTGTTAGTTAGCTCAGTAGGGTTTAAAACACCTTATAAATTAGAAAAATTTGAATCTTCTTTAGAACTAAAAGAAAAATTGCAAAAATACAAAGATTTTGATGCTTTAATTATGGCTGCTGCTGTGAGTGATTTTACTCTTGAGGTTTATAAGGGTAAGATTAAGAAAAATGAGCATTTAAACGGACTTGATTTAAAATTAAAGCTTAATGAGGATATCTTAAAAAATTTAGATTTTAAAGGCAAAAAAATAGGCTTTAAAATGGAATTTGATGAGCAAAATGCTTTAGAAAATGCTAAAAAATCTTTAGTTAGTAAAAATTTAGATATGGTGTGTTTAAATGTCTTAAATGAGCAAATGAACTTTGGAAGTGATGAAAATAGCATTTGTTTTATCACTAAAGATAGTATCTCTCAAAGTTCTAAACAAAGCAAAGAAAAACTTGGTTTTATTTTAGCACAAGAATTAAGGAAACTTTGGTGAATATCATCAACTCAACCTTACCTGTAAGAATGCAAATTTTAGAAAAACGCGCATATAATCGCTATGTATTGCTTTTAAACACTAAAAAACTTGAAACAAAAAGTTTGATAGAGCTTGAAGTAGGGGAGGAGTATTTAGCTGAAGTTTATGAAGACAAAGGCGTGATTTCTTTTAAAAATCTTTTGAAAAAGCCTAAAATTAGACTTTTTGAAGAAGGTGCTGAACTTATAGAAAAGCTTTTACAAGAAGGTGATGAAAAAGCTTGGTATAAAAAATTCATTATCCAAAGACTTATGGAAAGCAAAAGCGCATATGAGTTTGAAATTTATAAGGAAATGTTTTTTGCATTTTTTGAAGGAATTTATCATATACCTTTTGTTTATGAGGGAAATAGAGCTTTATTTGAAGCTAAGAAAAATGGAAATATTTTAGAGGTGTATTTGTATTTTGAAATTTTTGGTGCTTTAAAAATTATAATTGATAATGGTAAAATCATACGCATACAAACACCTTTTGCCAAAGTAGCACATTTTTTAAACGAGTATTTTAAATTTGAAGTAGTTAATACGCTCAATCCTATGTTTGTTTTTAAAAGATTGATGGATATAAAGGGATAGAATGAATGAGTTAAAGCATCTTGCTGTAGTAATGGATGGCAATAGAAGATGGGCTAGAAAAAATGGACTTTTAGAAAAAATTGGTTATAGTCAAGGTGCTAAAGTTGTTGAAAAAATTATAGAAGTATGTATAGATGAAAAAATTCAAAATCTAACCCTTTATGCTTTTAGTACAGAAAATTGGCAAAGACCAAAAGAAGAAGTGGAGTTTCTTTTTAAGCTGTTAAATAAATATCTTGATGAATCTTTAAATAAATTTATAGCTAATGAAGTGCGTTTTAAAGCCATAGGAAATTTAAGTCTTTTAGATGAATTAACCTTAAAAAAAATACAAAATTTTCAAGAACAAACTAAAAATTACACAAAATTATGCGTAAATTTAGCTATTTCTTATGGAAGCAAGGATGAAATAGTTAGAGCGGTTAAAAAGGTGATTGAAAAAAATCTTGAAATTAATGAAGCAAATATACAAGCTAATCTTGACTTAAGTGAAGATGTGGATTTGTTTTTAAGGGTAGGGAGCGCTAAAAGAATTTCAAATTTTTTATTATGGCAATCAAGTTATGCAGAAATTTATTTTAGTCAAACCTTATTTCCTGCACTTACTAAAAAAGAAATCACAAATATCATTACTGAGTTTAAAAAACGCAAAAGAACCTTTGGTAAATGATATTTTTATTTTTATTACTAGGGCTTTGTGTGGGTTCTTTTGTCAATGTTTTGATTTTAAGAACGATTAATAAAGAAAGCATAATAAGTCCAAGATCAAAATGTCCTAAGTGTTTTAAAACTTTGAAATTTTATCATCTTTTTCCTTTGTTATCTTTTGTATTTTTAAAAGGCAAATGTGCTTTTTGTAAGGAAAGAATTTCTTTGATTTATCCTTTTAATGAATTTATTTGTGCGTGTTTGTTTGTCTTTGCTTTTTATTTAATTGAAGATGTTTTTCAAATTTTAATTTTTGCTTGTATGCTAGCTGTATTATTAGCACTTTCTTGGATGGATTATTATCTAAAAGCAGTGAGTGAGCTTTGGCTTTGGATTTTATTTATTTTAGCTTTTTGTTTTGATTTTTTGCAAAATGGTTTAAATTTAGAGGATTTTCAAGATAGCTTTTTATTTAGAGTGTGTTTTGGAGCGGGGTTAATTTTTATACTAAAAAGTGTGATTAATTTTATTAAAAATTTTAAAAAAAGAGATGAAATTTTAGAAAGTTTAGGGGAAGGTGATGTTATAATAATAGCTTTGATTTTTGGAATTTTTGGCTATGAAAAAGGCTTTTTGATTTTATTTATTGCAAGTTTTTTAAGTCTTTTGATGTTTATAAAAATAGCCAAGAAAGATTATCAAATGCCTATGATTCCTTTTTTATTTTGTGGAATTTTGATTAATCTAAGTGTAGAAAGTATATTATGAAACTAGTTTATAAGTATTTGCTTAATCAGTTTTTAAGTACAATGTTATCTTTATTTTTTACTTTATTTATTATTGTTTCGATTATTTTTTTTATACAACTTGCTAAAATTACTGCTTATATTGAAATTACTTTTTTTGAATTAATCAAATTATATATTTTTCTTTTACCAAAGATATTAATTTTTACTCTACCCATATCTTTTTTCATAGCTTTGACTTTGGCCTTTTATAGACTTTCTAGGGAAAATGAAAGCACAGTGTTATTTGCTTTGAGTATAGCTCCAAGCATGATAGCAAGTTTTTTTGCAAAAATTGCAGCTTTGGTAAGTGCTTTTATGCTTGTGGTGGTTTTGGTTTTTATACCTATATCTTTTGAACTTTTTGATAATTTTGTAGATTATAAAAAAATTAGTGCTAAAGTAAGTATAAAAACAGGGGAATTTGGACAAAGATATGGAGAATGGCTTGTTTTTATCGATGCCAAAAATTCTGATGAAACTTATAAAAATATCATAATGTATCATCCAAAGAAAAACCCACAAGATAAAGAACAAGTGATTTTAGCCAAAGAAGGAAAGTTAGAAACAAATGATGGTGTTATTACTTTTAAGCTAGATGAAGGAAAAGCTTATGAGATTAAAGAAGAAGATTGGCATATTTCTAGTTTTAAAAATTTATTAATTAAAAGTAAACTTTCTTCTAAAGAATTAAATACTCAAAGTTTTTATGGGTATTGGTCTGATGTAACAAGCAATAAAGAAAAAGCAAAAGAATTTGTTATTTATATTCTTATAGCTTTATTTCCTTTAGCTAGCGTGCTTTTTGCACTCTCTTTTGGTATAGTAACTTATCGTTATGAAAAAGGTTTTGCTTATTTTGGAATTTTTGTGATTATTTTTGCTTATTTTACGCTTTTGATTAGTTTTTATAATCCTCCTTTTGTAGCTATTGCTGTGATTTTTTCAAGCTTTTTAATTACTTCTTTGTTTTATTTTAAAGCAAAAATTGCAAGTAAGTATTAATGCTTTTAAAATTAACTTTTTCTTATGATGGCTCTAAATTTCAAGGTTCAGCCACCCAACCACATAAGCTTAGTGTCCAAGATACCTTAGCGCAGGCCTTGTCGCATTTGGGCATTTATGAAAAGCCTTTATTTGCTTCAAGAACTGATAAAGGTGTGCATGCATTTAATGCAGTCGCTTGTGTAAAAGCAGGAGAACATTTTAAAGATTTTGTATATTTAAAAAATAAAATCAATCATTTTACACACCCATTTATACATATAAAGTATATCCAAGGAATGCAAGAAAATTTCCAAGTGCGTTTTGATGTGCAAAAAAGAGCATATCGCTATATTATAAGTCATGGAAAATATAATCCCTTTTTAGCCTCATATGTGTATTTTTATCCAAAAATAAATATTAAATTAGCCAAGGAAATTGCTTTTTTATTTGAAGGAGAGCATAATTTTAAACTCTTTCAAAAAGAAGGCTCTGATAATAAAACAAGTATAAGAAAAATGTATAAAACTAGAGTTTATGCTTATAAAAATTACACTGTGTTTTATTTTGAAGCAAATGGTTTTTTAAGATCTCAAATTAGAATGATGATGGCAAGTATTTTAAAAGTATTAGAAGGAAAAATGAGCAAAAATGAGCTTTTAGATCAAATCAATGCCAAAAAAGCTCATTGTAGATTTTTAGCTCCTGCTAGTGGTTTGTATTTGAGTAAGATTTCTTATTATAATAATGCATGATTTTTTTATGTATAAAAAATGAAAAAAGAATGATCAAGGTCCCTATGCAAAAAGGTAGTAGCTCTACATCTACTCCAAAAATACTCATATTGATAAAAATACTTATAGGTATAATAGCATTATTCATCAAAGCTAAAACCCCGCTATCTACTTCAGTGGAGCCTTTGTTCCATAAAAAATATCCAAATCCTGAAGCAATAGTCCCAAGATAAATCAAAGCTATCCAAGAACTTAAATTGGATGGTAAATTATTATAATCTCCAAAAAATAAAAAAGCAGGTAGGGTTATACTAGTTGCGCCTAAATAAAAATAAGCGAAAGCTTCTTTTTGATTTAAGTTTGTATTTTTTTCTAATAAAATTTTATAAAAACTTTGTCCAGCTCCAAATACTAAATTAGCCCCTTGAATAAGTAAAAATCCATATAAAAAATTAGAGTTAATATTATCAAATTTAACTACAAAAGCACCTACAATACATATAAAAATACTTATAAAATATAAATATCTAAGATTTTTTGAAAAAAGCCCATAAAAAAGTACAACATAAAAAGGTGTAAAAATCGTAAAAAGTGCCACTTCGCTTACACTTAAATATAAAAAAGAATGATAATAAAATAAATTCATCACACCAAGTTGTAAAGCTCCAATGCTTATGAGTTTTAGTTTTAAATGCAAATTCAGCTTAAAATTTAAAAAAGGTAAAAATACTAATAAAGACAAAAAAACTTTTGCAAATGCAGCAAAAAAACTATCCATTTCTAAGGTTATAAAATGCCCAATTAATGGAAAAGAAAAAGCCCAAATAAAACTTGCTAGTAATAAACTTGGCATTTTAAAGCACACCTTCTAATTTAAGTAAAGCTTCTTTGATGAATAAACCACCATTGTATCCGCCTAAGTGATTTTTAGCTACCACTCTATGACAAGGTATAAAAATTGCAAGTTTGTTTTTAGAATTTGCATTACCTACCGCTCTAAAAGCTTTTGGATGATTGACAAAAGAAGCAATTTCTTGATAGGTTTTAGTTTGTCCATAGGGAATTTTAATTAAAGCTTTATATACTTTTTGCTCAAATTCGCTCCCCTGAAGAGCTAGGGGTGTATTAAAGAAAAAAAGTTTTTTATTAAAATAAAGGTCTAACTCTTCTAAGGCTTGTTCTAAAATAGTGTGTTTATCTTTGGTAAAATTGGGCTTATATGTTATAAAATCAACATTGATAAGTTTATTTTCATTGCTCTGCAAAAGAATATAAGCAAAACTAGCTTTGTAAAAACTTTGATACATTTTTTCCTCATTTTAAAATAATCATTGTATGAATTTTAAATTAATTAATTGTTATTAAAGCAAAAATTTAGTTAAAATAGTGATTTAATTTATATCAAAGGAAAATATTTGAGGATTTTATTATTTAGTTTGATTATAAGTTTAAATGCATTAGCTTTAGATTACACTTGCGGGTATGTTAAAGAAAATAAGATGGATTTTTTTAAAGAGTTTAAACCACAAGTTTCTCAAGATTTTGCTCAAGTAGATTTAAATTGCGATTTTTCTTTAAAAAATAGTCAAATTACAAAAAGATTATATGAGCTTGCTAATGAAATTAGAGGAAGTAATAGTGCCTGTATGGGAGGGGAATATTTTAGCGATTTGAGAAAATTTGATTTTAAATTATTAGAAATTGCGCTTGATCCGCAAGTTTATCAAAAAACTTTACAAGATCCTATAATACTTGAAGAAAAATTTGCAAAATTAAAAGCTTATTTTAGATTTTGGGCTTATCAAAGTATAGGAAATTTTAAGCTCTTTAAGGAATTTTGGAAAGAGTATAATAATGCGATTAATCCTTTAACAAAATATTTTCAAAACGAATTTAACCTAGATAAAGCAAGTGCTATTTACTTTGCTAGTAATGCTTTGAATGAATTTTTAAATTGGGCAGTTGGTGAGACTAAAATCTTTAAAGATATTTCGGACTTTGAAAAATTTGTGGCTAATAAAAACAACTCTTTAGAACAAATAAAAGAATATATTTATTCTAAAAAAATTAGCAATTTAGAATTAAATAATGGTTTTAAATCTGCTTTGTTAAACAATAGAGAAAGTCAAATTATAAGTGAGTTTATAAAATTAGGTGTAAAAATAAATGAAGGTTATGAGTCTGCTTTGTTTTTTGCATTAGATAGTGCAGATAATGTCAAGCTTTTATTAGAAAATGGGGCTATTATTGATTATAGAAATTCTTTTGGAAAAACACCTTTGTTTTATGCAGTTGAATACAGCAATTATAAGGTTGCAAAAGTTTTGTTAGAAAATGGAGCTAATGTAAATCAAAAATACATTAACGATAATGAAAAACTTTCTATTGCTAGTATGGGAAGCAATACGCCATATTTCATTACTTTATGTGCACTTGAGCATACTTCTAAAAATATTTTTATGCATGGAGCAAACTATGCAGATGTAAAAATGCTTAAGTTACTTATAGATTACAAAGCAAATTATAAAGAAATTGATGATTTGGGATTTAATGCTCTTGATTTTGCCATAATTGCAAAAAAAGAACAAAATATTAAATATCTAAAAAAACTTGGTTTAAAGGAAAATGAGAATTTAATGCTATATGAAGAGACACAGCCATGAAAATTGCTTTAATAACTGGAGTAAGTTCAGGTTTTGGACTAGAGAGTTTAAAAGCTTTAATAGAACTTGATTATAAAGTTATAGCTATAGCAAGACGCAAAGATAGATTAGAAAAACTACAAGAGCTTTATGGGGATAAAATTTATCCCATAGAACTTGATGTTAGAGATAAACAAGCAGTTTTTGCATCAATTGAAAATTTACCTCAAGATTTTGGCAATATTTCTTTGCTTATTAACAACGCAGGTCTTGCTTTAGGTTTAAATGAATTTGATTCTTTGGATATTGAAGATATTGAAGCCATGGTAGATACTAATATCAAAGGCTTTTTATATGTAGCAAGAGCTGCTTTACCTTTACTTAGAAAAGCAAAAAATGCCCACATAATTAATCTTGGCTCAATTGCAGCTAATGTACCTTATTATGGAGGTAATGTTTATTGTGGTACGAAAGCTTTTGTGGCACAATTTTCTAAAGCTTTAAGAACGGATTTGCGCGGAAGCAATATAAAAGTAACAAATATTGCTCCAGGGCTTTGTAAAACTGAATTTAGTGAAGTGAGATTTAAAGGTGATATTAAAAAAGCTGATGAGGTTTATGAAAATACTAAATATATCAAAGCTGAAGATATAGCAAAAATTATTACTTTTATCGTTAGCTTACCTGAGCATATTAATATTAACGAAATAGAGCTTATGCCTGTGACTCAAACATGGGCAGGAACTTTTAGCGAAAAAATATAAAAACTTAAGGATAATTATGAAAATTTTTTATTTATTATTAGCTCCTTTGTTGTTATTTGCTGATGCACAAGCAAATGCAGAACTTTTTGGAGCTTGGACGCTTTTACCACCGGTGATAGCTATTATTTTAGCTTTTGTTGCTAAAGATGTAGTACTTTCGTTATTTATTGGTGCATTAAGTGGTACTTTTATGTTAGGACTTATTGAAAATAGTATTTACCATGCTATCATTGCTTCTTTTACAGGCTTTATTTCCAAAGTGGTAAATGCCATGGCAAGTCCGGGTAATGCAGGAATTTTATTGCAAGTTTTAACTATAGGTGGTGTTGTAGCTCTTATTACCAAAACAGGGGGGACAAAAGCAGTAGCTCTTTGGCTTTCTACTAAAGCTAAACAAGCAAAAAGCTCACAATTTGCTACTTGGTGCATGGGAATTTTTATTTTCTTTGATGATTATGCCAATTCATTAATCGTAGGTCCTATCATGCGTCCGGTAACAGATAAATTTAGAGTAAGCCGTGAAAAGCTTGCTTTTATAATGGATGCAACTGCAGCACCAATTACCGGTCTTGCTATCATTTCTACTTGGATAGGACTTGAAATTTCTTTAATTCGCAGCGGATATGATCTAATTGATAATGCAACTTTTGCACATTTAGGTGTAGTAAAAGAAGAAATTAACGCTTTTGAAATCTTTGTACAAACCTTACCTTATAGATTTTATAATCTTTTTATGTTGATTTTTGTTGTTTTGACTATTTATACAGGTAGGGAATTTGGACCTATGTTAAAAGCTGAACTTAGAGCTAGAGCAGGTAAATTTTCTCATGGTCATGAACAAATTGATAATATAGAAGATAAGGTCTTAGAGCCAAAAGAGCATGTAAAATTACAAGCTTCTAATGCTATTATACCTTTGGCTGTTTTGATTGTGTTTTCATTTATAGGTTTTTATTTTAGTGGTTATAATGCCTTAGATGATGTGAGTGTTAAAGCACAAATTGATGCAGCACCGTTTAGTTTATTTGCTTTTAGAGAGACTTTTGGCGCAGCTGATGCTTCAGTTGTATTGTTTCAAGCAGCACTTTTAGCTACCATAGTAGCTATTATTTTGGGAATATATAGAAAAATATTTACTTTAAAAGAAGCTATTGCGGTTTGGACTCATGGCTGGAGAACTATGATTATGACTGTGATTATTTTACTTTGTGCATGGTCATTAGCTTCTGTGATTAAAGATTTGGGAACTTCTAAATATTTAATTGACTTATTTTCAGATAAAACACCTCTTTATTTGCTTCCTACAGCAATTTTTATTTTTGCTTCTATTATTTCTTTTTCAACGGGAACTAGTTATGGAACTATGGGTATTTTAATGCCTTTGGCTATTCCTTTAGCTATGGCTGTTGGGGTTCATAATGAATTAAGCGGAGTAGAGTTGCACCAATATATGATTATTAATATTTCAGGGGTTTTAACAGGAGCTATTTTTGGAGATCATTGCTCACCAATTTCTGATACAACTATACTTTCATCTATGGGAAGTAAGTGTGATCTTTTAGCTCATGTTAGTACACAAATGCCTTATGCTTTGAGTGTTTGTGCTATCAGTATACTTTGTGGTTATTTACCGGTAGCATTAGGACTTAATGTATGGTTAGGACTTGTTTTTGGAATCTTAGCTATGATAGTTTTACTTTTTGTGGTTGGCAAAAAGGTAGATGCGTAAATGCATTTTGAAGAAAAAATTGCTTTAAACAAAGCATTGTTTTCTTCTTTGTATGATGGAGAAATTCAGTGCTTTAAATCACCTTTAAAAGCTTATAGAACTAGGGCGGAATTTTCTATATATCATCATGAAAATGGGAAAATTTCTTATGCAATGTTTGAAAATAAGAAAAAAATTCCTATTGAAAATTTTGATATAGCAGATGAAAAAATTCAAAAATATATGCCTATTTTATTAAATAATCTAAATGAAAATTTAAAAGAAAAGCTTTTTGGAGTAGAGTTTTTAGCTACAAAATTAGATTTAAGTATAACTTTACTTTTCCATAAAAATATAGAGCTAATCACACAAGATTTACAAGAATTAGCAGAAAAATTAAATCTCAAGCTCATAGCAAGAAGTAGGGGTAAAAAACTTGTATTTAATGGAGAAAATTTAAGACAAATTTTAAATATCAATACAAATGAATTTTTATATGAGTTTAATAATGATTGTTTTATCCAACCCAATACTTTTATTAATGAAAAGATGATCGAATGGGTTGTATCTTGTGTAGAGAGTGATTTTAAGCAAGATTTATTAGAGCTTTATTGTGGTTATGGAAATTTTACCATAGCTTTAGCAAGAAATTTTAAAAAAGTTTTAGCAACTGAAATTTCTAAGAAAAATATTGAGTTTGCTTTAAAAAATTGCGTTTTAAATTCTATTGAAAATATAACTTTTACAAGGCTTTCTAGTGAAGAGTTAAGTCAAGCATTGAAAAAAGAAAGGGAATTTAATCGCTTAAAAGACATAGATTTAGATGGTTTTAAAATATCTCATGTCTTAGTTGATCCTCCAAGAGCAGGACTTGATTTAAGTGTGATTGAACTTATTAAAAATTATGAAAATATCATTTATATATCGTGCAATCCTATCACTTTAAAAGAAAACCTTGAGAAATTATGCAAAACTCATAAAATATCCAAATTTGCATTTTTTGATCAATTTGCAAACACAAATCATCTTGAATGTGGTGTTTATTTGAAAATCAAATAACAATATAAAACATTAATTTTGCACATATTACAATAATTATAGTAAAAATAAATACAATAGGGTGAATATATGCATGAAAAGGATTTTGTTTTTTTAAGATTATTTTATAAAAAAGAGAAAATAGTATTAATATAAAAATACATAAAGCAAAGAATATTTTGCAAATAAATATCCAATTTAATGAATTTAAGTGAAAATGAGCTAAATATAAACCGCTAAGAAATAAAATCAATACAATAGGTGGCATTATTTTAATTGTATTTTTTATATCCAAATTTAATTTTCTTAATAAGAATACATCGGTAAATAAAAATCCTATAAAAAATATAGCACAAAATAAATGTATTATTAGTATATAAGGATAAATATCGATCATGATTACAACCTTTATTGTGATAATTTTTAATATTTTACAATACTCAGTGGTAAAATTTATTGACTTATGTTAAATTATATTAAGCATTATAAAATAATAATGCAAGTTTTATTAGTATAAATAAAGTCTCTAATGTCATAGTTTAATCTAAGCTAATTTGAGTTTGTCAATACTACAAATATTTGTAAATTTAAAATATTATAACAAAGTTACAAGCTTTAATTTTTTGATATTTTTTATCTTAAATGCAGAATGTATTTAAGGAAAAAACTTATATAAGTTAGAATTTATGTAATCTTTGTTACTATTAAAATAGTTGATTTAATCAATTAATTTTTACAAAGGATTTCTCATATTTTTTCAAAAAATTACTTATACAAATAGAAAAATACTCTATAAAGTCAATGAAATTTTAAAGCCATTTGGATTGAAATCAAGTGATTGGAGAGTTTTTGTTTATTTAAGCCATCATCAAAATAGCACTTTAGCTCCAATATGTGAATTTTATCAAATGGATAAAGCTATACTTTCTAGAGTTGTTTCCAAACTAGCAAAACTTGAATATATAGAGTTTTTAAAAGCTGATGATAAAAGAGAAAAGATCATTACTTTAAGTGCCAAGGGTAAAGAAATTTTTTTTGATGCAAATGTTTGTATAAGAAAATATGAAAAAGAAATCTTAGATATATTAGATGAACAAGATCAAGAAGTGCTTTTAAAATTACTTGATTATATCAATGAAAAAATTTAAGAAAGGTTTTTTCATGGGTCTTAGTAAGAAATATAATTTATTTAATGTAAATTTTTTCTGTATTTTTGGGATAAATTTTGTTATTTGTCTTGTTTTTTATATGAGTACTATTTCTAGTACAGATTATGTTTTGGGTGTTTTAAATCTTCAAACTAGCACCGCAGGACTTATAATGGGTGCTTTTGTTATAGGTGCTTTGCTTTCTAGACTTTATTTTGGTTCTATTATTGATGGTGTTAATATAAAAAAAGTGATTATATTTTCACTTTTATTTTATCTTTTTATTAATTTAATGTATTTGAAATTTTATAATGTGTATTTTTTGGTATTGATACGCTTTTTAGCTGGAGTTTGCTATGGAATTTGTTCTTGTGCTTGTGGGGCAGCTATTGCTAGAATAATACCTAGTAATAAAAGAGGAATTGGTATAGGATATTATGCTACGAGTGTTGTTTTAACTTCAGCTTTAGGGCCTTTTTTGGCCATAAAACTTGACTCTATCAACTTATTTCAACTAAGCTTTTTAATTGCAAGTGTGAGTATTATCTTTGCATTAGTTTTATCAATTTTTTTAAAAGTAAGAAGATTTAAAAAACATTATCATGTAAAAAGAAAATTTAGTATTTATAATTATTTTGAAAAATCAGTTTTAAATTTAGCTTTGATTACTTTTTTGATCGCATGTCCTTTTGGAGCTATTATAGCTTATATGAGTGCTTATACTCAAAGTTTAAATTTAAGCTTTGCTGGATCTATGTTTTTTGTAATATATGCTGGATTTTCTATAGTTTTTAGACCTCTTGCTGGAAAGGTATTTGATAAACATGGAGCTAATATTGTAATAATTTTTTCATTATTTAGTTTTATATTGTGTTTACTTTTACTTGCGTTTGCAAAAAATTTTTATATGATTATTATCGCCGGTATATTTTGTGCACTAGGTTATGCAAATGCTACTTCAAGCGCACAAGCTTTGGCTATCAAACTAGCTCCTAAAGAAAAAATGGGGTTAGCTAATTCTACTTTTTTTCTATCTTTGGATTTTGGCATAGGAGTTAGTCCTTATCTGTTGGGTATTGTTGAACCAAGTATAGGTTTTGCTAATGTCTATGCACTTTGTGTTGTACTTGTTTTGTTTGCTCTTGTTTTATATTATTTATTAATAGTTAAAAAAAACTTTTTGTTAATTTTATTTTAGATACAATGCTTTTTTTAAAAGTAAGGAAAAAGCATTGTGTGATACTCATAAAATACTAAGTTCTATGAAAAATATCGCCATTATAGGACTTAGTCCTAATCAAGAAAAACCTTCGTATTTTGTAAGTAAATATTTACAAGATTTATCTTATACAATTTATCCTATCTATCCCAAAGAAGATTTTATTTTAAACGAGAAAGTTTATAGAAATTTAAGGGAAATTCCTTTTGAAATCGACACGGTTGTAATGTTTAGAAAAGCAAGTTACGCAAATGAAATTTTTGAAGATCTTTTAGCTAAAAATGTTAAAAATTTTTGGATGCAACTTGGTATTATTAACGATGAAATAATGCAAAAATGTAAAAAATTTGGTATAAATTGCGTTCAAGATCGTTGTATTAAAATAGAATTAGATAAAAAGGTAAATCATGATTGAGTTAAATAAAATTTATCAAGCAAAGCAAAAAATTGCAGATTTTGTATTAAAAACCCCTTTGGTGCACTCTTCTTTTTTAAGTGAGTTTTTAGATACTGATGTTTTTCTAAAATGTGAAAATTTACAAAAAACAGGTGCTTATAAAATCAGAGGTGCTTATAATGCTATTGCTAATTTAAGTAAAGAACAAAAGCAAGCAGGTGTAATAGCTGCAAGCGCTGGAAATCATGCACAAGGAGTTGCAATCAGTGCTAAAAAATTTGGGATAGAAGCTGTGATTGTTATGCCTGAAGCTACACCTTTGCTAAAAGTAAGTGCGACTAAAAATTTAGGTGCAAAAGTGATTTTAAAAGGAGATAATTTTGATGAGGCTTATGCTTATGCGTTAAATTATGCTAAAGAACATCATTTAAATTTTATTCATCCTTTTGAAAATGAAAGTATTATAGCAGGGCAGGGTACTTTAATGCTTGAAATGCTTGATGAAATAAGTGATTTAGATATGATTTTAGCTCCAGTTGGTGGTGGAGGTTTGATTAGTGGAGTGGCGAGTGCTGCTAAGCAGATTAATCCTAATATAAAAGTTATTGGAGTAAGTGCTAAAGGAGCTCCTGCTATGTATGAGAGTTTTAAAAGTAAAAAAATAATCAATTCAAAGGCTGTGAGAACCATAGCTGATGGTATTGCGGTGCGTGATGTAAATAAAATTAATTTTGATATTATTCTTGAATGTGTTAATGATTTTATTCAAGTTGATGATGAAGAAATAGCTAATGCGGTGTTGTATTTACTTGAAAAACACAAAATCACAGTTGAAGGTGCTGGAGCATCAGCAGTTGCTGCACTTTTACATAAAAAAATAGATTTAAAAAATCATAAAAAAATAGGCGTGATTTTAAGCGGTGGAAATATTGATGTGCAAATGTTAAATATTATCATAGAAAAAGGTTTGTTTAAGGCTTTTAGAAAAATGCTTATCAATGTTACTTTGGTTGATAAACCAGGAGCTTTGAGTACTTTGAGTGATGCTATAAAAGAAGCTCAAGCTAATATAGTTAAAATTGATTATGATAGATTTTCCACTAAGCTAGAGTATGGTGATGCGATGATTTCAATTACTTTGGAAACAAAAGGAAAAGAACATCAAGAATTAGTTAGAAAGATACTTTATGACAAAGGTTTTAATTTCAATGAAATTTTATGATAAATGAAATATAATATTTTGTAAATAAATTATAAGGAAAAAAATGTCGCAAGAAAAAATTTTAGAACCAGATACATTAATAACCTCTAAGACAGATTTAAAAGGGGATATTATTTATGCTAATGATGATTTTTTAAAATATGCGGGTTATAAAATGGAGGAAATTTTATATAAACCTCATAATATTGTGCGTCATCCTGATATGCCAAAAACTGTTTTTAAATGTTTATGGGATTATATACAAGATGGAAAAGAAATTTTTGCTTTTGTTAAAAATAAAACCAAACAAAATGATTATTATTGGGTTTTTACTAATGTTACAGCTTCTTTTGATGAACAAGGAAATATTATAAATTATTATTCAGTTAGAAGAAAACCTAAAAGAGAGGCAATATCAACCATAGAGCAAGTTTATAAAATTCTTTTAGAAATAGAAGAAAAAGATGGTATAAAAGCCGGAGTGGATGAACTTGTTAAGATAGTTAATTCTTATGGTATGAGTTATAATCAATTAATTTTAGAGCTTCAAAGATGAATTTGATAAATTTTGTTTATAAATTATTATTTTATATTGAGATATAATTACTCCCATTTTAATTTTAAACTAAGGAGATTGTGTTATGTCTTCAGAAAAAATTCTAACCTCGGATGTTTTAATAACATCAAAAACTAATTTAAAAGGTGAGATTATTTATGCAAATGAGGATTTTTTGAGATATTCTGATTATAAAATTGAGGAAATTTTATACAAACCTCACAGTATCATGCGTCATCCTGATATGCCAAGAACGGTTTTTAAATATTTATGGGATAACATTCAGCTTAAAAAAGAAGTTTTTGCTTTTGTAAAAAATAAAACAAAATATAATGATTATTATTGGGTTTTTGCTAATGTAACTGCTTCATGTGATGAAAATGGAAACATTTTAAATTATTATTCAGTTAGAAGAAAACCAAATATGGAAGCTATCAAAACAATAGAAGAAATTTATAAAGTTCTTTTGTTGAAAGAAAAAGATGGTGGTATTAAATCTGGAATAGAAGAGTTAAAAGCAATAGTAAAATCTTATGGGGTGACCTATAATGAACTAATGATGAAAATTCAAAAATAAAAAAGGATTTCTTATGAAAAATATTTTGTTTCTTGGTATAGTTTTAAGCATAGTAGCCTGTATTAATTCTTTGTTTTATGCAGAGTTTATTTCCTTAGGTTTCTTTTTAGTTTTGTTTTGTTTATTTATATATGGATTGTTTATTTTAAAAAAAGAAGAACAATTTAGCGATAAGATTTTACATCTTAGTAGAGAGTTAAAAAATGGTAATTTTGATTCAAGAATTGTATATATTAAATGTGCTAATAAAAAATTAAAAGAAATTGCTGATAATCTTAATAATACAATAGATGGTTTAGAAGCTTATTTAAGAGAGATAAATACTTCAATTGCTTGTTCTCAAAAAGGTGAATATTTTAGAAGAGCTATCCCTGAAGGTTTAAAAGGTATTTTTGTTCATAATATTAACTTTATTAATAAAGCTTTAGATGATATAGAAAAAACAGGAAAATCTGTTTTTAAAAATGCTTTATCAAGAGAACTTATGGACTTGAGTTTAAATAGTCAAAATAAAAATTTAAATGATTTGTCTTCTGCATTAAATAAAATCATCAAACTTATGAGAGAAGTTTTTGGTGATATTAGAATAATCTCAAATACAGCACAAAAAAATGGTTTAGAAGTAGGTAATTTACAGGATTCAATTTCATCAATGATGCAAGTGGCCGATGAAAGTAAAAATGCTGTAAATACTTTTGCATCTAATGCTCAGAGTATCAATGCAATTGTTGAGGTAATTAGGGATATTGCAGATCAAACTAACCTACTTGCATTAAATGCAGCTATTGAAGCAGCTCGTGCAGGAGAGCATGGTAGAGGTTTTGCGGTAGTTGCAGATGAAGTAAGACAACTTGCTGAAAAAACACAAAAAGCAACAGGTGAAATTACTTTAGCAATTCAAGTAATGAATCAAGAAATTGCTTCTATACAAGAAAATAGCGAAAAAGTATTTGATATTGCAAATTCTTCTGATAGTAAAGTTGCTGATTTTAGTGAGGCATTTAAAGAATTAGAGGATAAAAGCTCTCATTTAGGAAAAGAATTTGTTAATTTTGCTTCTGATTTAACTCTTTCTGCAATGAAAATAGATCATATATTATATAAATCTGATGTTTATTTAACTCTAAATGGTTCTCAAGAAAATCTTCAAAATCTAGATCCTATTTCAACTTTATGTAAAGATGAAGATGCAAAAAGTATTTTCTGTCCTTTAATTTCTCAAAATGAAATGGAGATTAAGAGTGAGAAAATACAAAGCGCGGCAAGTAAAGCTATAAAAATAGCTAAAAAGGACAATATATCAAAAGAAGATTATGACTCTATTATTAATGATATAAGAGAACTTGAAAATGAAAGTAGAGTAGTTATGAATAAATTAGAAGCTTAAAGCTTCTAATTTAGATAAGAGCTATTTTTAAAACTTCTTGTAAATTTTTCACCCCAATAATTTTCATATTTTTTACTACTTCTTCAGGAATATCTTTTAAATCTCTTTCATAGTTTTTATGTGGGATAATGGCTGTTTTAATATCAGCTTTATAAGCAGCAATAAGTTTTTCTTTTAAACCACCTATTGGTAGAACATTGCCCATTAGATCAATTTCTCCAGTCATTGCAACATTTGATTTTACTTTCTTGTCGCTAAAAATAGAAGCAATGGCTGTGGTAATAGTTATGCCTGCACTTGGTCCGTCTTTTGGAGTGGCTCCATCTGGTACATGAATGTGAAGATTGTATTGATTGTATATGTTTTCATCTTCTTTGTAGAAAAGTTTCTTTGAGACTTTAATTTGTTCATCATCGATTAAATTCTTAACAAGACTTTGAGCAATTTTTGCTGATTCTTTCATTACATCACCTAAGCTCCCTGTTAAAGTTAGATCACCCTTGCCTTTGATTTTAATGGCTTCGATTTTCAATACATCTCCACCTACTGCAGTCCAAGCAAGTCCATTTACCTGTCCGATTTTATTTTCTTTTTCGTGCTTTTCTATTTCAAAGACTTTTTTACTTAAAAAATCTTTTAAATTTTTATCATTAATTTCAATATTTTTAATATCTTTTTCTAAAAGAAGTTTTTTAACACATTTTCTACAAATTTCAGCAATTTTTCTTCTTAAATTTCTTACACCTGATTCTCTAGTATATTCATTCACTATTAATTCTATAGCATCATCACTAAAGCTTATTTCTTCTTTTTTTAATCCATGTTTTTTTATTTCATCAGGTATGAGATAGTTTTTGGCTATTTGGAATTTCTCTTGAGGAGTGTAAGAGTTAAGTTCTATAAATTCCATTCTATCTTTTAGAGCAGGTGGAATTAAACTTGCATCATTTGCAGTAGCTATGAAAATGATTTTGCTTAAATCGATGTTGAAATTTAGATAATAATCTCTAAATTTAGTATTTTGTTCAGGATCTAAGATTTCAAGTAAAACTGCACTTGGATCTCCTCTATGATTGCGACTTAGTTTATCAATCTCATCAAGCACAACTACTGGGTTGCTTTGTTTTGCTTCTATAAGTCCTTGTATAATACGTCCTGGCATAGCTCCTATATAGGTTCTTCTATGTCCTCTTAGTTCATTAACATCTTCTAAACCACCTAAAGCTATGCGTACTAACTCTCTTTTTAATGCCTTTGCGACTGAATTTGCTAAAGAAGTCTTGCCAACACCAGGAGGGCCAACTAAGCACAAGATGACTTTTGCACCATCTCTATCTTTAATCTTGCGTTTTTCTAAAAGTTCTTTAACTGCAAAGTATTCTTCAATACGCTCTTTCGGTTTTTCTAGGGCATAGTGATCACTATTGAGTTGCAAGGATACATCTTTTAAATTTAGTTTTTTCTTTGAGGAGTGCTCAAAAGGTATATCTAAAACCGTTTCTATGTAAGTTTGCACCATAGAAGCTTCTGAATTATCTTGATGAATTCTTTCATATTTTTGAATTTGCTTTTTGATTTCTTTATAAGCCTCTTCATACATAAAAGCTTTTTTCTTTTCTAATTTTTTATTATATTCCTCTACTTCGCTTTCTTTTTGTATATCGCTTCCAAGCTCTCTTTGAATTTGTTTGAGTTGTTCTTTTAAAAAGTATTCTTTATTAACCTTGTCAATTTTAGAATGAACTTTATTTTTGATTTCTTTTTGGATTTTATTTGCTTCAATTTCTTTAGCTAAATAATCAATTAAATTTAAAAGCTTAGTTTCTAAATTAGTTTCGATAAAAAATTCATAAGCTTGTTGTTTTTTGATTTTAATAGAATTTAATATTAGATCACAAATTCTGCTAGGTTCGACATCTTCTTCTATAGTTCTTAAAAGATCAGGTGGAAAATAATGACTCACAGTCGATAAAGCTTTTGCTTTTTCTCTAACTACTTCTATAATAGCTTCTTTTTTTGTATTGCAAATTGGCTCTTGATGAATTAAATCAACTAAAGCATATAAAGGATCATCCGAAATTCTCTCAACAATCTTGGCTTTTGCATATCCTTGGAATAAAATTTTTATCCTACCATCAGGCAGTGGAACTTTTCTCATAATACTCCCAATGACACCACAATCATATATATCATCAAAGCCACGCCCACCTTCAATTTTTGATGGTGCCACAAAAATCATACTTTCATTTTGTAAAGCGGTATCTAAGGCTTTAATATTTTGCATATCATTTAAAAAAATAGGTGTTATCATAAAAGGGTATAAAAAAAGCTCATCTTCTACAAGAATGGGAAGTTTTGTTGGATAGTTTTGAGTATTTTCTAATTTCATTACATTATACCTTCTTCAAATATTTTTCTATACCATGGAAGTTCTGGTTTAATCATATCGATTTTATTAAAATCGGAATTTTCGATTTTTTGCTTATAAATCTCATAGCTTTGTTCTCTGTTTTTTTTCTGATATAACTCTGCTATACTTGTATCAAGGTAAAAAACTGCAAGATTAAATTTAGTTAGCATAGTATCGATTAAATCATTATATTGTACATTAGGATAGTTTTGATTATATTCTTTGATTTCTTCTATTGTTTTTAGCATTAAAGCTTGGTTACGATTTGGAACAGCAAAAGAGTCAAATTTAGCTTTGATTTTTAAATATCTTATATAAGCTACATTTTTAGAATCACCAAATTTGTTTAAATATTCATCAAGATAAAAATTTGCCATTTCATATTCTTCTTCACTAATATGAGCTTGAGCTAATATAAGTAAAGTTTGTTCTAATAATGGATCAGCAATATGTTCACCTGCCATTGAAGTATAGTGTTTATCAGCTGCTTCAAGATTTTTTTCTTGTAAATCTTTTATAATTTGTTGATACCATTCCATAGAACTTAGATTATATAAATCTTCAGCTTTTTTCGAGCTACATGCTCCTAAAAATAAACCCGCAATAATAAGTGAAAAAATAAAAAGTTTTTTCATTGTGTTACCTTATAAATTTAATAATTGTAATTATAATGTTTTTATGTTTATGAAATTGTTAATTTTTAAAACTAAAATTATAGTCAAAAACTCTTAATTAGTGTAATTTTTAAAATTGGAACTAAAATTGCTTAATGAGTTGTAATTTCTTAGTCAATAGATTTTAGGAGGCAAGATGAACTTAGAAGTTAAATGTCCTATTTTAGGTTTTGAAGATACCAAAAATATGAATTTTTATAAAATAGACGAGGTTTTTTATAGACTTAAAAGCCTTGATGGTAAAGATTTTTCTTTTGTGATGATTGATCCTTATATGATCCGTCCTGATTATGATTTTGAAGTGCCTGATTATTATCAAGAATTATTAGCTTTAAATGAGCAAACTAATTTTGGTGTGTTTGTTATAGTGGCTATTAATGAGCCATTAGAAGAATCTACGGTAAATTTTTTAGCACCTGTTGTGATGAATTATGATAATAACTCTTTAGTGCAAGTGATTTTAGATACAAGCAAATATCCTAATTATTTTCAGTCTGAAAAGATTTCAGCTTTTATTAAACAAACAAAATAATGTCTGAAATTTATATTTTAGGAAATGGTGCTATGGCAAGTGCTATAGCTAAAGGTTTAGAGGATACTTATAAAGTAGTTATTGTTGCTAGGGATTTAAAAAAAGCCAGCGGTTTAAATTTAAAAGTATTATCGTATGATGAGTTTGATATGGATAATAAAAATATTATTTTGGCTTTTAAACCTTATGCGTTAGAAGAAGTAGCTGTTAAATTAAAAGGCAAGGCAAGATGGCTTATTTCGGTTTTAGCAAACACTACTTTTGAGCGGCTTCATTGTATTGATGCACAAAATTATGTGAAAATTATGCCAAATACAGCAGCCGAATTTAAAGCTTCTACAACTGCTTATTTAATGGAAAAAGATTTATTTAAAGATGAAATTTTATCTTTGCTAAATACTTTTGGTAAAGCCATAAGTTTGCAAAATGAAAAAGAATTTGATATAGCTATGGTTTTGAGTGGTTGTACTCCTGCATTTTTGGCTTTGATAGCAGAAAGTTTAGCTAATGCAGGTGTGAAAAATGGTTTAAAAAATGAGCTTAGTTATGAGCTTACTCGTGCAAGTTTTGAAAGCTTTAGTGCTTTGTTTAATCATGCTCATCCTGCTATTATTAAAGAAAAAATTTGTTCTCCAGCAGGAGTAACTATAAAAGGAATTGAAGCTTTAGAAAAAAGAGCTTTACGCGGTGCCTTTTTTGAAGCTTTTAATGCAAGTTTAAATAAATGAAGCAAGCTTTTAGTCTCCTAGAGCTTGCTTTTTGTATTGTAATTTTATCTTTTATTTTTGGATCTTATTATCTTGTATTTGCAAATAAATCTTTAAATGCTATATGGCAAAATCAAACCCTTTTTAATGAAGAAAAAGAATTGCTAAAGAAAATTCCTTCATATAAAGCAAAAGAGATAAATATAAATAATTACAACTTTTTAGAATACACTAGTGATGAATTTAAACTCAAATCTTTAAAAATAAAAGATTTATCCTATAAAGAAGCTTTTGTAGATGAAAAAGGCTTTTAGTTTATTGGAACTTGCGTTAAGTCTTGTTATTTTGGGTATTTTAATTACTATTTTAATTAATCCAGCTATGTATATTTATAATTATAGTTTTAATGTTAAAAAATCTAGTGAAATATTTTTTGATTTAAATCAAGCTTTACTTAGCATGGAGAAAATTTATAATTCTTGCTTGAATGCAATATTTACAAGTAATTCTTTTGAGTGTTATATGAGTGCAAATGATGATATTTTTTATGATTTGTCATTAAAAAAATTAAACTTCAGTGGTATTATTTTAGAAAATAATGAAAGTTTTTTTAGCCCAAAAAGTAATTTGTATTTTATAGAAAATGGAATTTCTGAAGGAATTTTGAGCAATTATAAAGATATGCATAGTATGAAGAAGTTGAAAATATATACTAGTGATTATATGTATATTTATGATATAAAAAATTCAAAAATCTATAAAATATTAGTTGATGATAGAGAAAAAATCAATTTTTTTGATGAGAGTTTTAGCGGATTTTATACTATTTTATATGCTTATATTAAGGTGTATTTGAAAAATAAAAATATTTATATGCAAATTGATGATTTAAATCATAACAAACAAGTATTTTTATTAGCTCAAAATATTTCAAAACTTATTTTCAAGCATGATGGCGAGTTATTAAAAATTACAATTTGCAGTAATACTCAAAATAGATGTTTAGATAAATGGATGCTTTTGTGAAAAAATCATTTGCAATGATATATACAATATTTTTTATTTTATTTATTTCTTTTATTATGGCGTTTATAATAAAAATTTCTTCATATCCACCAAGAATTATGAAAGATTTAGCGCTTTATACTCAAGGAAATATTTTACTTCATGATGCAAAAGAGTTTGCTAAATATTTTTTATATCAAGCCTATTTGGAGGGTAAAGAATGCTTAAGTGAATATAATTTTGAATATAATAATATAAAAATACGAATTGATTATGCTTATCCTTTGGGTGAATGTAAAAATAATAAATTAATTGCAAAGTATGTTCATGCAAAAAGTATTGTAGCGGTAAATATTAGTGTGTTGTTAAATACCAATAAAGCAGTAAATGAAGAAGTGTTTTTACAAAAAAGTTTTTTTATTTATCCTAGGTAGATTGAATGTAAGTTTGAATTCCAATAGCTATCATTTTTACTCCCATAGCCATAATAAAAACTAAAGCAATGCGTGAAAAAACATAAAGCACAAGCTTACCGATAACTTTTTCAATAGTAGCTGAAAAGTGAAATAAAGCAAAAATAAAAGCAAAAGTAAGTAATACAGAAGCTATGGCTATAGCTAAATTTTGATCTTCTGAAATAACTACTATGGTAGAAAGTGTTCCAGGTCCTACAAGCATAGGAAATGCCATTGGCACTATACTTTTTTTTAATAATTCTTTGTGGCTTAATCCTTGATAGTGTTGAAATTGAGTGCTTGATGGGGTGAAAAGTAGATTTTTTGTACTCATAATGATTAAAATCAAACCACCTGCAACTCGTAAATCATTAATATCTATTTTAAATAAATATTTCATGATAAATGGTCCAGAAAGTAAAAAAACTAAAACAATACAAAATGCAGTGTAAATGATATTTCTAAAAAGTTTTTTTCTTGTATCAGCATCTAAACCTTCAGTCATTGCAATAAATTGTGGAAGATTTCCAAAAGGATTTAAAACTGCTATAATAGCAACGGATGCAAGTAAAATAACATAAATTTCAGATTCTATATCTGAAAACATAAAACAACCTTTTTATTTTCCCAAGCTTAAAAAGCTTGGGTTTGATTTAATAATTATAGTCCTTCAAAAGGATTAGTAACAACTTCTTTTCTATCTACGATATAAGGGATAAGTGCTACATGTCTTGCACGCTTAATAGCAACTTCAACCATTTCTTGGTGTTTTTTGCTAGTGCCTGTTAAACGGCGTGGCATGATTTTAAATCTTTCTGATAAAGCATGTTTTAGCAATGCTGTATCTTTATAGTCTATAAAATCAACTTTAGCTTCAGTATATTTACAATATTTGCGTGAGTATTTTCTTTTTTCTGCCATGTTTTTTCCTTTAAAATGGTAATTCTGTATCATCATCATATTTATCAATATCAATTTCCTTCATAGGGGCTTCCTTTTGAGGATTTTGATAGGTATTATTAGATGAATTTGTTCTAGTTTGTACTTGAGCATAAGGATCAAAGCTTTGTTGTTGATTAAAATTTTGATTATAACCATAATTTTGATTTTCAAAATTACTTTGTTGATTATTTTGTACAGTTGAACCTAGCATTTCTAAATTTTCAACTTGAATACTATGCTTTGATCTGTTTTGTCCATTTTGATCGCTCCATTGCTCAAATCTCAAACGACCTTCGATTAAAATTTTACTACCTTTATTAAGGTATTGATTAGCAATTTCTGCAGTTCTTCCAAAAAAGCTAATGTCGATAAAGCAGGTTTCCTCTCTTTTTTCTCCTGTATTTGTACTAAATCTTCTTGTTACAGCTATAGCAGAAGAGCCTATTGCGCTACCTGATGGAGCATAACGCATTTCTATGTCCCTTGTAAGATTCCCTACTAAAACGACTTTGTTAAACATTAATTAGCCTTCTGTGCTTTCACTAGCTTTAATTTCTTTTTTATTTTGTTTGATACCCTTGCTTAGTCTTTCCCAAGCTGCAATTTCTTTTTTATTTTCATATTTTACGATTAAAAATCTGATTACTTCTTCAGTGATTCTTAATACCCTTTCAAGCTCTGCTATTAAATTTGTAGGAGCTTTGAAATAAATCACAAAATAAGTTCCTCTTTCGTATTTTTTAATTTTGTACGCAAGTTTTCTTGTTCCCATTGGAACTACGCTTTCAATTTCCGCGCCATTTTTTGTAAGGACTTCTTTTACGAATTCCAACTTAGCACTTACTTCTTCTTCTGTAAGTGTTGGTTTTAATATGAATAAAACTTCATAATGTCTCATTTAATTTCTCCTTATGGATATAAAGCCTAAAATTTTAGGCAAGGATTTTGCATAAAATGCAAATTTCATTTTACCATAAGTTTTCTTAATTTAACTTTTTAATATGGAGCTAAGTTGTAAAAGTGTTGCGATTAAAAATTCTTTTTTTTCTATTTTAGAATTCTTTTTTAATTCATATTCGCAATTACAAAGTATCAGAAAGATATTTTTATATTGTGATATTTTGATCATAAGAGCTTGTTTTTGAAGATTTTGTGCCACAGAAATAGGTGGAGCATAGCCTAAAATTTCTTTTAAGTCTAAATTTCCATAAATTTTAATATGTAAAGCTATTTTAAAAAGTCTAGAAAAATTTGCATATAAGGCATTAATCAATGCTATTTCATTGTAATTTTCTAAAATATTTTCAAGTTCGTTTCTTAAATCTTGTTTTTGCATTAATTTATCAAAAAAACTTTCAAAACTAATAGTACTTAAACTATAACAATGCTCTTGGATAATTTTTTCATCGATATTTAGACCACTAAATTTATTTAACTCATTAGCTGCTAAATATAAATTTTCATTAAAATTATAAAAAAGAGCATAAAGGGCATTTTGAGTAATGTTAATATTTAATTCTTTAGCTTTTAAAGCTAGTAATTCCATGCCTTCCTTAGCTGAATTTACTTTATAAAATCTACAAAAATTATTAGCAAAAATTTTCTCCGCTTCACTTTGTTTGGAGCTTTCATCATAAATTTCAAGTAAAAAATAATTATCTTGCGAATTTTGACAAAGCTGTAAAAGTTGCTTGAGTTCTTTACTTGGGATTTTCTTTTGAGTTTTGATTTCTAGCAATTTTCTTTCGCTAAATAAGGAAGCGCTAGATAAATAATCATATGCTTGCTTAAAATCATATTCTTCAAAATAAAATCTTAAACTCTCATCAAAAGAGTATTTGTCTTTAATAAATTTAGTATAAAGCTCTATTTGGAAATTATCCGCTCCATAAAGTAAGAAATAATTAGGAAAATTATTGCTATTAAGTAAACTTTGGAGTTGATTTTTATACATTTTGGTTTCTTTCTAAACTAAAATACTTGGTGATTTTGCCAAAAATTTTAGCACTAACAATATCTACTTCAGTGATTTCTACTTCTACATTTTCTAATAAATTTGCCCTTGAACCTACGATGGTAATCAAAGCTCCCTTAATTTCATCATTTAATTTTACTTGTAATGAACTTTGATTTTCTACCACTAAAGCCTTAAATCTTTTTCCTATATTTTCTTTTGCCCATCTTGCAAATTTTCTATCCATGAAATGCCAAGCAACTTTATCCGCCTCTCTTTCTAGTAAGCTTAATTCCTCACAAGTGCTTTGTATATTTAAAAGCAAATAATTAAACATTTTTTCATCATTGTTGATTTTAGCTTTTAAAAGTCTATGTAATATAAGATCAGAATATCTTCTAATAGGACTTGTAAAATGGGTATATTTATCAAAACCTAAGCCAAAATGCCCTGCATTTTCACTAGAATATTCTGCTTTTTTTTGCGCCTTGATGATGAGTTTATCTACTTCTTCTCTTATATTTAGCTCATTTGCTAAGACTTGAATGTCTTTAAATAATTCTATGACATTATTTTTAGGATTAATATCTATACTAAGTGTTGAAAGATCAGCTAGCAATTGATCTATTTTTTTATAATCAGGACTTAAATGATTTCTAAAAACTCCTATATCAATGAGTTTTGCTGCAGCTTTATTAGCTAAAAGCATGCAATCTTCGATTAAATTATGCGAGGCAGTGTCATTTTCAAGGCGTGTTTTTATGAGTTTATTATTTTCATCTAAAGTCATTCTTAGCTCTTGGGTTTTAAACTCACAAGCATTTTTTAATCGTTTTTTTCGTAAATTTTGAGTGATTTTGAAAACCTCATAAAGCCAATTGATTGCGCCTAAATCTTCTTGCGTTTGTAAATACTCATCAACTTCATCGTAATTAAAACGGCGTTTTGAGTTGATAATAGCTTCAAAAAGCTCTTCTTTAATCACTTCATTATTTTGATCTAAGCTTATTTTAAAACAAAATGCTAATCTATCTTCATTAGGTTTTAGTGAGCAAATATTTTCACTCAAAGCTCTTGGTAACATAGGTATAGCAATATGAGGAAAATAAATCGAAAAACCCCTTGATCTTGCTTCTTTATCAATAGCGCTATAAGCATGCACATAAGCGCTTACATCAGCTATGGCTACATAAATAGCATGCTCATTTTTATCATAATAAATTGCATCATCAAAATCTTTTGCATCAATTGGATCAATGGTGCAAAAATTTAAATTTCTAAGATCTTTTCTTGATGGATACATACTTGCATCAACTTTATCTCCATAAGCTTTTGCTTCATTTTCACATAAATTATCAAAAACTGCATTTTTATTAAAAAGTGCTAAGGAAATTTTTTCATCTACAAAATCATCATCAATATGCCCTATCACTTCAGTGATATTATTATCATGATTTTCTATTTTTAAAATAGTTCCTAAAGGCAGAGCTTTTAAGGATTTTTGAGAGGCTTTTAAGGCACATGTAAGTCCTGTTTGAATATTTACTCCAAGGACTGCTTCGCCGTATTTTTTAGTCATAACCAAAGATGTTTCATGGGCTCTTTTAAGTATTAAAATAACTTTAGCACTTGGGCGCTTTTTTTTAAGAGGGAGTAATTTTGCTACAACTATATCAGCATAATTTGCTCCTTTTAAATTTTTATTTTCTATGAGCAAATCACGCTTAAAAACAGGATCAAAACTTTCTAAAAATCCCGTTCCATTAGCTGAAATATCAATCTTACCAAAAGTAAAGCCATCTTTTAAATAGTATTTGTTTTTATAAAATTTAATGATATCGCAAGTTAGTAACTCTCTAATGATTTGCTTGCTTTTATTGGTAATTTCATCAGCATTTAGACCATAGCTTAGTTGATTAAATAATTCTTTCATAATACTCTTTATAGTAATTTTTCAAAACTTAAATTTTATCATAAAAGGATTAAATTTATATTTTTTAGTTATAATCTTTGCTTTAATTTTAATTTTAGGAGTGCATAATGGCTGTGTCAATTTATTATGATAAAGATTGTGATATTAATTTAATAAAATCAAAAAAAGTAGCTATTATAGGTTTTGGCTCTCAAGGTCATGCTCATGCTATGAATTTAAGAGATAGTGGTGTAGAAGTGATCATAGGCTTAAAAGAGGGTGGGCAAAGTTGGGCAAAAGCTCAAAAAGCAAATTTTATAGTAAAAAGTGTAAAAGAAGCTACTAAAGAAGCAGATTTGATTATGATTTTAGCTCCTGATGAAATTCAAAGTGAAATTTTTAATGAAGAAATTAAAACTGAATTAAAAGCAGGTAAAACTCTAGCATTTGCACATGGATTTAATATCCATTATGGACAAATTGTTGCTCCAAAAGGTATAGATGTGATTATGATAGCTCCTAAAGCTCCAGGTCATACTGTAAGACATGAATTTAGTATAGGCGGGGGCACTCCTTGCTTAATTGCTATCCACCAAGATGAAAGTAAAAATGCTAAAAATTTAGCTTTAAGTTATGCTAGTGCTATAGGTGGTGGTAGAACAGGTATTATAGAAACGACTTTTAAAGCTGAAACTGAAACAGATTTATTTGGCGAACAAGCGGTGCTTTGTGGAGGACTTAGTGCTTTAATCCAAGCTGGTTTTGAAACCTTAGTTGAAGCAGGGTATGAACCTGAAATGGCGTATTTTGAGTGTTTGCATGAAATGAAATTAATTGTAGATTTGATTTATCAAGGTGGTATTGCTGATATGAGATATTCTGTTTCTAATACTGCTGAATATGGAGATTATATCACAGGGCCTAAGATTATTACCAAAGAAACTAAAGAGGCTATGAAAGGTGTTTTAAAAGATATACAAAATGGAAGTTTTGCTAAAGATTTTATCTTAGAAAGAAGAGCGAATTTTGCAAGAATGCATGCAGAGCGTAAATTAATGAATGATTCTTTGATAGAAAAAACAGGACGCGAACTTCGCGCTATGATGCCTTGGATTAGTGCTAAAAAATTAGTTGATAAAGATAAAAACTAATTTGAAAACTATAAATAAAAAATACAAAGTGCTTTTAGCGCTTTGTCTTGTTGTAATTGGAATTTTTCTTTTTGCATTTGGAGCTTTGTTTTTAAAAAAAGAAGAAAATAAAGGTTTAGATTACAATCAAACAATAAACAAAAAAGAACCATTACCTATAATAGAACAAGAAAATAATTTTAGTTTTAATGATATAAATTTGACTTTAGAAAATGAAAATTTAGAATTTTTAGATAAAAATATTAGTGAAATTTTAAATTTAAACCCTGTAAATACAGAGTTAAATCAAACTAAAGAAGATAATCAAACTTCAATTTTAGAAGTAATAGATCAAAATACAAGCAAAGAATCAAAAAATGAAGAGCAAAATATATCAGATAAAAGCGAGGATAATAAAACTCAAATTCTAGTACAAAAAAATACCAAGCCTCGTCTAGCAATTATTATAGATGATATGGCAAGTCACACTCATGTAGATATGCTTAAAAAAACAAATTTAAAATTAATCCCATCTTTTTTTCCACCTGATAAACGCCATCCTTATACAGCTGAGTTTGCAAAGGATTTTGACTTTTTTATGGTGCATTTGCCTCTTGCTGCTATAAAATATGACAAGGCAGAATTAAACACTTTACACCCTAGTGATGATATGGAAAAAATAAGCAAGCGTATTGCTTTTGTAAAAGAACAATTTCCAAAGGTAAAATTTATTAACAACCATACAGGAAGTTTATTTACTGCAAATAAGCAGGCTATGGAAAAATTATTTAATGCTTTTAAACAAAATGATTTTATTTTTGTAGATTCAAGAACCATAGGAAATTCTAAAGCTAAAAATTTAGTAAGTCAATTTAATCAGCCTTATATAGCTAGAGATGTTTTTTTGGATAATGAAGATGATATAGCATATATTAAAAATCAACTCAAACAAGCAGTAGAAGAGGCAAGAAAGAAAGGTTTTGCTATAGCTATTGGTCATCCAAGAGAAAAGACTTTTAAAGCTTTGGTGCAAAGTAAAGATTTGTTAAATTCAGTTGAACTTGTATATTTAAATGAAATTTATTGAGAATATTGAAGATTTTAAAAATCTTTTAAATCCACCTTCAAAGATTTATTATAAAGGCAATTTAGAGCTTTTAAATGCTAGAAAAGTAGCTATTATAGGTTCTAGAAAAATGAGCGTTTATACTAAAAATTGTCTCATTGAGTTAGTATCTTTGTTAAAAAAGACTAAGGTTTGTGTAGTAAGTGGTGGGGCTTTGGGTGTGGATATCCAAGCAGCTAAAATAGCTTATCCTCAAACTATAGCCATATTTGCTAATGGACTTGATGAGATTTATCCAAAAGCTAATACAAATGAAATTTTAAATATTTATGAAAATGCATTAGCTTTAAGTGAAAATGAAGCAAAATATAAAGCAAAGCCATATGATTTTTTATTAAGAAATAGGCTTATTATTGCTTTAAGTGAGGTTGTTATAATAGCTCAAGCTGATTTAAAAAGTGGTTCTATGCAAAGTGCAAGGCTTGCTTTGAGTATGAATAAACCTATATATGTATTACCTCATAGGAAAGATGAAAGTGAAGGAACAAATTTACTTTTAGCCACAAAAAAAGCAAATTTAATTCATAATTTTGAGGAATTTGTAAAAATGTTTGGAGAGCTTTATCAAGAGCAAAGTGAGGATGATTTGTTAAGCTTTTTAAAGCATGAAAATGATTTAGAAAAAGTTTTGAAAAAATTTGGTGATAGAGTTTATGAATATGAACTTGAGGGTCTGGTGGAAATTTCTGGAGTGAAAGTAAGAGCTTGCATATGAATACTTTAGCGTTAGATATAGGTTTAAAGCGTATTGGTGTTGCTTTGTGTATTAATAAAAGCATGGCCATGCCACTTGAAGCTATCATTAGAAAAAACCGCAATCAAGCAGCAAATGAGGTAAAAAAATACATTAAAGACTATGATGTAAATACTTTGGTGGTAGGAATTCCTTTGGGCGGATCTAGTGAAGATGAAATGCGAAAAAGAATAGAGTATTTCATATCTTTACTTGGTTTTGATAAAGAAGTTTTTTTTGTTGATGAGAGTTTTAGCTCTAAAAACGCACAAGAGCTTGGTGTAGTGAATTTAAAGAAAAAAGATGGCAAACTTGATTCTTTAGCTGCATATTTATTTTTAAAGGATTTTTATGGCCTTGCTTGATTTAAATACAGCTTTAGATGAAATTTATACAAAAGAGCAAAAAGAACAAATCCTTCAAAGTTTTAATCAAGAAAAATATGTCAATATTTTTAGAAATTCTTTGCTTATTGACAATGAAAAACTAGAAGAAATTCTAAATGAAAAAAATATAAAATTTAAAAAAATTGATTTGTATTGTTATAAAATACCTAGTATTTTTAAAAGCAAATTAAGCTCAATGAATGCTTTTAATGAGGGTAAGTTTTATATACAAAATTATTCTTCGTATTTATGTGCTAAAACCTTGGGCGTTAAAGCTGGTGAGAGTGTATTAGATATGTGTGCAGCTCCTGGTGGAAAAAGTTTAAATTTGGCCAATTTTATGCAAAATGAAGGTTATTTAGCAAGTTGTGAATTATCTAAAACACGCTTTTTTACCTTAAAAACAACTATGGAAAATTATCAAGTTAAAATTGCAAAATGCTTCTTAAAAGACGCACGCACTATAGGTAAAGCTTGTCCTTTGAAATTTGATAAAATTTTGCTTGATGCGCCTTGTTCAACTTTTGCAAAAATGGGTTTTGAAATACAAAAAAACACAAAAGAAATTAAGAAAATAGCAAATTTACAAAAAAAACTTTTACATTCAGCATTACTAGCCTTAAAACATGGTGGGGAATTGGTGTATAGTACTTGTACATTTTTAAGAGAAGAAAATGAAGCTGTTTTAGAAAATGCGTTAAGAAATGAAAATTTTAAATTAGAATTACTAGATTTTGATTTATTAAATGTTAATTTCATTAATGCGAAAAGTGATGATTTTGACTTGTCATTTGCCAAAAGAGTTTTACCAGATAATTATGCAGATGGGTTTTTTATAGCAAAAGTGAAAAAACATTAAAAATCAATAAAATTAAATGTGAAAAATATTTTTACTCATAAAACTTAAAGTGCTATTTTTAGATACTTAGAAGCTAAAATCACATCGTGAAACTCTTGTGAATAAAATATTGAAATTTTGAAAACTTAAATTAAAGAAGTGGTAAATAACTAAAATAAAATATATTAAAGATAAATAAGCACTAGGCTTATTTATCTCTTAAATTTAATTCGCTGATTAATTTAGAATAAGCTTGATAATCTTTTCTTTTTAGATAAGATAAAAGTCTTTTTCTTTGACCAACAAGCTTTAAAAGACCTAAACGAGAAGAAAAATCTTTTTTGTAGATTTTTAAATGTTCTGTTAAATCTGAAATTCTTGCACTTAAAAGTGCGATTTGAACTTCTGGAGAACCCGTATCTCCTTCTTTTCTAGCAAATTTTGCAACTATTTCTGCTTTTTTAGCCGAATCTAAAGCCATAATAGACCTCCTGAGCGGTATTAAAATAAAAAGTGCAATTATAACTAAAAAAACAAAAAAAATGCTGAAATTTAAAAAATAAGAAATTTAATATTTAACAACACATATTTTTGATATAATTAAAATTTTTATTTAAAGTTAAAAATAGATATTGTTTATTAATATTTCAGTGAAAGGAAAAAAGTGTTATTTACCAAAGCTAGCGAATATGCTTTATTGTCTTTAATTCATATAGCAAAATCCCAAGAACCGCAAGATGTAGATACTATGTCAAGTGTTTTAGATATACCAAAAAGTTTTTTGGCGAAAATTTTACAAGCACTTGCCAAAGACGCACTTTTGAAATCTTATAAGGGTGCTAAAGGTGGATTTATGCTTGTTAAAAAGCCAAGTGAATACACTTTAAAAGAAATTATTAATAGTGTAGAGAAAAAATCTATCAATGTATTTGAGTGCAGTAATGGAATTTGTCCTTCGCAAAAAGAAGAAAATTGTAAAATTATGCCTGTGTTGGTAAAGCTTCAAAATAAGATAGATGATTTTTTAGTTTCTATTACTCTAGAGGATATTATTCAAAATAATGGCTAAAAGGGATATTTTTAGCTTAGTATTGCCTTGGATTGCTCCACTTGTTGCACCTATTTTAAAGGCAAAGAGTCTAACTATAGTAGCTGTAATTATTGCAATTTTAGCTATTATTATAGTACCTTTACCAAGTATAGTTTTAGATTTTTTTCTTGCTTTAAGTATAGCAATTTCAGTTTTAATTATTTTAATTTCTTTATATATACCAAAACCTACAGATTTAACAACTTTTCCAACTATGATTTTAATTATTACGCTTTTTAGACTTTCACTTAACATAGCTACAACGCGTATGATTTTAAGCGAGGGTCATCAAGGTCCAGCTGCTGTTAGTGATATAGTGGCAAGTTTTGGTGAATTTGTTGTTGGTGGAAATTATGTTATAGGTATGGTTGTTTTTTGTATTTTAGTTTTAATCAATTTTATGGTTGTAACTAAAGGTAGTACAAGGGTTTCTGAAGTTCAAGCAAGATTTACCCTTGATGCAATGCCAGGTAAGCAAATGGCTATTGATGCGGATTTAAATGCAGGTTTGATTGATGAAAAAACTGCACGCGCAAGACGCCAAGAAATCATAGCTGAAGCAAATTTTTATGGAGCAATGGATGGTTCTTCTAAATTTATAAAAGGGGATGCTGTTGCTGGGATTATTATCACCATTGTAAATTTAATTGGTGGGTTTATGATAGGTTATTTTCAGCATGATATGGAGCTTGGAGAATGTGCTTCAACTTATACTATATTAACAATAGGCGATGGACTTGTTTCTCAAATTCCTGGACTTATAACTTCAACGGCAACTGCAATTATCATCACGCGTGCTAGTAAAGATGAGGATAATTTTGCTGAAGGTTCTATCAATCAGCTTTTAGGGGAATACAAAACTTTATTAATTGTAGGCTTTGTTTTATTTATATTTGCTTTAGTACCAGGCTTGCCACATTTTTCTTTGGGCTTTATGGCTTTGGTGTTTTTAGGACTTGGTTATATGATAAAGCAAGTGCAAGAAGGTAAAATTCAAATCAATGCAATTTCAGCTAAAAAGTCTCAAGAAACCCATGAAGAAGAACAAGCTAAACCTCAAAAACGCAGCGAAGAAGAAATCTTAAAAGAAGAAGAGAATAAAATCACAGATATTTTAAAATTAGAAATTTTAGAATTAGAATTAGGTTATGGACTTATCAAACTAGCAGAAAGTGAATTAACAGAGCGTATTAGATCAACAAGACGCAATATAGCTCAAAGTTTAGGTTTTTTAATGCCAAAAATTAGAATTAGAGATAATTTGCAATTAAAACCAAATGAATATACTTTTAAACTCAAAGGTGTAGGTATAGCTAGTGCTGAAATTTATCCTGATAAATATCTAGCTATGGATAGTGGTTTTATCACTGAACCTATCGAAGGTATAGCTACTAAAGAACCTGCTTTTAATTCTGATGCTTTGTGGATAGAATCATCTTTAAAAGACGAGGCAACGCTGAATGGTTATATTGTAATTGATCCAGCAAGTGTGATTTCAACCCATATGAGTGAGCTTATAAAAGCTAATGCTTCAGAGCTTTTAACTAAACAAGAAGTGCAAAATTTACTAGATAAAATCAAAAATGATTATCCTATCGTGGTAGATGATTGTTTAAGAGTTGCTAGTATAGGTTTGATTCAAAAAGTTTTAAAAGCTTTACTTAAAGAGCATATTCCTATTAAAGATATGCTTACAATTTTAGAATCAATTAGTGATATAGCTGAAGTAAGCAAGAGTTTGGATATGATTATTGAGCATGTAAGGGCTTCTTTAGCAAGAGCGATTACAAATTTATATGTGGATGAAAAAGGGCAAATTAGCTTTTATATTTTTGATGCAGCTGCAGCTGCAAAATTAATGGAGCATGTGCAGTTTAAAGATGGTTCGTATCATTTAATGATAAATGTAGCTCAAACTGGTGCTTTGGTAGAAGCTTTAAAAGCTGAACTTGCAAGTGTGGCAAATACAAGAATTAAACCTTTCTTGCTTTGTGTTGAGCCGCAACTTAGAAAATTTATCGCTGATATTTGTTCTAATTTTGGTATTAATATTACGGTCTTAAGTTTTGCTGAGATTGCAGAAAATACTAAATTTGAAACAGAAGGTATTATAAAAGTTGATAATTTATAAAGGAAAAATATGAAAATTTATCATCTTTCACATACGGATTTAGATGGTTATGCTTGTCAGTATGTGCTAGATTTTTATTTTAAGAATTGTTATTTTTATAATTCTAATTATGGTAAAGAGATTAATGAAAATTTTAATGTGATTTTTAAAAATATAGAAGAAGATTTAAAGCAAAATCCTAATGAAGAATTTGTGATTTTAATCACGGATTTAAATTTAACATTAAGTCAATGTGAAGATTTTCAAAAAGCCATAGAAGGCAAAAAAATCAAACTTTTACTTTTAGATCATCATCAAAGTGGCTTAGAATGTATGCAAAAATATCCTTGGTATTTTTTAGATGATAAAAGATGTGCTACTAAGATTGTTTATGATTTTTTTAGTAAATGTTATGGTGAAAATAAGGCTTTGTCAGAATTTGTAGATGTGGTAAATGCAGTAGATATTTGGTTGAGTGAAGATGAGAATTTTGAACTTGGAAAAGTACTACTTGGTATGGTTTCTGGAGCAAAAGAAATCAATAGAGTAATGTTTGCACAAGAAAATATCAAATATCTTTTTTATCTTTTTGATGTTTGTAGAAAATACATTCATCAAAAAAATGCTCATATTAATTTAGATGATGATTTACATGGCTTAAAAAAATCTTTTTTTAAAAAAGAAAATGATGATACTTTAAGCAATTTAATTTCTAAATTTATAGTAGAAAGACTAAGTGTAAATAAAGAAAAATTTAGTGTATTTTATAAAGGAAGTAAAGGTTTATTAACTTCAAATATAGGCAATACTTCCGTAATTGGAAATGATTTTTTAATGCAAAATCCTGATTTTGATTTTTTTGTTGATCTTAGTTCGAGAAAAACCTTAAGTTTTAGAGCAAATAATAAAATCGATGTGAGTTTGATGGCTAAAAGTTTGGTCAATGGGGGAGGGCATAAAAATGCTAGCGGAGGATTATTTGCTGCGTATAAAGATAGCTCTAATTATGATTTTATAAAAGCACAATTTGTAGATTTAATTAAAAGTAAAGAATTAAAGGAAAATAATGAAAACAAATCATGATTTTAAAGAAGAAATAGAAAATTTACAATATGAATTAAGTATAGTTTTAGAAGCAATGCTCTTGTTTGCTGGGGTAAAAAGAGTAAAATTAGAAAAAGCAATTGGAGTTTATATTGATTGTATTGATGAAGTTTGTCATAATACCCAAAAAGAAGGAGTTGATGAGATCTTAGAAGTAGTGGAGTACTTAAAAATTCATCATAAAGATTTATTTGAATGAAAAATTTATTATTGCTTTTTATAGGAATTTTTTCTTATGCAAATATCTATGAAGATTTAAGTGATTTTGCTTATAATAAACAAAACACGCTAAATTTAAGCTCTAGTCAAGCTTTATTTTTAGAATACAAACAAAACAAACAAGCTTGTGTAGATATAGTACTTGCTAAAGATAAGGCTTTTGTGGTTAAAATTTATCCATTGTGTGAAAATTTAAACGAAAAAAGTCTAAATGAATACTTAAATACGCAATTTATAAGTTTATACACTAAAGATTTATCAAAACTAAAAAAAGAAATTGCTGATATTAAAAATATTATGCGCGATTTTATGATTTATTATACCTTGCATCAATCTTTTGCAAATGAAATTAAGAGAATGAGTAAAAATGATAAATTACAAGCGTATGAACTAGATGAGAAAAAAGGTGGAAAAATTCTCTACAAGGTCAATAATCAAGCTTGTGTAATTTTTGATTTATATTTAGATGAAAATTTGCAAGCTAGTATGCAAGTAAGTGGAATGGAAAATTTGGATAAAACTTGTATGGAGTTAATCTCATCCCCTGATTTTAAAGACTTATCTTTCACAAAAGAGGGTATGAGAAAATATAAATTAAAAAACTAGTCTAAAAAATCTTAAATAATATAACTTTAAAATTCTACTTAAAGCCATTTTTTTTCTTTCTATATTGGAAAACACATAAGCTTCAAGATCTTGCTTTTCTCTTAAAGTAAGATTTTTCATTATTATAAACCTTTTAAAAAATATTGCTAGACGCAATTATATTATCTTTTCTTTTAAAAAAACTGAAAAATAAGTTTTTATATATTATATATAAATGGCTAAATAAACTTTAGTTATATAGACTAAATAATTTTAAATATTTTTATTTAAAAATAACTTGACATTATTATACTAAAGTTGTATAATTATTTTGTCACTTAAAAACATTGAGTGCTAAAATAAAAAATTTAAGGTTTTATAGTGAAGTCTTATAGTAAAAAAGATTTAATTTTAAAAACTATCATTGAAACCTATCTAGAGGGTAATAACCCTGTGGGTTCTAATGAGTTAAATCATAAAGTTAGCATACCTGCTTCTACTATAAGAGTTTATTTTAAAAAATTAAGCGATGAGGGTGTATTAACGCAACTTCATATTAGCAGTGGTCGCATACCAACTTTTAGTGCTATGAAGGCTTATTGGTATGAGCAACTTTGCGAAGATGAGATTGTGATTAACGATCTTGCATTATTAGAGTTTTTGCTTGATAAGTTTGAAATTTATACCTTAGTTTATGGTGGCGATGAGCTTATTTTACAAGATATTACCAAGGTTAATGATAAATTTATCATACTTGATTTTGGACAAAATGAGTTGGTTTTAAGATTTAGCCAAGATAGTCTGGTTTTCTTACAAAGACTTATAGGACTTGATCTAAAAAGTATTGAAAATTTAGCTTTTAGAGTTGAGTTTAAAGAGTTATTGGAAAAAATAACTATGCTAAAAGAAGCTATGGTTTATTATAGATATAATGAGAGTAAAGCTTATCAAATTTATCAAAATGATGAATTTGCTAAGCTTTTATCTCCTCAAATTGGATTTTATTTTAACGATAAATTGCAATTTGATCCTTTATTTGAAGAGGGTTTTATGGGATTAAAGCTTAAGAGTACATTTTTAGGCAAAGAATCTAATGTGGTTTTTGCTGGTAGTGTGTATTCTGATTTTAAAACAATGTTAAATATTATAAAGGAGGCTGCGTGAGCGAAGAAAAGCAAAATGAGCAAATGCAAGAAGAAGCAGTGGAAAATTCAGAAAATCAAAACAATGAATTAGAAAAACTTCAAGCAGAGTATAATGAGTTAAAAGATACTTATTTAAGAGCAAATGCTGAATTTGAAAATATCAAAAAAAGAATGGAAAAAGAAAAAATTTCAGCAACAATTTATGCAAATGAAAGTTTTGCTAAAGATTTGCTTGATGTAGTTGATGCATTAGAGGCGGCTATTAATGTAGAAGCTAATGATGAATTAAGTTTGAAAATAAAAGAAGGGGTTCAAAACACTTTAGACTTGCTTTTGAAAAAACTTGAAAAACATATGGTTAAAGCAATAGAAGCAAATGGTGAGTTTGATCCAAATTTACATGAAGCGATGTTTCATGTTGAAAGCGCCGATCATGAAAGTAATCATATTGTCCAACTTTTACAAAAGGGCTATATGATGAATGATAGAGTAATTAGATCAGCAAAAGTTAGTGTTGCAAAATAAAATTTAATAAAAAGGATAAAAAATGGCAAAAGTTATAGGTATAGATTTAGGTACAACAAATTCTTGTGTGAGTGTATATGAAAGAGGCGAGAGTAAAGTTATCCCAAATAAAGAAGGTAAAAACACTACTCCTTCAGTAGTTGCTTTTACAGATAAGGGAGAAGTTTTAGTTGGAGATAGCGCTAAGCGTCAAGCTGTGACTAATCCTGAAAAAACTATTTATTCTATAAAAAGAATTATGGGTTTGATGATCAACGAAGAAGCAGCAAAAGAAGCTAAAAATCGCTTACCTTATCATATCACAGAGAGAAATGGGGCTTGTGCGATTGAAATAGCAGGTAAAATTTATACTCCACAAGAAATTTCAGCAAAAGTTTTAATGAAATTAAAAGAAGATGCAGAAGCTTTCTTGGGCGAGAAAGTAGAAGATGCGGTTATTACTGTTCCAGCGTATTTTAATGATGCACAAAGAAAAGCTACAAAAGAAGCAGGACAAATTGCAGGATTGAATGTATTAAGAATTATCAACGAACCAACTGCAGCAGCTTTGGCTTACGGACTTGATAAAAAAGAAAGTGAAAAAATTGTAGTTTATGATTTAGGCGGTGGTACATTTGATGTTACTGTGCTTGAAACAGGTGATAATGTTGTAGAAGTTTTAGCAACAGGCGGTAATGCATTTTTAGGCGGTGATGATTTTGATAATAAATTAATCGATTTTTTAGCAAATGAGTTTAAAGATGAAACAGGTATTGATCTTAAAAACGATGTAATGGCTTTACAAAGATTAAAAGAAGCAGCTGAAAATGCTAAAAAAGAATTGAGTTCAGCTAATGAAACTAATATTAATTTACCATTTATCACAGCTGATGCAAGTGGTCCAAAACACTTAACTAAAACTCTAACAAGAGCTAAATTTGAAAGTATGATTGATGGTTTAGTTGCTGAAACTATTAGTAAAATTAATGAAGTAGTAAAAGATGCAGGGCTTGATAAAAGTGAAGTAAAAGAAATCGTTATGGTGGGTGGTTCTACCCGTGTTCCACTAGTGCAAGAAGAAGTTAAAAAAGCCTTTGGAAAAGAGCTTAATAAATCAGTAAATCCTGATGAAGTTGTTGCAATTGGAGCGGCGATTCAAGGTGCGGTTATTAAAGGTGATGTTAAAGATGTATTATTGCTTGATGTTACTCCGCTTTCTTTAGGTATTGAAACTTTAGGTGGTGTGATGACTAAAATCATCGAAAAAGGTACAACTATACCAACTAAAAAAGAGCAAGTTTTCTCAACTGCTGAAGATAATCAAAGCGCAGTTACTATCAATGTTTTACAAGGTGAGAGAGAATTTAGCCGTGATAATAAATCTTTAGGAAATTTCAATCTTGAAGGAATTCCACCAGCACCTCGCGGTATGCCACAAATTGAAGTAACTTTTGATATTGATGCAAATGGTATTTTAACAGTTAGTGCAAAAGATAAAGCTACAGGTAAGGCTCAAGAGATTAAAATCACAGGTTCAAGCGGACTAAGTGAAGAAGAAATCAACAACATGGTAAAAGATGCAGAGCTTCACAAAGAAGAAGATAGAAAACGCAAGGAGGCAGTAGAAGCTAGAAATGCTGCTGATAGCTTAGTACATCAAGTAGAAAAATCTTTAAGTGAGCTTGGAGATAAAGTAAGCGATGATGATAAAGCAAATATTCAAAAAGCCTTAGATGAGTTAAAAGAGACATTGAAAAATGCTAATGCTTCTAAAGAAGAAATCGAAGGTAAAATGAAAGCTTTAAGTGAAGTTTCTCATAAATTAGCAGAAAATATGTATAAAAAAGAAGAACCAAACGCTCAAAAGAAAAAAGACGATGATGTAATCGATGCTGAAGTTGAGTAAAAACTAAACTAGAAGCCTTGTTGCTTCTAGTTTAATCAATATATTTTTTACAATCTTCCTTAAAATAATTTCTATCAAATCTTGCAAAATTATCATTATTTGGCACTTTATAACATTCAGTGAAATTTTTAGCCTTAAGAATTTTGATATAAAAACTAGGAATGGCTATGTTGTTTTTAATGCGTTTTGGCTTATCATCATAAAGTACCAAATTTAAGACTTCCAATTCTTTATTTTTCTTTGCTAAATATCTTTCTCTTTGTTCGATTTCATTCCAAATTTCTGCATTAATATCTTTTTTTTGCGGAGTGATATTGCTCATTAAAAAAGTGCTAAGTTGGGCTTGTGAGGTTGCATTCATGGATTGATTTGGCACGACATGCCCTCTTGTATAACCACTTCTTAGATAATCCTCCCAATAAGTTCTATACTTTTTAGGAATATTAGTATCATCTTTAAATTTTGGGCGTTTTTTGATGTGTCCTTGATTTAAAATTTTAGCTTCTAGTTTATAAGCAATTGCCTTAGTACCTTTATAATTATAATCATAACAATTAATATAATAATATTTATCCATCAATAAAGAGCAGTCTTTAAAATAAGCTTTAAAGCTAGGATGTAATTCATATTGAGTATAAGCAAAAGAGCTTAAAGCTAAGGCGCAAAGTGTTAAAACTTTTTTCATGCTAAAAGCTTTCTTACCGTTTCATTAAGTCTTTTACCATCAACGCTTGCACCAAAAGCTGTTTTAGCTTCTTTCATCAAAATACCTTGTTCTTTTAAAGAGCTAATTTGTAGTTTTTCTATAAGTTTTTTTAGCTCACTTTCTAATTCCTCATCGCTAAGTTGTTTTGGTAAATAAGCACTTAAAATAGCTACTTCTTGGAGTTCCTTTTGTGCTAAATCTTCTCTAGAACCTTTGCTAAAAGCAAGTGCGGCTTCATTTCGTTTTTTAATCTCACTCGCAATGATTTTATATATTCTTTCATTATTAAGTGTGATTCTCTCATCAACTTCTATTTGTTTAAAGCTAGCATTAAGCGTTCTTAAAGTGTTTCTTTTAAAATCATCTTTATTACGCATAGCTTCTTTGATATCTTCTAAAATTTGATCTTTTAAACTCATTTTTTCTCCTTTAAAATTTGATATTTTTAAAATGTGCTATACACACACCTTCTCTAACACCATCATCAATCACAATGAGCTTTTGCTTATTAAATAAAGCAAAAAGTATCATTGAGCCTGCTATGAGGTATTTTTTTCTATTTTCTCCAAGATAAATTTTAGCTTTTTCTTGTTCTAAATTCCAAATTTTTAATGCAAAATCAAAAAAATCTTTGCGTTTGAGTATTTTGCCATTTACACTTTCTTCTAGATAATCTTTGTATTTTATGTTTTGTTTATAAGCACAAAGTGTGGTAGGTACTCCTGAATTTAGTATGAAAAAATTTCCTTTTAATTTTATATCTTTACTAAGATTAAAAGCTTTTAAGGCAAGTTGCTTTAAATGTGTAGGGTAGGGGCTTAGATGAATTTTTAATTTTTCATCTTTAATACGCACAAGATTTTGTGGATATTTTTTAAAAAATCTTACATAAGCACTTGGTTTTATGGCTTTAAAATGCATTCTTTCATAAAAACTAATGATTCCAAAATCATAACTTTTGCTAAACTTATCATTTGAAATTTCACAAGAAGCACCGCCCAAATCACAATAACTTAAGTCTTTTCTAAAAAGTTTAAGAGCTTTAAGACGCTCTTGCATACCTAAAACGCTTAGTTTTGCTTCGGTTTTTGCATCGATTAATTTTATATCAAGTTTAAATTCTTTTTGAATTTTTTCAAAAATAAGCTTAGTATTTTTTGCTTTTCTAAAAGCAGCTGTGGCGACTGCTTTAGCTTGACTTAAGTTATAATTTTTTTCTTTTAAGATTTTCAAAGCGCTAAAAATTCTTTCTATAGCTTCATCACTAATGGTGTCATTTTGCATATTTTTAGCTGCTCCTATGATAAATTCTTCGCTTTTTAATTTATTAAAATTCTCATCCATCAAAACAGCTCTTAATGTATTTGAACCCATATCAATACCTAGCACTAGCTCTCCTTAAAAAATTTAAAGTATAATAGCAAAAAACTTATAAGGAAAACTTATGCTTTTAGGGGTTAATATCGATCATATAGCAGTTTTAAGAGAAGCTAGAAAAGTAAATGATCCTGATTTGCTTGAAGCTGCGTTTTTGAGTGCAAATTTAGCTGATCAAATCACTATCCATGTAAGAGAAGATCGTCGTCATGCTAATGAGTTTGATTTAGAAAATATCTTAAAATACTGCAAGTGTGTAGTGAATTTAGAATGCTCTATTGATATGATAGAATATGCTTTAAAATACAAACCCTCGCGCGTTACTTTAGTACCTGAAAAAAGACAAGAGCTTACAACAGAAGGTGGTTTAAATTTAGACAATGAAAAATTACAAGAAGCCATTAATGCTTTAAAACAAGAGCAAATCGAAGTTTCTTTGTTTATTGATCCAAATTTAGAAGATATTAATAAATCATCTTCTTTAAATGCTGATTTTATAGAGCTTCATACAGGATTGTATGCTAATATTTATAATGCATTATATACCAATATCAATCAAACTTCTTATGCATTGCCTGAATTAATTTTAAGTAAAAATGAACTCAAAAAGCTTTTAGAAAATGAACTCCAAAGATTAAAACAAAGTGCGAGTTTGGCTAAGGGTTTAAATTTAAGAGTGGCAGCTGGTCATGGGCTTAATTATAAAAATGTAAAAAATATTGTGGATATTTTAGAAATAGAAGAGTTAAATATAGGTCAAAGTATAGTAGCAAGATCGGTTTTTGTAGGCTTAGAAAAAGCTATATTGCAAATGAAAGCTTTGATTAAAAGATGAAAAAAATTGCTATTAGTATAGGAGATTTAAATGGTATAGGTATGCAAATTTTATTATCTTGTCATGATGAGCTAGTAAAAATTTGTGAGCCATATTATTTTGTGCATTATGAATTATTTCAAAAAGCAAATAAACTTTTGAAAATAAATCCTAAATCTAAAATCAATTTAGTTGAAATTTCTAATGCTTTAAAACCACATTTTGCCTTTAAAGAAGAAAAAGAAAATTTTTTAATTTATGAGTTTTCATATCAAGCTAGTAAAATTATTGATTTTGATTTTGAGTTAAATCCTGCAAATTTAGACGCTAAAAGTGGGGTTTATTCTTTTTTAAGTTTTGAAGGAGCTAGTTATTGCACGCATTTGTTTTTAGATGCTTTAGTAACTTTACCGATTAATAAAAAGACTTGGCAAATGGGGGGAGTGAGCTATAAAGGTCATACTGAAGCACTAAGAGATTTTTTCAAACAAGATGCTATTATGATGTTAGGGTGTGATGAGCTTTTTGTGGCTTTATATACTGAGCATATGCCTTTAAGAGATGTTTTTAAAGAGATTAAGGCTTTTAAGCTTGCGAAATTTTTAATTAATTTTTATCAATGCACTTTATTTGAAAAAATTGGAGTTTTGGGTTTTAATCCTCATGCAAGTGATAATGGCGTAATAGGCGGAGAAGAAGAGCAGGAAATAAAAAAAGCTATAAGAATGGCAAATGTATTTTTAAAAGATCATGCATTAAATTTACAAAATTTAGAAAATGAATATTTTTTAAGTCAAAAAGAAAAAGAGTTTTCTTATAAGGAAAATATTTTTTTAAGTGAGCCTTTAGTGGCCGATAGTGCTTTTACTCCTTTTGCATTAAGTAAATGCAAGTATTTAGTCAGCATGTATCATGATTTAGCCTTAGCACCTTTAAAAGCTTTGTATTTTGATAAAAGTATTAATGCGAGTTTAAATTTACCCATAATTCGAACTAGTGTTGATCATGGAACAGCTTATGATAGGGCTTATAAAAATGAAAAAATAAACTTACAAAGTTATATGCAAGCAGTAAAATCTGCTTTACAATTTTTACAAATCAAAGAAAAAAATAAGTAAAAGTTACTAAAATATTCTTAAAATAATTTCTTAAGGAGAATGCTTGAGTAAAGACAATACCATTGCATTTTTTATTTTTATTGTAAGCGTTTTGTGTTTTTTTGTTTGGGGTTATAATTACATTCCTAATAATTCCATGATATTATTTATTCTTGCTAGTGTATTTGGAATTTTTATGGCCTTTAATGTTGGCGGTAATGATGTTGCAAATTCATTTGGCACTAGCGTGGGAGCTAAGACAGTTACTATTAAGCAAGCTTTAATTATTGCAGCAGTATTTGAATTAAGTGGGGCTGTGTTTGCAGGTGGGGAAGTAACTAATACTATAAGAAGTGGTATAGTGGTTTTACCAGATAGTGTTGATCCTATGGTATTTGTATGTGTTATGCTTTCAGCTTTGCTAAGTTCAGGTATTTGGTTATTTATAGCAACAAAAAAAGGACTTCCAGTTTCTACTACTCATAGCATTATAGGTGGTATTGTAGGTTCAAGTATAGCTATGGGGTTTGTATTTTTTGATCAAGACCAAGCTTTTTCTATGGTAAATTGGAATGGTATTTATAAAATAGCTATGAGTTGGGTTATTTCTCCTTTACTTGGTGGACTTGTGGCGTATTTAATTTATGCTTATATTTATAAAAAAATACTTCAACCTTCGGCTTTGATTAATATGCAAATAAAAGAAATTAAAAAAGAAAAAAAGGAGTTTAAAGAAAATTTTTTTATCAATTTAAAAAACAAAAGTCAAGAAGAGCAAATTAAAGAATTAAGCGCCATTGTTTTAGATGACGATGAAAAAAGAAGTGAATATAAGTTAAAAATTAAAGAATTAAAAGAAAAAGAAAAAAATATAGATGTTTTTTCTAAAATGAAATTCCATGTTCCTTTGGTTGCAGGGATAGCTGCTTTAATAATAGCGTCAATGTTTTTATTTAAAGGTTTAAATAAAGTTTCTACTTTAGATATGGTGCAGAATTTATGGATAGTTTCTATTATTTCTATTTTTGCTTATATAGTTACTTTGGCTGTTGTAAGATTGATGAAAAAAACTGAAGTAAATAAAACTATAGAAAAGATTTTTTCGTGGTTTCAAATTTTTACTGCTTCTAGTTTTGCTTTTTCGCATGGAGCTAATGATATAGCTAATGCTCTTGGGCCATTTGCTGCGATTTTAGATGTGCTTAAAAACAACACCATTAATCCAAGTTCGCCAGTGCCATTTGCTGTAATGCTTATGTTTGGTATAGCTTTGGTTATTGGACTTTGGTTTTTAGGTAAAGAAGTTATTCAAACTGTTGGTTCAAAACTAGCAGAAATTAAGCCAACAACAGGCTTTAGTGCTGAACTTGGTGCAAGTATTGTTATACTTTTAGCAACTCAACTTGGAATTCCAGTTAGCTCAACCCATATTTTAATCGGCGCTATTTTGGGTATAGGGGTGTTTAATAAAGATGCTAAATGGGGTATGATGAAACCTATTGGTTTAGCTTGGGTTATTACTTTACCAGTTGCTGGAATTCTTTCAAGTATTATTTTTGTAATTTTTGTAAATATAATCTTATGAGTTTAAACTCATAAGATATTTTTTAGCTTCATTTAAATTAGAGCTATTTATAAAATAATCAATTTTTGCAGGTTTTTTATATACTTTATCATAATATTCAAAAAGCATTTTTACACAAAGTTCTAAATTATTTTCTTCATAATTTTTACAAAGTCTTAATTTAAAATCCTTGCTGATATAAGGTGATATTTTTTCAACGCATTGATAAAATACTTTTTTATCCATTGGAGTATAGTTTTTTAAAACTCTTTGAATGCGTAAATTTATATCACACTCGCACCAAATTTTCTTAGCTTTTTGCATACTATTGTATAAATTTAGTGGGATAGTTAAATTTCCAATTTGTCTGCTTTCAGCTTCTATAAAACAAGTTTTGTGAGTATAATCTTTTAAAAAATAAAACAACTTATCTTCAAAGGCTTTTTGGCTTGGTTGTTCTCCATAAATTTTACCAAAACTTGATCCTTGGTGGTTAGCTAGTTTTTCTAAATTTAAAGCATTATTTAAAGTTTCGATTAAATCACTTTTACCACTTGCTGTATTACCACAAAGACATAAAAACTCAATATTTAAATCTTTCCTAAAAAACTCACTCACATAACTTCTATAGGCCTTGTATCCACCTTCTAATCTTACAACTCTATAACCAAGTTCAGCTAAGATTAAAGCAATAGCTTTTGATCTTTTACCACCTCTTGCACAATAAATTCCCACCAAAGAACCTATTTTATAATTTTGATAAAGTTTATTAATATGTTCACTCATATTTTTACAAATATAACTTGCACCTTTTGCTTTAGCTAAGCCTTTATTTTTCTTATAAAGTGTGCCTATTTCTTCAAATTCATTATCATTTAGTGCGTAGTAATTTTGCGCAGATTTTATATGAGCAAGTTTGTATTCTTTGGGACTTCTTACATCAATTAAAAGATCAAAATTAAATTTTAAAAAATTTTCAAAATCAACTTCTTTATACATAATCTTTAAAAGCTTTGCATAAAGTGGTATAAACTTTTTCCAAATCACTCCCACAAACTCTAGTTTGTCCTATGGTAGTGATAAAATTTGTATCCCCTTGCCATCTTGGGATTAAATGATAATGACAATGCGGCGCTATGCCAGCTCCTGCTGCACTGCCTAAATTCATACCTATATTAACACCCTTAGCATGAAAGTTTTCTTTTAAAATTTTAACTCCAATACGCACAAAATGGCTAATTTCTAGCCATGTATCATTATTTAAATCTTCTATATTTTCTAAATGATCATAAGGGATAATCATGAAATGACCCGGACTATAAGGGTATTTATTCATAATGCCAAAACATTCTTTAGCTCTAAAAATTACCCCAAGTTTTTCATCTTCATTGAGTTCATACTTACAATGACAAAAAGGGCAAAAATTTTTATCTTTATTATTAAAATAAACATCCCTCCAAGGTGCGTATAAATACTCCATCAACTCTCCTTTATGCAAGCATGCAGATTTTTGATATTTTTACTTATAAGAGCTTTATTTTTTGGTATCAAAGGTAATAGCTTTTCATCTTCTAATAAAAAAATTCTAGCTCCTGCTAAAATAGCATTATTAAGATCGCTTTTGCTTTCAATATAAAAAATGGCCTCTAAGCCAAGATGTATTGCAAAATTATAAAGTTTTTTTAGTTGCATAGTTTTTAGCATTTTAGGAAATACAATAAACGCATCAGCTCCATATACCAAGCTTTCTAAAATTTGATATTCATCAAAAATAAAGTCAAATTGCACAATGGGTTTTTCATGATAGCGTCTAAAAAGACTTAAATTTTGTATGTCTTGATTAAGCAAAGGACTTGTTGGTAAAACGATAGCATCAAAATTTTCATGATTAAAATTTAAATCTTTGGAGTATAAAAAATGCGAAAGTTTTCTTTCAAGCAAAAGTGTGTAAATATCTTTAGGATAAAAAGCATTAGAAGCTAGGCTTCTGCCTAGCATATCATAAGGAAAAATTTCTTTTTTATTTTCTAGAATTTTTTGTGTTTTTGAAAAATGATCTTTTAAATCTATTGTTTTAAACATTTTTCAATGGCCTTTAAGTGATCTTTGCTTTCTTGGGAATTTGCAAATTCTTTATCGTGGAATGTTTTTTGTAAAATTTCATAAGCTTTTTTGCAATTTTTAAGTTTATAATAGCCCCAAGCTAAAGAGTCTAGGTAGTAAAGATTTTGTGGTTCTTGTTCAAGTGCCCAGCCTACTAATTCTATGCCTTTTGCAATATCAATATCATATTCGATTAAGGCATAGCCATAGTAGTTTTGATATAAAGCATCGCTACGCACATCTACACTTTGTTCAAATTTTTTCATAATAGAAGCTAGAATTTTTGGATCCGTGATTTTTTTACTTTTAGAATCCATATAAATTTCAAATTCTAAAACCCCTGCCATAGAAAGGTATTTTTTATCTTTGCTAAGTTCATAATGTTTTAAAGCTATTTCGTAAGCTTTTTTATAATTTTTTGTTTGTGTATATAAGAAAATTTTAGTATCAGGATCTATGTTGTATTGTTGGACTAAATTTAGAGCTTGTTTATAATTTTTTTCTTGCACTAGTAATTCTATCATAGCATATATATATTTAATATCATTGTTGAGTTTATATAGTTTTTCAAGGGTTTGAATACTTGCCTTATTGTTTTTTTGCTCTTGATAAATTTTTAAAAGTAGGGTGCATGTTTTAAGAGTACATTGTGAATTTTTTACAAATTCTTCTAAAGCTTTTTTAGCTTGATCAATATTTTTATTTTTAATATTAATTTCAACTATTTTAAGTAATAAATTTTCATGTTCAAAAAGCTTATAAGCAAGATTGTATTGCTCTAAAGCTTTGGTGTATAAAGCTTTTTTAGCAAAAATATCACCTAGTATTTCATAGTTTCTATAATCTTGCTCTTCTTTAATGAGTTTATAAAGTATAGTTTCGGCTTGTTTATAATCTCCTATTTCAAAAAAATGCAAAGCATTTAATCTTGCAATAGCTGTATGATTTAAAAATTCTTTAGAGGCTTTTAAAAGTTCATCTTTTTGTTTTAAGTTAGCACCCAAAGCTAAAAGCAATGCTTTTTGCAAATAGATACTTTCATTATTTTCATGAAATAAATTTGTATAAATATCACATGCTTTTTGAAACTGTCCATGTTCTTCATAAATGAGTGCTTGTAAGATTTTATCTTCGCTTTTAGCCAAAGCAAGGTTTGTTAGGATAAAAACGATAATTAGTGAAAGCAAACCCCTATACATTCTTCTTTCAACTCCTCTTTGTGTGTTTTAAAATACTCCCAAAATGGAAAAGTTCTACATTGTTTTGGTCTATGCTTGTAAATTAAACATTTTTTATACATTGTATCAAAAAAAATACAACGATAGCCATTTTCATGCTTTACTTCTTTAAAACTATATTTAAATCCAACTTTGATAAGGTATTGTTCTTTAAAGGCTTCAAAGTTTAAATTTAAAAAAGCAGCAATAGCTTCTAGCTCTTCTTTGCTAGCATAGATATATCCACTTTCTCCAGTGCAGCATTTTCCACCGCATGTTTTACAAGCATTTTCATCAAAAGAATAATCAAAGTCTTTTTCACATATCATAGCTTATAGTTCCTGTATTTTCATAAATTTCACTAATTTTTGGATTTAAAACATTATTTTCATACATAAAAAGCGTAGGCATTATCGCGCAAGGACTTTTACTATTTTTTTTAATATGCATTAAAACAAGCCTTGCATTAGTTTGTGTATTGGTGTGAATGCATTGAAGGGAAACTAGTTTTAATTTAAATTGTTTTAAATAAGCACAAATTTCATCTAAAAAACTTGCCTCATAGCACATAAAAAAACTACCATTTGGCTTGATTAAAGTATTTATTTTAGCAAACATCTTCTCAAGCGGCATAAATTCTTGATATCTTGATATACATAAATGCAAATCTTGGCTTTTTTGTGTATTTTTTTTATAAAATGGAGGATTAGAGATCAAAAAATCAAATTTTATATCACTTTTATAGTTTAAAAAGTCTTCGCAAATGCTTTGAATTTCAAGTTTATTTTCTTTGGCATTTTTATAACTTAGTTTGATATTTTGCTCTTGAATATCTAGTAGATAAACTTTTGAATTTGGAAATTTTTGCTTTACTAAAAGTCCTAAAATTCCACATCCACATCCTATATCAAGGATATTTCCTTTTAAGTTATTTTTAGATAAAAAGTCAAAAAGTAAAAGGCTATCATTATTATAACGATAGCCTTTTGAATATTGAAAGAGTTTTAGCATTTATAAAGATGATCGCAGATTTTAAATGAATCATTTAAACCCACTACAATAGAAGCTCCGTTTTTACTCGCTATATCACCTGCTACAAATAATCCTTTTACATTACTTTCTTTGTTTTCATCAAAGCTTGGCACACCTTTTTCATCAACTTCTATAGAGCATTTTTGTAAGAAATCAAGTGGGGTTGAACCACCAATAGCATAAATAATGCGATCATAAATTTCACTTGTATTGTTAGTGAAATTTACTTTAGCTTTACCATTTTCATCTTCAATACCAGTTATATCTATGCCGAGTTTTGCTTTTACACTGCCTTGTTCAAAAGCTTTTTGAATATCTTCAAGATTAATATCATTTAATCTTGAGAAAGTTTCTCTTCTATAGCAAAGTGTAACATCGTTATTTTTAGCTAAATCTATAGCGTATTCTGCTGCTGAATTTCCACCGCCTACAACTAAGATTTTTTCATCTTGGCTTGTTGAATTTGCATTAAAATTGATGATTTTAGTTAAAGTTATAGGTAAAGTATAGTTTGGTTTATTTGGCTTACCCATTCTACCTATGGCAATAACTGCATTTTTACAAATATAATTTTCATTTGCAGTGCTAACTATGAAATTTTCTCCATCTTTTTTAACACTTTCAACTTCACTAGAAAGCTTTACTTCAAGATTGTGCTCTTTAATGGCATTTTGGAAAGTTTCTATTGTGCTTTCTCTGGTTCCATCTTCAAAATTTATATGTCCATGATTTGTGCTATCACAACCTTTATAAGCTTTGTCTACTCTTTTGCCTTCTTTGTAAAATTTTACTAAGGTTTGACAAATCGCATCAGCTTTTTCTAAAACAATAACTTCTTTATTTTTTATTTTAGCTTCTACTCCAGCTGCAATACCTGCAGGGCCAGCGCCAATAACTACCATATCAAAAATTTTCATTATTTCCCTTTTTTAATTTTTAGTTTATGTAAATGTATCAAAAAAACAATAATAAAAAATAAAAAACAGAAATTATTTTTATCTTGTAAATAAATTTTTTTATGCTTATAAATTATTAAATTAATAAAATTTTATAATAAAGTAGATTAAAATGATATTATTATAATATTTTTTGCATAAAATCACTTACATAAAAGCAAAAAAACATAAAAATTATATATAGTATGCAAAAGGAGTTTTTGATGGGACAAAATACAGGACAAAGTTTAAAAAATAATTTTTTAACATTATTGTTATTATCCTTTTGCGGATCTATTATTTATGGTTTGCCTTATTTTAGAAAGTATTATTATGATGATTATATGAGTCTTTATCACTTAAATAATTTTGAAATGGGGCTTTTGGGTAGTGCTTATGGATTGCTTGGTTTGTTTTCTTATGCTTTAGGAGGTTATTTAGCAGATCGTTTTGCACCAAAAAAATTATTGATTTTTTCTTTAATTGCTACAGGACTTGGTGGTTTATTGCATTTATATTTTACTTCTTTAAATGCACTTTTGATTATTTATGGAATTTGGGGGATTACTTCTTTATTAACTTTTTGGCCTTCTTTGATGAAAATAGTAAGGAACTTAGCAAATTCTAAAGAACAAGCAAGGGCTTATGGAATTTTTGAAGGCGGTAGAGGAGTTGTTGGTGCTGCACATTTGGCTATAGCTACGAGTATTTTTGGATATTTTCAAACAAAAGCCTTGGCCGCACAAGGTATAGAAATGGTTATTGTGTTTTATTCTATAGCTCCTATTGCAAGTGCTATTTTATTGTTTTTTCTTTTGAAAGATGATATTAATGAGCAAAGTGAGAAGATTAAAATCAAAGACTTGGTTTTTCTTTTGAAAAATTCTGCTCTTTGGCTTGTGGTTGCTATTACTTTTTGTACATATTTTTTTAACATGAGTTTTTATTATTTTACTCCTTATGCAAGCAATGTTATAGGAACTTCTGCTGTTTTTGCAGCTATTTTAACGGTATTGGCTCAATATATTCGTCCGGTTTCTTCTGTAGTGGGTGGATTTATAGCAGATGGATATGGAAAAGCTAAAATAATGATGATAGGCTTTATTTTAATGGGAATTGGTGTTATTTTTTTAATGCTTAGTTCAAAATTAAATGGATTTTTACAAATGAGTGTTTTAACTTCTGCTTGTGTCGTAATTTATATAGCTATGTATTCTAATTTTGGAATTTATTATTCTTTACTTAGTGAGGGAAAAATTCCTATACATTTAGCGGGTATGGCTATAGGTATTGTATCTACTTTTGGGTATTTGCCTGAAGTTTTTGCACCATTACTTGCTGGAGATTTATTAGATAGATACCCAGGTGTAAAAGGTTTTCATATATATTTTACCATCATGATAGTTATGGCTATTTTGGGTGTAATGTTTTGTTTGATTTGGATTAAAAAATACAATAAAAAGGAGATGAAATGAAGGAAATTGTTTTTAACTTTAAAAACAAGGTTAGAGTAATAGAAAATGAATGGATAGTTTTAAAAGATGGCACTAAGCTTTCATCACGAATTTGGCTTCCTCAAGTAAAAGAAAAAGTTCCTGCTATATTAGAATACATTCCTTATAGAAAAAATGATGGAACAAGGGGTAGAGATGAGCCTATGCACGGATATTTTAGTGGTAATGGCTATGCGGTTGTTAGGGTTGATATTAGAGGAAGTGGGGAATCTGATGGTTTATTAGAAGATGAATATTTAAAACAAGAACAAGATGATGCCTTAGAAGTCATTGAGTGGATTGCAAAGCAAGAATGGTGTGATGGGAATATTGGTATGATGGGTAAATCTTGGGGTGGCTTTAATTCTTTACAAGTTGCAGCAAGAAGACCTAAAAATTTAAAAGCAATTATAGTAGTAGGTTTTACTGATGATAGGTTTAATGAGGATATTCATTATAAAGGCGGATGTTTGCTTAATGATAATTTTTGGTGGGGTAATATCATGCTTGCATATCAATCGCGCTTTGTTGATCCAAAAATTGATCCAAATGGTAGAAAAAAATGGTTCAATAGGCTTGAGAACATGCCTTTATGGCCCACATTATGGCTTGGGCATACTTTAAAAGATGATTATTGGAAGCATGGATCTGTTGGGGAAAATTATGATGATATACAAGTTCCTGTTTTTGCATTAGATGGATGGGCTGATTCTTATACTAATCCTGTTTTTACTCTAATGAATGCTTTGAAAGTTCCAAAAAAAGCTATCGTTGGTCCTTGGGCTCATGTTTATCCTCATGATGGCTTACCTTTGCCTGCAATGGGTTTTTTACAAGAAGCACTTAAATGGTGGGATAAATGGCTTAAAAATGAAGAAAACGATGCACTTGAAGCTCCTATGATACAAGCATATATTGAAAATAGCTCTAAGCCAAATTCAAAAACAGAGAAAGTAGAAGGTCGTTTTGTTGCTTTAAATGATTTTGAAAATGATATTAGCTATAAAAAATACTATTTAAATCCGTATAAACTAACATGTAAAAAATCAAGTGAATTTATCAAAATTAACACTCCATTAAATCATGGGCTTTTATCAGGAGAGTGGATGGGAGCTGGTGTTTTAGGAGAAAGTCCTAGCGATCAAAGGTTGGATGATGGGATGGCAGTTGTTTTTGAAAGTGATTTTTTAGAACAAGATTTAGATGTCTTAGGCTTTCCTATGTTAAATGTAAAAATTGCAAGCGATCAAGAAAAAGCTATGCTCTTTGCTCAACTTAGTGAAGTTAGAGCTGATGGTTTTGTAAAAAGAGTAAGTTATGGAGTAATCAATCTTGCATTAAGTGATAATAAAGAGCAATTTATACCTTTAAAAAAAGATGAATTTATCCAAAAGCAAATCAAACTTGATGCTTGTGGATATAGATTTGCCAAGGGTTCTAAGATAAGATTATCATTAGCAAATTCTTTTTGGCCTATGTTTTGGCCTATGCCAAAAATTTCAACCTTGACTTTAGATTTAAATGAGTGTGAATTTAATTTACCATGTTTTAATGGTCAAGATAGCGATAAAATCAATATGCAAGCACAAAGTGCTCCTTTAACCCCAATAACACTTTTAGAAGAAGGTAGGGTAGATAGAAGCATTTCTTATGATATTTTAAACGATACTTGGACTTGTATTACAGATGGTGTTGGCGGGGTTTTTGGAGAAGGTGTTTATAGATTTGATGAGGTTGATGTTTTAGTAAAGCATAATTTAAAAAGAGAATTAAAACTTCAAAATGAAAATCCATTAAGCGCGCAATATACCATTATCCAAACAATGCAAATAGGACGCGAGGGTTGTATGATGGAGGCGGATATAATCTTAATACAAACTAGCGATTTGGAGTATTTTTATATTAAGGGAAAATTAGTAGTTAAGGAAAATAATAAGCTTGTTTTTGATAAAAAATATGATTGTAAAACTAAAAGAAATAGTTTATAAAATTTCCCAAAGTAAAATTTACTTTGGGAATTAATTTTCTTGCAAGATTTTAGCTAAATCTTTAGCGCCTTTTAAATCCACTTTACCAGAACCTAAAAGTGGAATTTGTTCTACTTTAAAATATTTACTTGGTTTAAAAATAGCAGGCATAGTAGAGTTTTTAATCGCTTCGCAAATTCCTTCAAAATCTTGCTCTTGGCATTCTACTAATAAGCATACCATTTCACCTTTTTTATCATCATCTAGTGCAACTGCGCAAAATTTTACTATATCTGTATTGATAAATTTAGCAATTTCTTCTTCTAAAGCTCCTAAAGATATCATCTCGCCACCAATTTTTGCAAAACGAGAATAACGATCTACTATATATAAAAAGCCATCCTCATCTACATGGCCTTTATCGCCGGTATTATACCAGCGTATGCCATCGATTTCTTTGATAACTTCATCGGTTTTTTCTTTATTGTTTAAATAACCCACCATAACCTGATGGCCACCAATGAGTATTAATCCATCTTCTCCATGATTTAAACTTTCATAAGTAGATGGATCTACTATGCGTATAGCACTTCCTGGTAAAGGCATACCTACACTACCTTCTTTATTTGCACGGTGTAAAATCCAATAGTCAGGATCAAATTTATTCGGTAAATTCACACTTGCAACCGGAGTGGTTTCAGTAGCTCCATAGCCTTCAAAAATAGGTTTTTTAAATTTCATTTCAAAGGCAGTTCTTACTTCGCTTTTGAGTTTTTCAGCACCTGAAACAATAATCCTTAAGCTTTCAAACATAATCGCATCAAGTTTTTTATTTCTTGCATAAATACCCAAAAAAGTTGAAGTAGCACACATAATGCTAACATTATTTTTTACTATAGCTTTTGCTACACCTAGCGCATCTGTTGGATCAGCATGTGTTATGCTTTTAATCCCTTCTAATAAAGGCATAAAAGTAGTTACAGTTAATCCAAAAGCATGAAAAGGTGGCAAAGAAGATAAGACAACATCTTCATTTTTTGCACATAATACATCTGAAATTTGAGCTATATTGCTTAAAATATTACGATTATTTAGCATTACCCCCTTAGGCACTCCCTCGCTACCACTACTAAATAATATAGCAGCTATGGCAAGGTTTTGTTTATTAGATGCAAATAATGCTTTTATTAAACAAGTAGGTAAGATACTTACTAAAGCAAGCATAGAAAAGATTTTGAGTTTTTGTCTTTTAAAGTTTGCGATAATATCTTCCATAAAAATAATTCTAACATGCTCTTCAAATTCTAGTTTTATGCCTTTATTTTCTAATTTTTCCATAAATTTTCTAGAAGTATAAATTTGTTGAATTTGAGAACTTTGAATGGCTTGATTTATTGCTTTTACACCTGCTGTGAAATTTAAATTTACCACGATTTTATTTGCAAGTAATACAGCTAGATTACAAAGAGAGCTAGCCATGGAAGCAGGGAGCAAAATTCCTATACATTCTTCTTTTGGAGCATAGCTTCCTTGGGTAGGTTGTATATTTAACTCATGTGATCTATTTTTTATAAAAGAGCTAAAAACTAAACTTAAAGCAAGCATTTTTCTATAGGTAATACCACCTATTAAAGGATCAACAATAGCTATTTGACTTAAATTTCTTTTAGCGCTATCTATCCAAGCTCTGGCTATAGTATGCATACTTTCACATTGAGATTTCCAAGCAATAAATGAAAGTTCAAAAACCTTTGCTTTAACCACTTCTTTTTTAGTGTGTATTGGCAAGCTTTTTCCAAAAGCAATAGCGATTTTTCTTTTGCTTATTTTGCGGTTTCTTGCTGAAAATTCTTCATCACTTCTTGAAAAAGCACTTCCCCAAAGTCCTCTAATATAAAAAGGTAAAATCACTCCATCTTGTTCTTCTAATTTTGAGCAAACTAACTCAAATCCACCTTTAAATTCATTAAGCTGTCCATGGCGTGAAAGCACTCCTTCTGGGAAAAGGCAAACTAAATTTCCATTTTTAATATGCATAGCAATAAGCTCTAAGCTTGATTTACTAGAAGCACTTGAAACAGGAATAACTCCAAATTTATCAAGAAAAATTTTAATATACCACTTAGAATAAATGCTTTTTTCCATAACAAAATAAATTTTTCTTGGTATAGCCATTTGTACAATAGCCCAATCTATAAAAGATACATGATTACCAAGTAATAATGCTCCACCTTTTTCAGGAATATTCTCAAAACCTTCTACTAATAAACGATAGCGTTGAAAAAACGCTATACTCATTAATAAACGCACTAAAGAAAAAGGCAATTTACTTAGCACATAAACGCTTCCAAAAAATGCTACAGCGATGATAAAATAAAATAAATTTATCACTTCAATTTTAGCATAAGCAGCAAAAGTAGCTAGTGCTAAAAAGCCTAACATAAAAATATTTTGTATGAAATTATTTCCTGCTAAGACTTTTCCTAGTTCATTTTCTTTTGCATGAAATTGTATTAGAGAGTTTAAAGGTATGATAAAAAATGCTCCGCTTAAACCAAAAATAAAAAATACTACACTATAACTTAGTAAGTTTTCTAAAAATGGCATTAAAATGCTCATTAGAAAAATCCCTAAAGCACCTAGTGGTATAAGACCTAATTCGATGTAATTTTTAGAAAACTTACCACTAATAAGCGATCCTATAATCACTCCTATACCAGAAAAAGCTAAAGAGCATTGTACATAAAAGGTATTTTCTATGAAAAGATCATTTTTTGCATATACAGGAAAACTCACTAAATAAAGTTGTGATATGGCCCAAAAAAGTGAAATTCCTATAATACAAAGCCAAATAATTTTATGAGAAAATATTGTTTTTAAATTAGAGGTTAAAAGCTTTCCTTGTAAATATTGTTTTTTATCAAAACTTAAATTTTTATCTTCTTCTTTTAAGCTAGGAAGTTTATAAGCTAAAAAAAGTTCTAATAAAGCAAAAGCTATTAATACAAAACCCAAAGGTGCAATTTGTGTTAAAATATCCGAAGGAGTGTTAAAATTTGACTCAAAAAGCATTTCAAAGCTTAGAGAAAATACTGCCATACCGGCTAAAATAGCCACAATACTTACTGCATTGACAGCTCCATTTCCCATAGCTAAAAACTCTTTTCCTACTAATTCTTTTATAAAGCCATATTTTGCAGGAGAGTATAAGGCAGATTGCACTCCCATGATAAAAGTCATTGTAAATGCAAGCCAAAATGCTCCAAGATAATAACACAAACAAATAATACAAGTTAATATTACTGAAAATAATGCAGATATTTTCATGATTTTATTTTTAGGAAATTTATCCGCTAAAAATCCAGATGGTGAAAGCATAAGAATAAAAGGCAAAAGCATTAAAGCATTGACAATAGCAGTTAGAAAAAGTTGGGTGCTATCTTCATAAAATTTATAAATGGTATTTTGTATGATGATTTTGTGTCCTAAATCCACAAAAGCGTTAATAAAAGCTACTGCTAAAAATGGCAATACGCCAAAAATCTTTAAAAAATTTCCTTGCATTTAAAACTCCATTTTATTTTAAAAATATTATTTTATTATATAAAATTTAAATGGAGTTTTGATATTTGATTAATCTTTAAATTCTACCACTTCATTAAATGCAAAACGAGCTTTTTCTGTACTAGAATTTTTTTGGGCATGTCCTAGAGCAATAAGCATAGATACTCTTTGTTTGGTAGTGTCTAAATTTAAATATTGATTGATTTTATCTTTATCAAAGCCACCGATAATACACGAACCTAAATTTAAACTATAAGCAGCATTGATAATATTTGCAATAGCAAGATGACTTTGCTCTTTTGCATAAATAAAACTTTGTTCTAAATCCATTGCGTCTAAAAATGGCTTATAGGTTTGCAAGCGTTTGTTTAATTCTTCTTGGCTTAAACCACGCTTTTTTAGTTTTTCTTCAAAATAATCTTTAAAATCAGCTCTTGAGATCACAACAATAATAGCAGCACAATTTGCTACATGATTTTGATTGTTAGCTATTTTGGCAATTTCTTTTTTATGTTCATCTTTTTGAAAAACCAAGAATTTCCAAGGTTCAAGCCCTAAAGAACTAGGAGATAATCTAGCACATTCTAAGATATATTCTAAGTTCTCTCTAGAAATTTTTTCTTGAGTATATGCTCTAATGGAAGAGCGATTTTGCATTAAATTTAAATAATCTTGCATATAATTTCCTTATTTTTAGTTTAATTTATCTTATACCTTATAAGCTTTAAAATTGTTAAAATTATATTTTATTGCTACAATTTTATTTTTACTTCACACAAATGTTTTATTATGCGGTTTTTAAAGGATTAAAATGAAAAAAATAATTTATTTGAGCATATTTTTGATTATACTTATTATAGGGGTGTATTTTTACTTTTTTGCAAATAAGGAAGAATATAATTATCTAACTTATGAGGTTAAAAAACAAGACATTACTCAAAGCATAGAAGCAATAGGTGAAGTTTATGCAAAAACCCAAGTTGATGTTGGTGCACAAGTTAGTGGGCAAATTACTAAACTATATGTAAAATTGGGCGATCGTGTTAATGAGGGTGATTTAATCGCACAAATTGATAAAGATAAACAACAAAATGATTTAGATATTACTAAAGCTAGACTTGAAAGTGCAAAGGCAAATTTAGAAAGTAAAAAAATCGCTCTTGATATAGCTACTAAACAATACCAAAGAGAGCAAAAACTTTATGCCAAAAAGGCTACCTCTTTAGAAAATCTTGAAAATCTTAAAAATACTTTTTATGCCTTAAGAGCAAATGTGGCTGATTTAAAAGCTCAAACTACTCAACTTGAAATTTCTTTAAAAAATGCTCAAAAAGATTTAGCTTATACTACTATAACTGCACCTAGTAAGGGTGAGATTATCAATGTAGCAGTTGAAGAGGGGCAAACTGTAAATGCAAACCAAAATACACCAAGTATAGTGCGCTTGGCTGATTTAAGTGAAATGGAAATTCGTATGCAAATAGCTGAAGCTGATATTAATAAAATTAGTGTTGGAAAAAAGGTAAAATTTAGCATTTTAAATGAGCCTGATAAAAAATATGAAGCAACTATTTCAAGTATAGATCCAGCAAATACTACCATAAGTGATGCAACAAGCAATACAAATTTAAACTCAAACTCAAGTACTAGCACTAGCGCTGTGTATTATTATGCAAGGGTTTTTGTAAAAAATGATAATAATTTTTTACGCATAGGTATGAGTACAGAAAATGAAATTGCTATTAAAACAGAAAATAATACTTTAGTTATACCAACTTTAGCTATAAAAAGCGATACAAGTGGTTATTATGTAGAAATTTTAAAAGCCAATAATATAAGTGTAAAAACACCTGTTAAATTAGGTATCAAAGATAGTTTAAATACTCAAATTTTAGATGGTATTAATGAGGGTGATTTAGTTATCATAGGTAAAAATAAAAAATGATACGCTTAGAAAATATACAAAAAAAGATTAATAATACAACTATTTTAGAAAATATTAATCTTTATATTCAAAAGGGAGAATTTGTAGCCATTATAGGACAATCAGGAAGTGGTAAAACCTCTCTTTTAAATATTATAGGCACACTTGATGAACCAAGTAGTGGAAAATATTTTTTAGATGCATATGAAGTAACTAATTTAAGCAAAGATGAAAAAGCAAGAATTAGACGCGAAAAAATTGGTTTTATATTCCAAAGATATAATTTGCTTAGTCTTTTAAATGCTAAAGATAATGTAGCCTTACCTGCTGTTTATGCAGGTAAAAACAAACAAGAAAGATCACAAAAGGCTAAAGAATTACTTTCTTTTTTAGAGCTTGATCATAAAGAACTTTCTAAGCCAAATGAACTAAGTGGTGGGCAACAGCAAAGAGTTTCCATAGCAAGAGCTTTGATGAATGGTGGTGAGCTTATTTTAGCAGATGAGCCAACGGGTGCGCTTGATTCTAAAAGCGGTAAGATAGTTTTAGAAATTTTAAATAAACTAAATGAGCAAGGACACACCGTAGTTTTAGTCACTCATGATAGGGAAATAGCTGCTAGAGCAAAAAGAGTTATAGAAATTAAAGATGGTAAGATTATAAGTGATAATGGTGCAAAAAAAGCAGATGAAATAAAAGCTAAGTTAATGCCAAAAGAGAAAAAAAGCTTTAATTTGCTTAAAAATCAGCTTTTTGAAAGTTTGAAAATGTCCATAGCTTCCATTGTAGCACACAAACTACGCTCTTTGCTTACTATGCTTGGTATTATCATAGGCATAGCTTCAGTAGTTTGCGTGGTTGCTTTAGGGCTTGGAGCCCAACAAAACATACTTGCTTCTATTAGCTCTATTGGGACTAATACTATAGAAGTTGTTTCAGGGCGTGGCTTGGGAGATATTCGATCAGGCAGAACAAGGCTTAATTTAAGCGATTTAAAAACCTTAAGTTCTTTGCCTTATTTAGAAGCAGTAGAAGCAGATGTGGGTAAAATAGGGGTGGTAACTTATAAGAATAATTCTTTACAAGCTAGAATTTATGGAGTAGGACCAAATCATCTAAGACTTAGAGGTTTTGTGATGGTAGATGGTAGGTTTATTAATAATGAAGATATAAAAGATAATACTAATATTTGCATTATAGATGAAAATGCTTTGAGAATTTTATTTGATAATATCAGCGTTAAAGATGTTTTAGGTAAAAGCGTGATTTTTAACAAGCAACCTTTAACTATAGTTGGTGTTTTAAAAAAAGAAAGAGATAATAAAGGCTTTAGAGCTGATGAAAATACCATTAAAATTTATACTCCTTATTCTACTTTGATGAATAAAATCACAGGAGATAAACAAATAAGAGCTATAGTAACTAAGGTAAAAGATGAGGTAAATCCTGCTTTGGCTGAAGAAGCTATGGTAAAAATTTTAGAGATTAAACGCGGAAAAAAAGATTTTTTTACTATAAATTCTGACGCGATTAAAAATGCCATTGAGGAAAATACTGCTACTTTGACTTTACTTATTTCTTCTATTGCAGTGGTATCTTTGATAGTAGGTGGTATTGGTGTGATGAATATCATGCTTGTTTCAGTAAGTGAGCGCACAAGAGAAATTGGAGTTAGAATGGCTATTGGAGCTAGAAAAGAAGATATTTTAATGCAGTTTTTAATCGAAGCTGTGTTGATTTGTTCTTTAGGGGCTATTTTTGGAGTAATGCTTTCTTTTATCATCATTGAAGTATTTAATTCTTTAAATTTTGGTTTTACGATGATACTTTCATTAAATTCGGTATTTTTAGGGCTTTTAAGTTCGGTTTTAATCGGAGTGGTTTTTGGATTTTTCCCAGCAAAAAATGCAGCAAATTTAAATCCTATTAGTGCTTTATCAAAGGAATGAGATGAGAATATTTTTATTATTTTTTATAGCCTTTTTTTTAAATGCCTGCGTAGGAGTAAAATTAGAGCAAGTATCTCAAGAGCAAATAAAAAAAGAATATTTTGAAGATTTTAACGCAAGCAAGGCTTGGTGGGAAAAATATAATAATCAAGACTTAAATAATATCTTAAAAGCTATTATTGATAATAATAAAGACTTAAATATAGCAAGGGTTAATTTTTTAAGTACTTTAGCTAGATATAAGCTTTTAAATTTAGATCTTTATCCTACTTTGAGTGGAAATTTTGGTGCAAATATAAGAAAAAATTTAAACAATGGCGCAAAAACGCATAGTTTTTCAAATGGCATTATGTTAAATTATGAGCTTGATATATATGGCAAAATTTCAGATCAAGTTGCTAATTCTGAATTTTTAGTAAAAGCAAGTGAGTATGAGTTACGCTCTTTAGAGTTTGATACGATTAATTTAGCGATAAATAGTATTTTTGAATTTATTTATTTCAATGATGTAGATCATTTATTAAACAAACATTTAAAAAATCTAGAGCAAATGCTAGAAATTTATACTACTAAACTTAATTATGGAAAAGTTGAATATATAGATCTTTTAAATATTAAAAAATCTTTATTAAACACTAAACAAAATATCATTACAAATTTGCAAAATAAAGACTTAACTCTTAAAAATATAAAAGACTTACTGGGTAAAGATGATGAGCATTTGATTAATAAAATGCTAAATTATACTCTTGAAGATTTTTCTTTGCAAAAAATTAATTTTGATATAGAATTAAAAATGCTTGCTTATAGACCACAAGTTCAAGCAAAACTAAATCAACTTATGGCTTCTTACAAGGATTATACAAGTGTGCAAAAAAGTATTTTACCTAGCATAAAAATATTGGGAAATTTAGATGGGAATGATAAGAATATTGATGAGAGTTTTAAATTTTTAATTTTAGGAGGCAATGTCGCCATTGACTTACCATTTTTGGACTTTTATAGAGTAAAACAAAATGTAAAAATTTCTGAATTAGCATATCAAGCTCGTTTGGTTGAATATAAAGATGTATTACAAAGAACTATCCATGAATTTAAACTTTGTTATGAAAATGACAAGTATTATAATGATTTGTTAAAATTAGTAAAAGACATTAATGTTAATCAAGAAAAAATTACACAGCTATATTTAGAAAAATATGAATTAGGTCGCAGTGAACTAAAAGATTATCTTGATGCGGATGCTTTGCTTATAAATTCACTCCAAGAGCTTAGCAGAGCAAAGCTATCTTTGCTTAAAAATATTAATTTATATCATAATATTGTTTTAATTTCAGAGTAAAAAAGACTAAAAGTGTTTCATTTTGTAATATTATAAGAAAAGAGTGTTGTTTATTTGCGTTGTTTTAAAGTCATTTAGAATACAATTGATAAATAAATCAAACAAAGGAGAATTATGAAATTTGATTTTTATGCAACGCTAGTTACTATGGTTATAGTATTGCTTTTAGGCGTATTTGTCATTAAAAGGGTAAAATTTCTTCGTGATTATAATATCCCTGAGCCAGTTGTTGGTGGTGGGATTGCTGCGATTATTCTTTTGATCTTACATAGTTTCTTCTCATTGGATATTAAATTTGATGAATCTATGAAAGATCCTTTAATGCTTGCATTTTTTTCAAGTATTGGTTTGTTAGCTGATTTTGCTTCTTTAAAAAAGGGTGGAAGAAAATTAGCAATTTTTTTAGTTGTTGTTGTTGGCTTGCTTTTTGCGCAAAATATAGTTGGCATAGGTGTGGCAAGTGCTATGGGGCAAAATCCACTAATGGGACTTATAGCAGGTTCTGTTACAATGAGTGGTGGTCATGGAACAGGTGCAGCATGGGCAGCTGAATTTATTAAAGAACCTTATTTTTACTCTAGTGCAACTACTGTTGCTATTGCTTGTGCTACTTTTGGGCTTATTTCAGGTGGTATCATAGGTGGGCCTGTTGCAAGATATTTAGTCAATAAATATAAGTTAGTAGTTCCAAAGCAAAATGATGATAAAGATGCGATTTTAAATTTCCAGTCTCCAGAAAAAGAAAGACTAATCACACCTTCTTCTTTTATAGAATCTTTGGCATTAATTGCTTTATGTTTATTAATAGGTAGTGCTTTGTCTACTTATATTAAAACAAATACAGGTTTTACTTTACCAACTTTTGTGTATTGTCTTTTTGTAGGTGTGGTTTTAAGAAATGTTTTATCAGCTACAAAAATTCATCATGTATTTGATAGAGAAGTATCAGTTTTGGGTAATGTAAGCTTATCTTTATTTTTAGCTTTAGCTCTAATGACTATTAATCTTTGGGATTTAGTAACTCTTGCATTACCGATGTTGGTAATTTTAGCTGTTCAGGTTGCTATGATGGCTGCTTATGCTATATTTATCACTTTTAGGGTATGTGGAAAAGATTATGACGCAGCAGTTTTAGCAGCAGGGCATTGTGGTTTTGGTTTGGGCGCTACTCCAACAGCTATGGTAAATATGCAAACTGTAACAAATCACTATGGTATGAGCCATATGGCATTTATTATTGTACCTTTAGTGGGTGCGTTTTTCATAGATATAGTAAATGCTTTAGTCATCAATGCTTTCTTGTATCTACCATTCTTTCATTAAAATCATCTAGCACTAAATTGGTGCTAGATTAAATTTTCTTATCTTTACTTTTACATAAATGATTTAAAAAGCACTCTTTGCATAAAGGATTTTTAGCTTTACATGTATAACGCCCAAAAAGCACCATAGCTTGATGAAGATAGTTTAGATTATCTTTAAAAATTTTAGTTAAGTCTTTTTCGGTTTCTTCAGGAGTTTTGGCTTTGCTAAGATTAAGTCTATGCGAAACTCTAAATACATGGGTATCTACAGCCATGCAATTAGCCCCACACCATTCTATCATCACTACATGTGCAGTTTTTTGTCCTACACCTGCTAGAGTTTTCAAATCTTGCTCGTCCATTGGAATTTCACCATTAAATTGTTCGCAAACTGCTTGAGCCATTTTGATTAAATTTTGTGCTTTATTATTATAAAATGAGCAAGAATTAATCAAAAGTTTTAAAGAAGATAAATTTGCCTTAGCTAAATCTTGCACACTAGGGTAAGCTTTAAATAAAGCAGGTGTGATGAGATTAACCCTTTTATCAGTACATTGAGCTGAAAGCATAACACAAACTATAAGTTCATAAGCATTGCTAAAAACTAATTCTGTTTTTGCTTGTCCAAAATGTTTTAAAAATAATTCTTTAATTTCTAAATTTCTTTTCATAAACTTATTGTATGTTAATCGGCTTTAAATAAAGTTTAGATATAATAAAATCAACAAAACTATTTCAAAGGAAAAACAATGAAAAAAATTTCTTTAGTTGCTGCGGCTTTATTAACAGGTTTGAGTTTAAATGCTGCGGTGGTTGCAACCCTTGATGGAAACAATATTAGCGATACAGAAGTAAATGAGTTTTTTGCTCCTATGTTAAGAGGTGCTAAAATCACTGACTTACCAGCTGAACAAAAAAAAGCAATCATTGATCAATATATCATCCAACAACTTGTATTAAAAGACGCTAAAGCTCAAAAAATAGAAAATGATCCTTCATATAAAGAAGAATTAGAGCGTGCTAAAGAAGCTATCATGGTAAATATCTATCAAAAGAAAATTTTTGATTCTATCAAAAATGATGATGCTAAGGCTAAAAAATACTATGAAGCAAATAAAGATAAATTTACTAAACCAGCTCAAGTAAAAGCTAAGCATATTTTGGTAACTAGTGAAAAAGAAGCTAAAGATATTATTGCCGAGCTTAGTAAGTTAAGTGGAAAAGCTTTAAATGATAAATTTGCTCAACTTGCAAAAGAAAAATCAATCGACAAAGGTTCTTCGGCTCAAGGTGGTGATCTTGGATGGTTTGCTGAATCAACTATGGTAAAACCATTTGCTGATGCAGCTTTTTCTATGAAAAAAGGCACTATTTCTAAAACACCAGTAAAAAGTGATTTTGGATATCATATTATTTTAAAAGAAGATGCTAGAGCGAAAAGTACTATGAGTTATAATGAAGTAAAAGCAGGTATTGAAAGCAATATCAAAATGGAAGAATTTAAAGAACTTATGAATAAAAAAGCTCAAGAGCTTCGTCAAAAAGCAAAAGTGGAATATAAATAATGGGTGTATTAGATCTTGTCAAACCAGGTGTTTTAAGTGGCGATGATCTAAATACCGTATATAATTATGCAAAAAAAGAAGGATTTGCTATCCCTGCGGTAAATGTCGTGGGGACAAATTCTATTAATGCGGTTTTAGAAAGTGCTAAAAAAGTTAATTCACCTGTGATTATTCAATTTTCAAATGGTGGAGCTAAATTTGTAGCAGGAAAAGCTTGTCCAAAAGCTGATGTGCTTGGTGCTATAAGTGGTGCAAGACATGTGCATTTAATGGCAAAAGCTTATGGAGTTCCAGTAATTTTACACACAGATCATGCTGCTAGAAAATTACTTCCTTGGATTGATGCTTTGATTGAAGCAAATATTGAGTTTAAAAAAGAAACAGGTAAGCCTTTGTTTAGCTCTCATATGATTGATTTAAGTGAAGAGGATTTAGAAAGTAATCTAGGCACTTGTGAGAATTATTTAAAACAAATGTCTGAGCTTGGAATTTCTTTAGAGCTTGAGCTAGGATGTACGGGTGGTGAAGAAGATGGAGTGGATAATACTAATATTGATAATGCAAAATTATACACTCAGCCTGAAGATGTAGCATTAGCTTATGAGAGACTTTCTAAAATTAGTGATAGATTTTCAATTGCAGCTAGTTTTGGTAATGTACATGGAGTATATAAACCAGGAAATGTGATTTTAAGACCTGAAATTCTTAAAAACTCTCAAAATTATGTAAAAGAAAAATTCAATCTTGGTGAAGATAAACCAATCAATTTTGTTTTCCATGGTGGTAGTGGTAGCGATATAGAGGATATCAAAGCAGCACTTAGCTACGGTGTAATTAAAATGAATATTGATACAGATACACAATGGGCTTTTTGGGATGGTGTTAGAGAATATGAGCTTAAAAATAAAGCTTATTTGCAAGGCCAAATTGGTAATCCAGATGGAGAAGATAAGCCAAATAAAAAATATTATGATCCAAGAGTATGGCTTAGAGCGGGCGAAGAGAGTATGATCAAACGCTTAGAGTGTGCTTTTAGCGATTTAAATTGTATCGATAGAAACTAAGAGTTTTATAACTCTTAGTTGATTTTCCTGTGAAGATTTTAAATTTTTAGAGTAAAATTAACAAAGGTTTATAAAATGGAAGTTAAAACAACTGATGATTTTTCTGATCTTGTATTACCTGAAGGAAAAGGTAGCACAGGAATTGTTGCTTATTTAAAGATTATTTTTATCCCTGCTATATTGTATATTTTAGTGCTTTTAGGGTATTTTGGAAAGATTGATTTTAAAGTAGAATTACATAGTGTTGTAATGATAGGGATTATCTTTTTAGTGGCTTTGATCTTTGCTAGACATAGCGCTGATTATGCTTCAAGTATTTTTGAGCAACAAAAAGATGAATTTAAGCTGATATTAAAACGCTATATTATGAAGCATTTTTTAGTTATAGGTAAAGAAACAAAGTCAAATGCTAGTTTTGATGATTTTGCATATGCTTATGTGAAAGATTTGAGAAATGAAAATTTTGCTTCTGTGGGTGCAGCTATTTTTCCTATGCTTGGTATTTTAGGAACTTTTATAAGTATAGCCATGTCTATGCCAAATTTTAATTCAAGCGACACAGCAGGCTTAGAACAAGAGATTTCAGTTTTATTAAATGGAGTAGGAACAGCCTTTTATGTATCAATTTATGGAATTTTCTTAGCACTTTGGTGGATATTTTTTGAAAAATACGGTAGTAGTAAATTCCAAAAACTTCTAAATCGTCAAAAAAACGCAACAAGCGATTTTTTCTGGTCTAAAGAAGAAATTGATAGAAAATATCTTCAAGAAAGTTTGCAACATTTTGAAAAAATAGGCACGATTTTTGAACATGTAAGCAATGAGGAATTTTTTAAAGAACTAGATAATACAATAGATAGAAAATTCAAAGTTTTTCAAGAACTTGTAAATGCTGAAGAAAAAGCTGTAAGATTAAGCAGTGAGCATGTAAAACAAACTATGAGTGATTTATCTAAAACCCAAAGAGAGCAAAAAGATATAGTTAAAACTTATAGCGAGATTGCAAATGCGGTAAATATGTTAAATTCAAACATAAAAGATCTAACTTTAAGAATTTCAGAGCAATATAATAGACTTTTAGATGTGAGTTCAGATAAGATTGTGCATTTAGATAAAAGTGTGAGTGCTTTAGATGAAAAGGTAAATAATTTTTCAAATAATATTGAAAAATATCAAAATCTTATGCTTGATAATCAAACTAAGCTTTTTGAAGGCTTTAGGGCAAGTATTATAGAGGGTATGCATACTTTTAAAGAAGCTTATGAAGATGAAAAAAATATTGACGAAAAAATTTCACTAATGCAAGAATTTAAAGAAGAAAGCAAAGAATTAGATGAGCAAACCACACAAGTTATTGCAAAGCTTGAAAATCAAAAAGAAGATGAAAAAATAGATGATAAAAAATAATTCTAACAATGAAGAAAATAATTTTTGGATAGCTTATGCAGATTTAATGGCAGGCTTGCTTTTTATATTTATTTTGCTTATTGGAGCTATAGTTGTTAAGTATGTTTTAACTCAAAGTGATTTACAAATCATAAAAGAAAATTTGCAAAAACAAGAAGAACGCTTAAGAGAGAATAAAGAAGAATTAAATCAAAAAGAAGATATTTTAAAAAGTCTTAGCCAAAAATTAAGTAATACCTCAAGTACACTTGATAATATCAACAAACAAAAACAAGCTTTAGAAGCTAATATTACTAAACTTAATCAAGATTTAAATTCAAGTTTAGATGAAAAAGATCAGCAAATTTTTGCTTTACTTGAAAGATTAAATAAAAAAGATGAGGAAATTAAAGAATTAGAGCGTAATTTTGATGAGGCGAAAAGCAAAATCAAAGAACTAGGATTAATCAAAGAAAATACTATCAAAAATCTTCAAGCAAAATTTGATACTAATATTACCTTAGATTCTAATACAGGCGCGATAGTTTTACCTTCTGAAGTGCTTTTTGATACAAATTCTTTTACTCTAAAAGCTCAAGCAAAAGAGAATTTAAAGGCAATTTTAACACAGTATTTTGACAATATCTTAAAAGATGAAAATATCTTAAATAGTATAGAAAATATAGTCATAGAAGGTCACACAGATAGTGCAGGCTCTTATATATATAATCTTGATTTATCACAAAAAAGAGCTTATGCTGTGATGAGTTTTATACACTCATTTTACAAAGATCCAAGATTGCAAAAACTTTTAATGGCAAGTGGTAGATCTTATTCTGATGTGATTATGAAAGATGGTAAAGAAGACAAAGGGGCAAGTCGTAGAATAGAGATTAAGTTTAATATCAATACAAATAATGCTTTAGAAAAGGTTGAAAAATACCTTGATAGCAAGTAGAATTGATGTTTTAAAATACAATGATTTTGAATTTTTACTCAAAAGAGATGATTTACTAGGTTATATTAATGGAAATAAGGCTAGAAAACTAGCCTTTTTTGAAAAAAATAAACATTTATTTAAAAAAGGACAAAGATTTATTTCTTTTGGCTCCTCTCAAAGTAATGCTTTAGTTGCTTTAGCTAAGTTTTGTTACGAAAATGATTTTTTGCTCATTTTTGTTTGTGAAAAAATGAGTTCTTTTTTAAAAGAAAATCCCCATGGAAATTTAGAATTTGCATTAAAACACAATGTGAAGTTGATAGAAAATATAAATTATCCCACAAGAAGACTGCAAGCTCTAGCCTTGAAAAAAGATGATGATATTTTTATAGAAGAGGGTGTGGCTATAAAAGAAGCTGAATTTGGATACCAGCAACTAGCCTTAGAGCTTAGTGAGCAGTTAAGTGAAACTGTAAGTATTTTTTTACCTTCAGGTACAGGAACTTCTGCGGCTTTTTTGGCTAAACATAGTAAATTTAAAGTTTTTACATGTGCTTGTGTGGGCGATAGTGCATATTTAAAAGAGCAAATTTTAAGCTTAGAGCCAAATTATGATTTTGATAATTTAACCATATTAAATTCACCTAAAAAATATCATTTTGCTAAGCCTTATTTAGAATTTTATGAGCTTTATAAGGATTTAAAAAAAGAATGTGGAGTGGAGTTTGATTTGCTTTATGATATGGTGGGTTTTAAAACTTTATTAGCTCATAAAGAGCAATTTGGTGGAAAAATCTTATATATCCATCAAGGAGGCCTTGAAGGAAATATAAGCATGTTAAAGCGTTATGAGTATAAATTAAAAAATTCCAAAATAAAAAATCACTAAGATAATCAAAGGTATAATAAATTTAACATAATAATACCATAATTTAAAAATACTTCCTTTTAGGGTATTTTGATTGGAAAGTTCATAAATAGCATCTTTTTTAAGCACCCAACCTACATAAATACAACAAAAAAATGCGGTTAAAACAAAGAATATATTTCCACTAATAAAATCAAAGCTATCAAAAATATTTTTTCCCTTGATGATAGTAATATCTCTTAAAGGACCATAGGTAAGTATACATGGTAAATTCCCTAAAACAAAAATACTTCCAAGTGTTAGATTAATAGCGGTATTTTTAGCTAGTTTAAATTTTTCCTCTAAAACACTAATGATTACTTGATAAATTGGTAAGCTTGTAGTAAGTGCAGCGATGATTAAAAGCAAAAAGAAAAACACACAAATTATACTTCCAAAAGGTATATGTGAAAATGCAACGGGCAAGGTTTTAAAAACCAAAGATGGCCCACTATCAGGGGTTAAACCTACGCTAAATAAAGCAGGGAAAATCATAAATCCAGCAAGCACTGCTATGAGGGTGTTTAAAATTCCTGTATAAACAGAAGTTTTGATTAAATTCTCATTTTTCTTAAGGTGAGATGATAAGGTTATCATTACACCAAAACCCAAAGATAGGGCAAAAAATACTTGTCCTAAAACATCTATAAACAATTTAGGTGTGATTTTGGAAAGATCAGGAGTAAGGTAAAATTTCACACCCTCGCTTGCTCCTTCAAGAGTTAAATTGCGTGCAACAACGACCAAAAGGCAGATGAATAAAAATGGCATAAGGTATTTTACTGATTTTTCTATGCCATCAATTACACCTTTTTTTAAGATAATCCAATTAATTATCACAAATATAGTAGTAAAAATTCCTATTAATAAAGGATTATTTTCTATAGTAGAGCTATAAAATTCGCTTGTATATTGAGCGTTAATGGGACTTGAAAGATTAAAATCGCCTATGATAATTTTAAAAATATAAGCTAAAACCCATCCGCCTATTACCATATAATAAGCCATGATTCCAAAACTTCCCAAAAGTCCCATATAGCCAACACCTTGCCAAGAATTAGATATTTTAACTCCATCGCTTGTTTTTCCGCCAAAAGCATCGACTGAATTTAGCATTCTGCGTCTTCCTATGACATTTTCGACCAAAATCACAGGAATTCCTATAAAAATCATAGCTATACAAAATGCCAAAACATAAGCACCGCCTCCATTTTCACCCACTAAATATGGAAAACGCCAAGTGGCTCCAAAACCAATAGTCGCTCCTGCTACTGTAAGGATATAAGTTAGCGTATTGCTCCAAGTTTGTCTTTGCATGCTTTTTCCTTGTTAAATTTAAATAAAAAATATTTTAAGATAAAAAATAATACCATTATGCCAAATTTTTATTTATTTTTTTATCAAATTAAAGGAAAATCCATGCAAAAAAAGAAAATTTTGTTTTTAGGTGCAGGATATGCTACTTTATCGGTTATAAAAGCCTTACCTGATGAGTTTTTTGAAAAAGCACAAGTGAGTTTGATTAATAACAATTCTTATCATTATCATACTATTTTACTACACAAAGTAGCTTCAAATGAAGATATTTATAGTTCAAAATATGATCTTTTACCTTTATTAAATCCAAAAATCAACTTTATCCAAGATGAAGTTTTAAAAATTTCTAAAGACAAAGTTTTTACTAAAAATAATGAATTTGACTTTGATATTTTAGTATGTGGGCTTGGTTTTGCGAAGGAAACTTTTGGTATTAAAGGTATGCAAGAATATGCTTTGAGTATAGATAATTATGAAAATGCTTTAAAAATTAATGAAATAATATATGAGAAAATAAAAAATTACAAAACCACCCAAAATGAAGATGATTTAAAAATCGCAGTTTGTGGTGGGGGTTTAAGTGGGGTTGAATTTGTAGCTTCTTTAGCTAAAGAGCTTAAAATATTTTGTCAAAAAGAGCAAATTTCTTATGAGAAATTAGAACTCTCTATTATTGAAGCTATGGATCAAATTTTACCTATGTTTGATAAAAGTTTGGCTCTAAAAACAAAGCAAAGACTAGAAGCACTTGGTGTGAAAGTATATGAAAAATCTAAAATTATAGAATGTGAAAAAAATGGTATAAGGCTTGATGGGGGAGAATTTATTAAAGCTAATACTATCATTTGGACTGCAGGAGTTAGAGGTAATAGCGTTATAGAAAATAGCTCAGATTTTCCAAGCACAAGATCGCGTATAGAAGTAGATGCTTTTATGCATCCATTAAATGTTGAAAATTCATCAAAATACTTTTTTATAGGCGATAATAGTTTATTTAAAAACCCTAAAACTAACACTCCATATCCTCCAACAGCCCAGCTTGCATTAAGAGAAGGAGCTTATGTGGCTAAAGCTTTAATGGCTATGATTGATGAGAAAGATTTTAAACAAGAATTTTCTTTTGTGAGTGGAAATACCGTTTGTTCAATTGGAAAAGATTATGCAGTTGGCACGGTTTTACATAAACCAATTAGTGGTCTTTTGGCAATAAAACTTAAAATTTTTATAGAAAAACTATGGCAATATCAGCTTGAAGGATTGAAAGGTTTTTTGAAATAAAATTAATTTTAAATAGAGTCCTTTAAGGAACTCTATTTAAAAATTCATTTGCATCTACATAGCCTATAATGCGTCCTTTTTCTTCACTTTTGTTAAAAAATATCATCACAGGAGGCCCAAAAACTCCAAATTCTTTCATAAGAGCTAAATCTTCTTGGCTATTATGTGTTACATCTGCTTTCAAAAGTGTGTAATTAGCAAGTAAATTTTGTACTTTAGCATCTGTAAAAGTATATTCTTCTAAGAGCTTGCAGTTTTCACACCAAGCGGCTGTAAATTCAAGCATAACAGGTTTGGTAGAATTTTGTAATTCTTGCTTAAGTTCTTTTAAATTTTTAATGGTTTTAAAACTTAAACTAGGGCTATTTTCTTTTGAGGCAAGGTTAAACTCAAGAGGTTTTAGTAAGCTTTTTGAACCCATTGAGCCACCTAAAATTAGGCTTAAACTGCAAGTTAAAACTAAAATCATACTCGCTTTTTTAAATTTGTCAAAATTAGTTTTAGCTTCATCAAATAAACCCATAAAACTAGCAAAAAATACCCCTATAATTCCATAAAGTATCAAAATGATATTTGCACTAAGTATTCTTTCTAGCATCCAAACTGCCATAATGAGCATGATAAAACCAAAGAAAATCTTTATCTTAAGCATCCAAGCCCCACTTTTTAAAAGATTTCCTCCAAGACCTATTAAAAGTAAAGGCATGCCCATACCAAAACTCATCACAAATAAAGAAAGTCCTCCTAAAAATACATCGCCACTATTAGTAATATAAAGCAAAGCCCCTGCTAAAGGTGCAGCTACGCAAGGTCCTACAATAAGAGCTGATAAAAAGCCCATGATAGCTATACCAAAAACCCCGTTTTTACCTTCTATTTTTTTATTGATAAAATTTTGAAATTTAAGTGGCAGTTGTAATTCATAAAGTCCAAACATAGAAAGTGAAAGTAATACAAAAATGCCTGCAAAAGTAATGATAATCCAAGGTTGTTGTAATAAACCTTGCACATTAGCTCCTGCAAGGCCCACTAAAGCACCTGCTATAGCATAAGCTAAAGACATAAAAAAGACATAGATAAAAGATAAATAAAAGCTATGTTTTTTAGATGGTTTATCTTTGAGCTTCATTGCAATTAATGATGAAAGAATAGGTATCATTGGTAAAATACAAGGAGTAAATGCTAGTAATAAGCCATAACCAAAAAAAGTTAAAAGTGTGATAAATATATTTTGCGTACTTAAATCATTAGCAATTTGTTCATCTTCATTTTGCTTTTTAAATTGATCTTTAGTGGATTTTATAGTATAAATTCCATTTTGTTTATTAAGTTCATAATTTACATATACAGGACGATAGCATAAACCTTCTTCTGAGCAACCTTGATAAGCTAGGGAAAGTTTTGCTTTGTTATTTTTAATAAAATCATCTAATAATAATTGAGGTATGAAAAGTTCAAGTTGGCTAAAAATTACTTCTTTGTTTTCTCTAGTTTGAGTTTGTGGGAAATTTAATAAAGAAGTAATATCATTAGAGTCTAATTCTACTTTGATTTGATCTTTATAAAGATAAATTCTATCTGCAAGATTGATTTTTAAAAAAATTCCTTGATTATTGCTGTGAGTATTGAGTTTAAAGGCTTCATTAAGTGATAATACTCCATTGTTAGCAAAAGCTAAATTTAAAAAAATAAAAAATACCGCTAAAAAACGCATTTTTCTCCTTGAAATTGAAAATTAAATTTGTTTTATTTTACTTATTTGTGGTAAATTTAAGTTAATAATTATCCTAAATTAAGGAGTTTGTTGTGGATAAGGATAAATTTACTCTTATTAAAGTGAAAAAATCAACACTTGAGTATGAAAGCGAGCTTAGAAGATTACAAATTGAGCTTTTAAAATTTCAAAATCATGTCAAAGATAAAGGATTAAAAGTTTTGATTTTAATTGAAGGGCGTGATGCAGCAGGAAAAGGTGGTGCTATTAAAAGATTAATTGAACATTTAAATCCTAGAGGTTGTCGTGTGGTAGCACTTGAAAAACCAAGTGATGTGGAAAGAACTCAGTGGTATTTTCAGCGTTATGTGACACATTTGCCTGCAGCAGGAGAGATAGTGATTTTTGATAGATCTTGGTATAATAGAGCAGGGGTGGAACCTGTGATGGGCTTTTGTACTCCAAATGAGCATAAAAAATTCTTGCGTGAGGTGTCTTCTTTTGAAGAAATGCTACTTGATAGTGGAATTTTATTTTTTAAATTTTATTTTTCAGTTTCCAAACAAGAGCAAAAAAGGCGTTTTGAGCAAAGGAGAACAGATCCGCTAAAACAATACAAACTTTCTGTTGTTGATGAAAAATCACAAGAATTATGGGATAAATACACTCTAGCAAAATATTCTATGCTTTTAGCTTCTAATACACCAAAATGTCCTTGGGTGATCATTAATTCAGATAGTAAAAAGAAAGCAAGGATAAATTTATTTAAATATCTACTTAATTCTTTAGAGTATCCAAATAAAATTAAAAATAAGTATTTTAAATATGATAAAAAATTAGTCCGTAGCGGTGAGGAAGAAATTCGTAAGATGGAACTTAGTTTAAATGATGAAAAACTTAAAAAATTTGATAAAAAATAAAGGCTAGAATTGAATCATCTTTTTATAGTGCGTAATAAATTTAATGAGCATAAAAAAATCAGTCCAAAGGTGTTTGCGGTTAATGCCTTTTTGCTAGCATTTTTATTGTTTTTATTTTTTTATTTATCTTTTTTAAGTGCTAGTTATAATTTTGATTTTATGGCAATTTATGAGTATAAAGACAAAATGATACAAGGTTTTTTTACGAGTTTTTTTATTAGTGTTTTGTCTTTGATTGTAGGTGTGATTTTTGCTTTGATTTTGTGTTATATGAGTCTTTGTAAAATCGTACTTTTTAATATGTTTGCAAGAGTTTTTATAGAGCTTATTAGAGGCACACCTTTGCTAGTGCAAATTTTATTGATTTATTATATTTTTGCAGATAATTTGGGGCTTGATAATCGCTATGTTTGTGGAGTTTTGATTTTAGCTTTATTTGCTAGTGCTTATATTTGTGAAATATTTAGAGCAGGGATTTTAAGTGTTGATAAAATGCAATATGAAAGTGCTAAGGCTTTAGGTTTGAGTGAGTTTGAAATTTATAAAAGTGTGATTTTTCCTCAAGCTTTAAAAAATATCTTAGCACCACTAAGTGGACAACTTAGTAATTTGATCAAAGATAGCTCTCTTTTAAGCGTTATAGCTATTTCAGAATTAACTCAAAATGCTCAAGAAATTAATGCTTTTACCTTTTCTACTTTAGAAATTTATATTCCCTTAGCGCTTTGTTATTTGTTTTTAACTTTACCTATTTCTATGTTTTCAAGAAAGCTTGAAAAGAGTTTTTCTTAAAAGAAAAACTCAAGCTTTTGTTCTTTGAAAACTTCTTGCATATCTTTGAGATATTTTTGACTTAGTTTATCAAAAAGACCATTTTTTTTAGATTTTAAAATAAACTCATTGAGCTCTTCTTTTAATTTGGTATTGTTTTTATTTAAAGCTATGGCCCATTGCTCAGGTGTTTTTTCAAAAGGGGTAAAAATAGCTTTTGTTTGCTCAGGATGTTTTTTCCATGCTTTATAAATACTCATTTGATCATAAATAAAAGCATCAGCTTTTGCTTGAATGACTTCTAAAATAGCTGCATTTTCTTTATCAAATACTAGGATTTTTGCATTTTTAAGATTTTTTTGAGCATATAAATGCGCACTTGAACCTCTTTTTAAAGCAAGGATTTTCCCTTTTTGATTTAAATCTTCTATGGAATTAATATTTGATTTTTTAGCGCTTAATATCGCTAAATTTGCCTTAGCATAAGGCAAAGTAAAATCTATTACTTTTTTTCTTTGCTCGCTTATACTCATAGAAGACATGATGAGATCTATTTTTTGAGTTCTTAAAGCAGGTATAAGTCCATCCCAAGCTATATTTTGAATTTTTAAATCATAGTTTTTTTCCTTAGCAAAGGCTTGTAAAAACTCTACACTAATACCACTTGGATTGCCTTTAGTATCACTCATTTCAAAAGGAGGGTAGGCCAGTTCCATACCTACGATTAATTCTTTTGCATGAAGTGTAAAAAATAAGCTTAGTAAAAAAAGTATTTTTTTCATTTTTTAACTCCAAATTTAGCCAAAGCCCTCTCATAATCTTCTTTTGTATCTATACCTATGCTTTGACTTTGTATTTTTAACATTTTGATTTTTTTGCCATTTTCTAAGGCTCTTAATTGTTCTAATTTTTCACATTCTTCCAAAGCTGAGTTTTTCAAAGTACAAAATTCTTGTAAATTTTTAACCCTATATGCATAAATTCCAAGGTGGGCTTTAAAATTTTGTTTATAATTTGCCCTTTCATAAGGAATTTTAGATCTTGAAAAATATAAAGCATAATCATTACTATCAGTAACTACTTTAACCAAATTTGGATCATCACAAGCTTTCGCATCTACTTCTTTGTAGCAACTACTCATAAAACAAAGCTCATCTTCAAAAGCTTTTTGGCTAAATTCTTTAAAATCTTTAATATTTTGTGTTTCTATAAAAGGCTCATCAGCTTGGACATTAATAATTAGCTCATTTTCATTTAGTTTTAAAATTTGACAAGCTTCGTTGATCCTATCAGTGCCACTTTCATGATTTTTGCTTGTTAAAACTGCTTTTATATTGTGTTTTTGTGCTATTTTTAAAACCTCTTCATCATCAAGTGCCACATACACTTCATCAACTTCTTGCATTTTTTTAGCTGTATAAATAAACATAGGTAAATTATCAATCTCACATAAAATTTTATTTTCAAAACGACTTGATTTTAATCTTGCTGGTATGATTATCATTGTTTTATCCATTCTATAATAGTTTGTTTTAGATTTTTGAGTTTGCAAACTTGATTTTGTTTTTGAGTGCTTGTAAATAAGCTTGCAATATTTGGATGAATTTCTTGCTTAAATTCTTTTGCAAGTTCTTGCATACAAGCTTGTTCATCTTGACATTCTTTGTTATAAATTGCTTGATACATACTTGGGGTAAATTTACTCCATTGTGCTGTGGAAGTGATGAGTGTCGTGGTGTTAGAATCAAGCATTTTAAAGCAAGTGCAAGTGTGAGGATCTAAAAGTCCTAAGTGGCTGTATTGTTTGATATATTGCATACACTCATCATCATTGCAAAAATCAGCTTCAAAGTCTTCTTGTAAAAGCTTTAGTTCTTTTTGGCTAAGCTCATAATATTTTTCATTCTTTAAAGCTTGCATAAGTTCTTTGGTGCGTTCATCTTTGAATTTATCAAAAAGCAATCTTTCTATATTTGATGATATGAGTATATCCATAGCAGGGGAAATAGTCTTTTGTAAGTTTTTGTTTCTTAAATCGTATTTACCTGTATTAAAAAACTCACTTAAGATATTGTTTGAATTGGAAGCAATTTTTATTTTACCTATATTTGCTCTCATTTTTTTAGCATAATAAGCTCCCAAAGCATCACCAAAATTTCCACTCGGCACAATAATGTCTATTGTTTTATCGATTTTTAAACTAGCATAGTAATGATAGATGATTTGAAAAAGTATTCTTCCGAAATTAACTGAATTTGCAGCACTTAGATTTAACTTTTCTTCTTTTAAGGTGTTTTTAAAATCTTCATCATTTAAAAGTGTTTTTAGGGCATTTTGTGCATCATCAAAATTACCTTCAATGGCTATGGATTTTAAATTGCTTGCATTTGAGTGTGTCATTTGTAAAGCTTGAGTTTTACTTGTGCCTTCATTTGGGTAAATGCAAACTACTTTTATACCTTTTTTATTTTCAAAGCTTTTTAGCGTAGCAGGCCCTGTATCACCACTTGTAGCGCACATGATTAAAAAATCATCATCTTTTTTTAAGTATTCTAAAAGCACGCCAAAAGGTTGCAAAGCCATATCTTTAAAAGCTCTTGTTGGCCCATGGAATAATTCATTAATATAAAGCTTATCATTAATTTTTCTTAAATTAATAGGACAGGTTTTATCATCAAAACCCTCATAAGTTTTCAAAGCTTTTTCAAAAACTTCAAGCTCTAAATCAAAATCAAAAGCTGCGATGATTTTTAAGGCTAATTCTTTGTAGTTTAAATTTTTTAAAGCTTCATTATCAAGCTTTGGTAGATTAAGTGGTGCATATAAAGCATTATTAGGTGCACTAGGGCTAAGTAAGGCCTTTGAAAAGCTTACTTGGTGATTTTTATCTTGGGTTGAGTGTAGTAACATTTTTTTCCTTATTGTTAAATTTATCAATATAATCTTGCAAAATTTGCTTAAAGCTGTCTTTTAAAATAATATCAAGATGAATTAATTCTGTTTTAAAGCCAAAATCTTTTACCTTGACATAGTCTTTAAAGGTTAGCATTAAGGTATCACAATTGTGTTTTTTTAAAAGTTTTTCTAATTCTTCTTTTTGAAAAGTGTAATGATCAGCAAAAAAATAACAAGCCCTAGCTTTGATAAAATGCTCATATAATCTAAAAGGCTTTGCAATAGAGCTTATTAAAATAGCTTTTTGATTTTCTTTTACATGAGAATAACGCACAAAATCTTCATTTTCTTTAGCTATAAAATCAGCCCTTTTAGCAAAAGATTTTGGCAAACGATAAGCCCCGCTAGGTAGGGTAAAATCAAAAAAAGGCTCATCTTTGCTTTGTAATAAAATACTAAGTTTTTTAATATGAAATTTAGAAAAAGCATCGTCTAAAAGTATGATCTTTGCTCCAAGTTCGATAGCTTTTTGTATGCCTTTAACTCTATCTTCACTTACTATCACTCCATTAATGTGCTTTGTAAGTGCATACTCCATAGCTTCATCGCCACTTTCTTTAATGCTGCATAAAATTTTATCTTTGTGTTTAACGATGATTAAGCCTTCACTTTGTCTTTTATAGCCTCTTAAGATGATAAAACAATTTTCAAACTCAGCAGCTATGGCTTTACAAATGGGAGTTTTTCCATTGCCTCCTAGGGTTAGATTACCTATGCTTATAATGGGTAAATTAAAATCAAGTTCTTTTTTAAATTTAGTATTTAAAATAGCTATAATCATATATAAAAAGCTAAAAGGTAAAAGAAAAAAGGCTAGAATTTTTTGCAAAAAATTAGGTTTAAAAAAATACCGATCAAGCCAAGTCATATGTATTCTTTAATGTTGTTGGAAGTTTTCTTTTAAAGGCATTATTTTGCACACGCTCTAAGACTAAATTTTTTAAATTCTCATCAAAATTTTCTAAGCTTTGATTTTTTTCTAAAGCTTTTAAAACTTCATCTAAAACTTCATATTTATAGCCAAGATCTTTTTCATCATTTTGATTTGGCCAAAGATCAGCACTAGGGGCTTTTTGTATGAAATTTTCATGTACACCTATAAATTTAGCAAGCTCAAAAACTTCACTTTTATAAAGTGTAGCTAAAGGATTAAAAGCACAAGCTAAATCTCCATAAATAGTTCCATAACCAAGCATAAGTTCACTTTTATTAGAAGTGCCTACCACTAAAGCATTATGCAAGGCTGAATAATCATAAAGCAAGCTCATACGCACTCTTGCAGCTAAATTCCCAAAGCGTAAATGGCTTAAATCTTGACAAATTTTTTCATAAGCACAAAGTACTTCATCAATATAAATGATCTTATGATGAATTTGCAAATGATCACATAGCATTAACGCATCATCTAAATTTTCTTTTTTAGAATATTTTGTAGGCATTAAAAGCACAAAAAGTTTTTCACCTACTGCTTTTTTGCAAAGATGAGCTACTAAAGCTGAATCTATCCCACCGCTTAAACCTAAGATGAGATTTTTATCTCTTGCTTGTTCTTTTATAAAATTGATCAATAATTCTTGTAATTTTGTATAATTCATAAAAAATCTTTAAATATTAATTTTTTAAAATTATATTTGATTTAGTTAAAAGGAAGTTTATATGCGTATTTTGAAACAACCATGTGGAATGTATGAAACAAATTGTTATATTATAGATCATAATAACAAGCAAATTATCATCGATCCAGGAGAAAATGCTTATAAGTTTATCAAAGAAAATACAAGCAAACCTTTAGCTATTTTAAATACCCATGGTCATTATGATCATGTTTATGATAATGCTAAAGTTAAAATGGCTTATGAAATTCCAATTTTTATCCATAAAGATGATGCTTTTATGCTAAAAGATCCTTTTAATTATGGTTTTGAGCATTCAAGTGCTGATGTATTGATAGAAAATGAAAATGAATTTAGTATAGATGAGTTTAAGTTTAAATTTCATCATTTCCCAGGGCATACTCCAGGGTGTTGTATGATAGAACTTGTGGGCGAAGATGTGCTTTTTAGTGGGGATTTTTTATTTTATCGTAGTATTGGTAGGTGGGATTTTCCTTACTCAGATGCAACTAAGATGAAAGAGAGTTTGCTTAAAGTTTTAGCTTATGAAAAAGATTTTAAGCTTTTTCCAGGGCATGGAGAAGAAAGTTCTTTAAGAGAAGAGCAAAGTGCAATTCCTGCTTGGTTAAGGTATTTTCATTAATGGATAAGGTTTTATATTTTTTAAGTTTTTTACTGATTTTAAGTGCGATTTTGAGTTTTTTTAAACCCAAAGAAACAAAAAAGAAATTTTTTCACAAATGTCCATGTTTTAGAGCAGTAGAAAATGGTTTAATGAGTAGAATTTGCATTTATGCAGGAAGTTTTGGTTTTATGTATTCTGTGCTTTATATTGGTTTTGGAGTGTATGATAAAAAGCTTTTTATGATTTTGCTTTTATCTTTTGCGATATGGTATTTTGCTTGGGTTTTAAAAAAAGAATAGCTAGAATTAGCTATTCTTAAAAATTATTTTGTATTAATATATAAAGGTTCAAAAGGACCATAACGATGTTGCTCTATACTAAATTTATCATGTTTAGCATAAGGTTTTACATCCATATCTGCAGGTTTTACATCACGATCTGGAAAGTCTTTATTTCTATTCTTTTTAATAGGTCTTGGTTGAGAATTAATATAAGCTGCCACATCATAAGCTTGTTCTAGAGTTAAGGTTGCATCATCTTTTGGCATATTTGCTTTGATATAACTTGCAGCTTTGATAAGTCTATACATGCCAGCACCTGTGTTGTAACTATCATTTCCCCATAAAGCAGGATATATGTAATAACTCATACTAGGATCATTACTTTTTACCCCCTCTCCATTTTCTCCATGGCAGGCTACGCACTTATTTTGATAAATTTCTTTACCTTTTTTAGGATCTGCTGCTCTTTTTAAAAAGGATATTTTAGGTAATCCTTGTCCTTGTGTTTTTGCTCCTACTTCTATACCTTGAGAAATATAATGCATATAAGCAAGTATGGCTTTCATTTGAGGAGAGTTGTTTGGAAGCCTTTTGCCATTCATGGATCTTTCCATACAGCCATTAATTCTATCTTCTAGAGTGATTATTTTATCCGCTCTTGCATTATATTGTGGAAAGCGTGCATAAATTCCTACAAAACCTGATTGATTTTTTATAGTTCCAGCATTAGCATGACAGCTTGAGCAAGAAAGATTATTGCCTGCATAACGATTTTTAGGATTTTTTGCTTGAGGTCCTATATAGTTTGTGGTGTAATTTAAAATTTTATTACCCAAAATGACTGCTTGAGTATAAGGTGAATTTGGAAGTTTATCTTCAATGATAATGCCATTTTCTATAGTATTTGGGACTTTCCATTGCGCACTTTGTAAATGGATACCTGTTTGCTTTTTTGCTTGAAGTTTTGCTTGATCAATGGCAAAAGCAGAACTCATTAAAAAAGATAAAGATAAGACAGAATATACAATTTTTTTCATTTTACCTCCTTGAACTTGTCTTATTTTCATCTTATAACTTGAAATTTAAAAAAATATTAAATGTTTTTAATGTAAAAGTATCTTTAAATACTACTATGCCGTTTTTAAAGATAAAAATGATATTATTAATATTTTTTAGAATATGTAATTAATGTTACCTTTTTATACATTTTATCAAAGGAAATTATCAATGAGAAAAAGCATAGCAGAATGGGAAAAACAGGAACTACTTTTACTTTCATTACCCCATAAAAATAGCGATTGGAGTCCTTATTTAGAAGAAATTATGCAAAGCTATGAGGAATTTATTAAAGCTGTGGCAAATTTTCAAAAAGTTTTACTTATTGCTCCAAGTGAAAAAGATTTTCAAAGATTTAAACATATAAAAAATGTAGATTTTTTTAAGTGTGATACTAATGATACTTGGATTAGAGATTTTGGTGCAATTGATGCGCGTGAAGATGATAAAATTATAGGGCTTGATTTTACTTTTAATGCTTGGGGTGATAAATTTCAAAGCACTTTAGATAATGCGGTAAATTCAAAACTTTTTGCACAAAAATTATCTGGAAAATTAGAAAAAATTGATCTTATTTTAGAAGGTGGGAGTATTGATTTTAACGGGCAAGGAGTAATGCTTACAACGAGTGCTTGTTTGTTAAATGAAAATAGAAATTCACATTTTAATAAAGAGCAAATTGAAGCTAAGTTAAAAGAAATTTTTGGCTTAAAACAAATTATATGGTTAAATCATGGTTATATAAAAGGCGATGATACTGATCATCATATAGATACTCTAGCAAGATTTATAAATGAAAAAACCATTGCTTATTGTGTGTGTAAAGATGAAAATGATGAGCATTATAAACCTTTAAAGGCTATGGAAGAGGAAGTTAAAAAAACAGGATTTGATTTATTAGAGCTTCCTTTACCTAAGCCTTTATATTTTGAAGGTAAAAGACTTGGTGCTACTTATGCAAATTTTGTTTTTGTTAATGGTGGTTTGATAGTGCCAACTTATAATGATGAAAATGATGCTTTGGTATTAGAAAATTTACAAAAAGCATGCAAAGATAGAAAAGTAGTAGGGGTTGATGCAAGGGTGTTTTTAAGACAAAATGGTTCTTTGCATTGCTCTTGTCAAAACCGCTATGAAGGTCAAAGATGAATTTACAAAAAAGCGCAACTATCATTGCAAGTGTATGTGCTATTTTTTTAGCTATTATAAAATTTGCAGTAGGATTAGCTTCAGGTTCTGTTGCAGTACTTTCTAGCGCGATTGATTCTTTGCTTGATTGTGTGATTTCGGGTTTAAATTTTTTAGCTTTGAAAAAAAGCTCTCAAGGCTCTAGCAAGGAATATAATTTTGGCCTTAGTAAAATTGAAGCATTAATGGGGCTTTTTGAAGGTCTTGTTATTAGTGGGATTGGGGTTTATATTTTTTATGAGAGTGTTTTGAAAATTCACAATCAAGAAAGTGTAGAAAAACTTGATCTTGGAATTTTTGTCATGGCTTTTGCTATGGCTGTGACTTTGTGTTTGGTGGTTTTTTTAAATTATGTTGCTAAAAAAACAAAAAGCTTGATTATAAAAGCTGATAGCTTACACTATAAAATAGACTTTTTGACTAATGCTTTAACGCTTTTAGCACTTGTGATTATAGCTTTTACAAATTATCATTTTATTGATGGATTATTTGGCATAGCTATAAGTTTATATACGATTTTTTCAGCTTTTAAAATCATTAAGGAAAGTTCTAAAATTTTATTAGATGTAGCTATTGATAAAGAACAAGTTGAAGTGATTAAACAAATCATAAGTGCAAATAAAGAAGTCAAAAGTTTTCATCATTTAAAAACTAGAAAAAGTCCTGATATGCTTTATGTTAGTGTGCATTTAGTTTTTGAACCTACAATATCACTTTTAAAAGCTCATGAGATTGGTGATGAGATTGAAGATAGCATAAGAGAACATTTTAAAGATGATTTTTGGAATATCCATATACATTTAGATCCTTATGATGATTCAGAAGAAGAAAGGAGTAAAAATGAAATTAGCGCTCATTCAGCAAGAATTTAAACAAAATAAAGAAAAAACTATAGAAAAAACATGCGAACTTATTAAACAAGCAGCAAAAGAAAAGGCTGAGCTTGTGTGTTTGCAAGAGCTTCATCAAACGCAGTATTTTTGTCAAAGTGAAAATACAAACTTTTTTGATTTGGCAAATGACTATGAAGAGGATGTTAAATTTTGGTCTAATGTAGCTAGGGAAAATAAAGTTGTTTTGGTAACTTCTTTATTTGAAAAAAGAAGTGCAGGGCTTTATCATAATACTAGTGTGGTATTTGAAAAAGATGGCTCCATAGCAGGCAAATACCGCAAAATGCATATTCCTGATGATCCTTGTTTTTATGAAAAATTTTATTTTACTCCAGGTGATTTGGGTTTTGAGCCTATACAAACAAGTGTTGGAAAGCTTGGGGTTTTAATATGCTGGGATCAATGGTATCCTGAAGCTGCTAGGTTAATGGCTTTAAAGGGAGCTCAAATTTTGATTTATCCTACTGCTATAGGTTGGTTTGATAAGGATGAAAAAGAAGAAAAACAAAGACAGCTTGAAGCTTGGATAGGCGTGCAAAGAGGTCATGCTATAGCTAATGGTTTACCTGTAGTAGCTATTAATAGAGTGGGTTTTGAAAAAGATGAAAGCGGTGTGGAAGAAGGTATAAGATTTTGGGGGAATTCTTTTGTTTTTGGAGCTCAAGGTGAAGAGCTTTTTAGGGCTGATGATAAACAAGAGCTTTGTAAAATCGTTGAAATTGATATGCAAAGATGTGAAAATGTGCGTAGATGGTGGCCATTTTTACGCGATAGACGCATAGAATATTTTCATGAATTAAATAAAAGATTTATCGACTAAAAGGAGAAAAATGAAAAAAGTTTTAGTGCCTTTGGCAAAAGGTTTTGAAGAAGCTGAGTTTATAGGTATAGCTGATGTTTTAAAAAGAGCAGGAGAGGCTAGTGGAAATTTAGAAGTTATTATTGCTTCACTAGATGATGAGCTTTTAGTGCAAGGAGCTAATGGAATTAGCATAAGGGCTGATGTGAGTTTGGCTAGTGTTGATCAAGAAAATTTAGATGCAATCGCTTTGGCAGGTGGATTTGAAGGTATGATGAATTTAAAAAACAATTCTCTTATCATAAAAATCATACAAGATTTACATGCTAAGAAAAAAATCGTAGCTGCTATTTGTGCTTCACCTATGGTATTGGCAAAAGCAGGGGTGATTAACGGGGAGTTTTCTTGCTATCCTGGTTGTGAAGCGGGTGTTGAAGGTATAAGAGTAAATAAAGCAGTTGTAGTAAATGAAAATATCATCACAGCAGCTGGGCCTGCTACGGCTATTTTATTTGGTTTAGAGCTTGCTAAACATTTATGTTCAGAAGAAATTTATCAAAAACTTTATGAAGGTATGCTTATTCCTTTAACAAAATAAACCCTCGCTAATGAGGGTTTAGCTTATATTTGTTTCATAAGCTTGGTAATTTCACCCTCATGAGGAAATCTATCTACTTCACAATTAAACAAGTCTTTTTTAGAGTAAATGATTTTACCATCTACTTCTACTATAAAATGACCACCACCTTTTTCTATGGTAGAAATTTGCGCATCTTTGAATTCATTTTGTATTTCTTCTGCAACCCTTGCAGCTTGTGGTTTGTAATTTCAAAGATTACAATAATAAATTTTTACTTCCATTTTTTACTCCTTTTTTGAAAGTAAGCTATTATACATTTTTTATGCTTGTAAGTTTTAAATTTAAGGTTTTTTTTTATAATAATAAAAAAATACAAGGAAAAATATGAGCCAATTTACACATTTGCATTTACATACAGAATATTCTTTACTTGATGGAGCAAATAAACTCAAAGAGCTAGCTAAAACGCTAAAAGCACAAGGTGCAACAAGTGTTGCTATGACTGATCATGGAAATATGTTTGGTGCTATTGATTTTTATAAAACAATGAGAGCTGAAGGAATTAAGCCTATTATAGGGCTTGAAGCATATTTACATAATCACGATGATTTAAGTGATAAAAGCTCAAGACAGCGTTTCCATCTTTGTTTATTTGCTAAAAATGAAATTGGTTATAAAAATTTGATGTATTTGAGCTCGCAAAGTTATATACATGGCTTGTATTATTACCCAAGGATTAATAAAAAGCTTTTAGAGGCTCATAGTGAGGGTTTGATTTGCTCTTCTGCGTGTTTGCAAGGTGAGATTAATTGGCATTTAAATACCAAGAATGAAAGAAATATAAAATTTGGCGCAAAGGGTTATGAGGGTGCAAAAGAAGCAGCTTTATGGTATAAAAAGGTTTTTGGAGATGATTTTTACCTTGAAATTATGCGTCATGGTATTGATGATCAAAAATTTATCGATGATTCTATCATCAAACTTGCTAAAGATCTTGATATAAAAATTATTGCAACTAATGATACGCATTACACTTTTAAAGAAAGAGCAGCTGCTCATGAAGTATTTATGTGTATAGCCATGGGGGTTAAGCTTGATGATCCAGGGCGTTTAAGACATGAGGTGCATGAGTTTTATGTAAAAACACCAGAGCAAATGAGCGAACTTTTTGCTGATATTCCTGAAGCCATTGAAAATACTCAAGAAATAGCTAATAAATGCAATTTAGAATTAAAACTAGGCGATCCAACCCCACCAAATTTTAAATTTACCCGTGAATATGCAAAAAAATATAGTTTAAATCTAGCACAAGAAGATCAAGAATTTAGCTTTGATAATGATGATATAGTTTTTGAGTATCTTTGTAAAAAAGGCTTAGAAGAAAGACTTCAATTTATCGATGAGAGTAAGCACCAAGAGTATAAAGATAGGCTTGATTTAGAAATTAGTATTATTAAAAATATGAAATTTTCAGGTTATATGTTAATCGTTCATGATTTTATCGCCGCAGCTAAGGAAAAAGATATACCAGTTGGCCCAGGGCGTGGGAGTGCAGCGGGAAGTTTGGTTTCGTATTGTTTGAAAATTACAGATTTAGATCCTATACCTTATAATCTTCTTTTTGAAAGATTTTTAAATCCTGAGCGTGTATCAATGCCTGATATTGATGTGGATTTTTGTCAAGATAGAAGAGGAGAAGTGATTGATTATGTGATCGATAAATATGGAGCTGAAAAGGTTGCACAAGTCATTACCTTTGGTAAGCTTTTAGCAAAGGGAGTAATCCGTGATGTAGCCAGGGTTTGTGATATGAGCATACCTGATGCGGATGCTTTGGCAAAATTAGTTCCTGAAGAGCTAAAAATTACTTTAGAAAAAGCCTATGAGCAAGAACCAAAAATAGCTGAATTTGTAAATTCTCATCCAAAAGGGCGTCAAGTTTGGGATTTTGCTAAAGCACTAGAGGGTTTAAATAGAAACGCAGGTATGCACGCGGCCGGAGTTGTGATATCTAATGAAGCTTTGTGGAATAAAGCTCCGCTTTTTAGACAAAGCAAAAATGATGAGCGTCATTTGGTAACGCAGTATTCTAAAGAATATCTTGAAGATGTGGATTTAATCAAATTTGACTTTTTGGGTTTAAAAACCCTTACAGTAATTGATAATGCCATAAAACTAGTTAAAAAGCGTTATGGTAAAGATGTAATTTGGGAAAAGATTGATATGAATGATCCTAAGGTTTATAAAACTATACAAAGTGGTAATACCTTGGGTATTTTCCAAATAGAATCAGGCGGTATGCAAAGTTTGAATGCTAGGTTAAAGCCTGAAAGATTTGAAGATTTAATCGCGGTTTTAGCTTTATATAGACCAGGACCACTTGATAGTGGGATGGTGGATGATTTTATCGATATTAAACATGGTAGAAAGGCTGCTACTTATGCATTTGATGATTTAAAGCCTATACTTGAAAATACTTATGGGGTTATAGTTTATCAAGAGCAGGTTATGCAAATAGTGCAAAAAATTGGTGGTTTTTCTTTGGGTGGAGCTGATAATGTGCGTCGTGCTATGGGTAAGAAAAAAAGAGAAATTTTGGACAATCTTAAAGCAGAGTATTTAGAAGGAGCTAAAAAACAAGGCTATGATGAGAAAAAGGCTGATGATTTGTTTGAGCTTATTTTGAAATTTGCTGAATATGGTTTTAATAAATCTCACTCGGCTGCCTATGCACTTATAACCTTTCAAACAGCGTATTTAAAAACTTATTATCCAAGTGAGTTTATGGCTGCACTTTTAACAAGTGAAGAAAGCAATGTAGATAAGGTCGCAAAATACATTGAAGAGATGAAAAGAATGAATATCAAGCTTTTGCCGCCAAATATCAATAAAGCTCAAAGAGAATTTAGTGCAACTAAGCTTGAAGATGGTTCTGAAGCTATTATTTATGGGCTTGGAGCGATTAAGAGTGTGGGAATTCCTGCGATAGAAAATATCATGACTATTCGCAAGGAAGAGGGTTTTAGTGATTTTGATGATTTTATAAGCTCTATTGATCCTACTAAGATTAATAAAAAAACTATAGAAAATTTAGCTAAATCAGGTGCTTTTGATGAGTTTGGCTATACTAGAAAATGTTTGGTGGATAATCTTGAGCTTATTTCAGAAACAAGTAGAAAAATAGCTGAAGTTAAAAGAAATTCTACTGCTTCTCTTTTTGGAGAAGAAGAAATAGCCGCAGATATCAAAGTAGGGCTTCATGATAGCAAAGTAGAATTTGAGTTAATGGAAAAACTAGGCTATGAAAAAGAAATCTTAGGAATTTATGTATCAGGTCATCCTTTAGATAAATTTGCAAGTCAAATAGAAGGTATAGATTATTTTAAAAGTATGGATTTTGAAACACTCAAAGGCGAGGGTGAGCTTTTGGTTGTAGGAAAGATTGAAGATTTTAAATCAATGATGAGTAAAAGTGGTAAAAGATATGCTAAGGCTGTGGTTTTAGACTTTTATTCTTCTTTTGATATGATTATTTTTGAAACTCAAGTAGAAAAAGTTGAAACACTTTTTAAAGAAAGCAAAGATGAAGCCTTTGCCTTTTTACTAAGATATAAAAACAATGACAATGACTTAAGCTTTAGTTTAAATGAAATTTATACACTAGAAGAAGCAAAAGAAAATGAGCTAAAATCTTTTAGTAAGAAAAAAAGCTTTGTAAAAAAAGAAAACAAAGAAGAATTTACACAAGATCCTATGAAATTTGAAGAAAATATCATAGAACTTGACATTAATAAGCTTAGTAAAGATATGGTGTATGAAATTTATGATCTAGCTAATACAAGACATAACCCAAAAGATGCTAATAACAAAAAGCTTGTGCTAAAAGTGCTTGATATGGGTAGTTGCTTGCTTTATCATACAAATTTTGTTCTCTCGCAAGAAGCTATGGATGTGATAGCTCAAAAATGTAAAGGTTAAATATCAGTTTAAGCTATGATTATCATAGCTTAAACTGATAATATATTGGAAATTTTTTCTATTAGCTCTTTTTCTCTTTTTTTAAGAGATTTTACATTCCACTCAGTATAATTATGTATTATATCTTGAGTTATCGTATAGCAAGTTTTAACCTTATCTTTGTTTGTATAAATTTCTTTTTTTCTAGCAAAATCATAATTTAACGCTTGAACATTTTTTCTCATAGATATTAATGTTAAATTTGCTAACGCATTAGTCCAATATTCTCTTTCATTTTCTGTAAATATTTTATCCCAATTATATTCTTTATATTTTATAGGCAATACATGTTCTATTTGTATATTTGCATCTAAAGGTATAAAACTATGATGATTATTATCTGTGGCAAAATATTCAAGCATTAGCAAGATAGGTTTATCCCACTTTTTACCATATACATAATAATATTCTAAGTTTTCCATATAATTTTCTTCCGTGTTGTTATTTTTTATATTTTCTAATATCTCATTTTTTATTTCTTGAATATTGGCTTTTTCTTTTACTAATTTTAAAATTCTAAAACTTGTTTGTTTTATTGTAGCAACTGTATTTCCAGCAACCCAATTTTTATAATAATAAGATAATAGTAATTTTTTAAGCTCATTAAAATATTTATAATTATTAAATAAAGCTGTTGTTAATATACTAGTCCAATATATTTCATGTCTTAAATATTTTAATAAATAAATATACTTATCTTCCATTTTTAATAAATCTATATATGAATTTGAAAAATTTTGTATATCATTGATTATTTCTAATGAATTTTTATTATTTTTTTTAAAATTATCTAATAATTCTTTATCTAATCTAGTTTTAGGATTTGAAGTTATAGTGTAATATAAATATACATTTAATAAAGAAAATAACTCTAAACCATTATTTTCAACATTATCATTTATGGAATTCCAAGTAGCTTTAAATATTTTTCTATCTTCATCATCTAAATTATACATCAATGATGATTTTAAAATATCAACAGGACTTAGTGGCATACCTCTATCATTTAAAACATTAAATATTTTAATAGCACTATCTTGAGATGGACAAATTATAACTGTTAATACTACTTTTTCATATATCCAAACTATAAAATCATTTATATTTATTTCTTTATATTCATTTAATTTATTTTGTAAAAGATTTTTAAAATAATAAGCATTTATAATATATTTATTATTTTTTAAATTATTTTCCATTTCTTTAATATTTTTAAATTCTTTAAAGTTTATACCTTGTAAAACATTTTGTTCAAAACTGTTTTGATTATATTCATTTGTTAGAAATCTTAACTTTCTTTTTGCTTCTTCATATCTATCTTGAATGGATTTTAATATAAAATCTTTTGCTTTATCATTTATTTGTTCCCAATATAAAGCTTTGAAAACACAAGATAAAATTATAAAAGTGGTCATTCTTTGTTGTCCATCTATAATATCAAATCTTTGGTCTTTTTCATTATTTACTAAAACTAAAGAACCACAAAAATAATTCTCATCTTTGTTATTAATATATGCATTAAACAAATCGTCAATTAAATCCGATAGATTTTCTTTATCCCAAGAATATGGTCTTTGATAATCTGGTATTTGATAGAATTTTCTATTATCAGCCAATATATCCTCTAAACTGCTTATGTTAGCTTTTATTTCCATTTTTACTCCTTTTAAAAAATTTATTCATTATATCTAAAATTTAATTTTTATTTGCTTAAAATAAAATTCCTGTTATTATTACTACTAATATAAGGATTATATCAAATAAATTATTTTTTATATAAGCGTAAATTCTTTTCATAAAAATCCCATGTTGATTTTTTCATCATCTGATTTGAGTTTTGATTCTTTTTCTAATTTTTCTAAAAACTCATCGGCGTTTTTGATTTTAAAAATTTTATTTTGTCTAAGAATTAGCGTAAAATCACCCAAACAAATGTTTTGAAGTCTTAAGAGCCTTTTTGAAATTTGTTTTTTATCAAAGCTTAAATTTAATTCTTTAGCAAAAAATTCAAAAGCCTTTAAAAGCTTTTCTTGTTTTAGTGCCTGAAATTCTATCTTTAGATCAAATCTTCTTATGCTAGCTTTATCAAGGTTTTGTAGGTAATTTGTAGAAGCTATGAAAATACCCTCAAAATTTTCCATTTGCATAAGCATTTCATTGACTAAGCTTTTTTCCCAGCTTTTATTTGCTTCATCTCTACTATAAATTAACGCATCGATTTCATCAAGTTGTAAGATAGCATTATCATTTGAAGCTTTTTTGAAAATGTTTGCGATATTTTTTTCGTTATTGCCCACAAAAGGATCTAAAATATCACTAAGTTTATAAGAATGTAAAGTTTTGTTTAAAACATTAGCTAGTTCTTTGCCAAACTCGCTTTTTCCACTACCTGCTATGTCATAGCTTAAAATTCTCAAACTTGAATTTTTATCGATATTGTTTATTAGTTCTTGTAAATTTAAATCACATTCTATCAAGCTTAAATCGTATTTTTTGTCTTTTTTTGGCATTGAAATGCCCTGAAGTGATCTTGCTTTTAAATTTTCATTGATCAATCTTACAAATACTTCTTGGCTTTTGCTTTTAAAGATCTTAGCATTGTTTGCACATTTTAAAATAACCCCTTGAGAAAGTTCAGGATGAGAAGCTATATTTTCTATAATGGCTTCATCTATTTTTATATTTTTTTATTAAATAGCTTTTTTATATTTTGAATTTTCTTTTCTTTAGGCATACTTTTAAGCTCTAAAATCACATCAAAACGCCTCAAATACGCTTCATCCATGTCTTTAGAATTTGATAAAAATACACAAATGCCATTTTCTTCATCTAAGATTTTATTGATTTTTAATTTCTCTTTTAAAGAATCATAGCAAAGGCTATCTTCACACTCATCAAAGACTATCATTTGTTTTTTTGGATTGAGTATTTTTTTAAGTGCATAAAAATTTGAAATTCTGCTTGATTTTTTTACATCTTCGCAATCTTTAACGCACAATGCTTCTTTTCCAAGCTCTTTAGCTATGAGTGCGCCAAGCTCGTTTTTGCCTACGCCTGCTTTTCCATATATAAAAATATTCCCCTTTTGGCGTTTTTTTAAAAAAGTAGGCTATGTTTTTATTAAGTATTGAAATTTAAGCTTTATTTTGCTAAAATATCTACATTAAAAATAGCACAATAAAGGCGGTAAAATGGCAACTTCTAACGCAGAACTTGAAATCGTAAAACAGCTTTTTAGCACTCTAAGCGATGATGATAAAAAATCATTTCTAAAATCTATCAAAAACAAAGAAAAATCAGAGCAAAATTTAATACTCTCAAAAGAGATAAAAGCGTGTCCGCATTGCAAATCTACTAATTTTGTGAAAAATGGAAAAAAAGATGGTAAACAAAGATTTATGTGTATGGATTGTCATAAGACATTTACTGTTACAAATAACTCAATCTTTTTTAAAACCCAAAAAGACCTTGAAATTTGGCAAAAATATATCCATTGTATGATTGAAAAATACTCACTTAGAAAAACCGCTGAAATTTGTGGCATTGCACTATCTACTGCGTTTTTTTGGCGACATAAAATCTTAGACACATTGCAAAAAATGCAAGATGAAGTAAAACTTAATGGCATAGTAGAAGCAGATGAAACATTTATGCCTATCTCATATAAAGGTCATCACAAGGATTTTAACTTTCCACGCTTAGCAAAGAAAAGAGGAACTGCAAACACTAAGCGTGGCTTATCAAAAGAACTTGTTTGCATACCTTGCGTAGTAAATTTAAATGGCAAATCAATAGCAAAAATATCTAATCTGGGTAAGCCAAATATTGCTAGTTTATCCAAAGTAATACAAGGCAAAGTTGAGAAAGAAAGCGTATTTGTAACTGATAGCCTACGTTCATATTTAAAACTATCAAATGAAATGAGCCTAAACCATATCCGCATACCACGAAACAAACATAGTAACGGCTCGTTTAATATTCAAGTCGTAAATAACTACCATAGCAGACTTAAATCAATGCTTGTGTATAATTTTAAAGGCGTGGCTACTAAGTATCTAAATAATTATCTTGTCTATCACAACTTTGTAAATTTTGCAAAAGAGAGTAGAAAAGATAAAGAACAAATTTTGCTAAACCATATACTAAACACAAATTGCATAAGCCAAAGCATAAGCGTAGCAAATAGACCTGCCGTGCCGTTATTGGTAGCGTAAGCTGTAAAAAATTTAAAAAAGGAATAAAATTGTCATATAAAAAATATTTAAACAATGTTACATTGGGTGATTGCTGTGAGCTAATGAAAAATATTCCTAATAATTATATTTCAGGCTGCATAACTGACCCACCATATAATTATGAATTTTTTGGTAGAAATTGGGATAATGTAGAAATAAAACGCAGAAAAAATAAAGCAAATAACAATAAAAATATATTGGTAAAAAATATACCTTATGGCAGTGGGTTAGCAGGAGGAGTTAAAAATGAAAGATGGTATAAAAAAAATAGGGATAATATTTTAGAATATCAATCTTGGGTGGAGCATTGGGGGAAAGAGTTATATAGAATTTTAAAGCCTGGTGCGTTTATAATGGTATTTAATAGCAATAGGAGTGTGGCACATATTCAAATAGCACTTGAAAACGTGGGTTTTTATACCAAAGATATGTTTATATGGATAAGAAATAGTGGTATTCCAAAAGGCTTAAATGCTTATGAAAAAATGAAAAAAGATGGATATGAATTGGCAGAAAATTGGAAAGGCTGGCATAGTGCAACAAGAAACAATTACGAGGCAGTATCTGTCTTGCAAAAACCAATAGAAAACAATTATGTAAACAATGTAAAGAAATACGGAGTAGGACTTTTAAAAACAGAAGGCTATATAAATCATAATGGCTTTCTATCAAATATATTTGAAGGCTATCAAAGAGATAAAAAAGATGATTTCAATAAGCATATAACGGTTAAACCAATAAAACTTATAGAAAAATTAGCAGAGATGATTGTTCCAAAACAAACAAATAATATTATAATTGACCCTTTTATGGGAAGTGGGACAACAGCATTAGCTTGTAAAAATTTAGGTATTCCATATATTGGTTTTGAATTAAATGAAGAGTATATTAAAATAGCAAATATGCGATTATCTTAAAAAATCATATTTGGCTTTTAAACAAGCCAAATATTGAACTATATCTATTCCACTATAGTTTATGATAAAATTAAAAGCATCTTTGTCAGAGATAATTTCCCAACCGCCGTTTATAGCAGCAGTAATAGCCGCTAGTAGGTTATCGTTTCTTAAAATCAGGAAAACTGGATTATATTCCATTTCTTTTAACATTTTTCCATATAATTTAAATTTTTTCAGCGTTCCACTATCGCCTGAACCAATTCGATATTTAGCATCAATTGCCAAATTACCTATGAAATAATCTACAGGGTGGTCTGTTCCAAAATCAACACTTTCTGGTGGCTTAAATAGATTATTGGAAGTAAAAAGCTCTTTGGTTATTAATTCCCAAACTCTTCCAAGCTCTCTATTCCAATATTGCATATTTTGCATTTTTGTTTCATAAGTTATATTAAAAAAATCCATTAAAATATCTGAGTCAGAAACAATTGTGTCAAATTTCTTTGATTTAAAATTACTTTTATATTGCGACAAAATATCAATAACATTACGTTCTATTTGCTTTATAACTATATTCATCATTTTAGTAACTCCGACAAATCAGCTCCTAGAGCTTTTGCAATTTTATAAGCATTTATTAGGGTAATATTTTTCTCACATCTTTCTATACTGCCAATATAAGTTCTATGCAGACTAGATAATTCTGCTAACTTTTCCTGAGTAATATTTAGTGCTTGTCGTCTTTTGCGAACATTTTTTGCAAATATGTTTAAAATGGAAATCATAATTTATATTTTATAAATAAGTAACAAAATAAATCAACACTCTATTAATAGCATTTTTTAGAAATCAATACACTATAAAAACAGAGCCAAAAAGTAATGATAGTATTTAATTCCTCTTGTATATAGTCAAAATCACTCAAATTTAGTCTAGTTTTAGGTAAAAAATACGAAAACTCACCCATAAGTGTAGTTTTGCTAATATCTTGAGTGAAAATGCTTTCAAAATTATTTATATCTATACCAAAGGCATCGCTATCATAATAACACAAGGTATCTAGTTTAAAAAGCATAGAATCATCACTTAAAGCTTTATTGACATCTTTTGAAGTGTGGTTGAAAATTTTTTCTATGATCTTTTTGCCCAAAGCAGTGCTATAGCCTTGGTGTAAAGCAAATCTACCTTTATTTGCATAGTAAAAAAACACAAACACATCACATTCTGCTTGAGTAAAATTTAAGTATTTTTTAAGATAACTTAGATTTTTCTTTAAAAAGCTAGAATAGATAAATTTGGAGTATTGTTTGTAGATAAAACTAGGGATTTTACTATCTTTTTCTAGTATATCTTCAAATTCGATGTAAAAATCTTTTTTGATTTGTTTGCTATTTGAGAGCATTTGTGCGTGTAGTGAGATGACTTTTACATTATGTGAGTAATAATCAAAATCCGCAATGTGAGTAAGAGTAGAAGTATTTGTTTGCATTATAAACCTTTAAACTAAGATATATAATGTAATTATAAACAAAATAACTAGACTTTAGTTGTCTAGTTATGAAAAATTATTAATATCATCACTATGTGTGTATCTATCATAAGCTAGTCTTGGTAAAAAGACTATGTGTTTTAAATTTAGGCTTTGTTTAAAAGTATGGATAATGCTTTCCTTGCTAAGTGTTGGATTTTGGCTAAAAATTTTCTCACACATAAAGGCAACATCATGTTTTCTTATGAAATTACCTCCATCAAGGATTAAATTTAAGTGATTTTTTAGAGGTTTTATAGTGGTTTTTAAATGCGGATAATTTCTAAGATAATCAGGATTATAAATATAGCTTGTCGCCGTATTTTCATACACTAAAGGCATGAAATCTCTTAACCATATATCATTACTTGGAATTTCTTTAAAAGTGATGTTAAATTTAGTAAAATTTCGCACAAGATTTTGATAAATTCTTTTATGTTTTGATGATAAAAGTGTAGAAATGGCTATCATTCATCGCTCTTTTGCATGCTTAAAACTAACAACTCATCATCATAAATAATGTCATATTGTAAGATATCTCCCCAAAGCTTTAATTTGCCTTGTGAATTTTCATAATGCTTTATAGCAAGTTCTTTGAGCTTTTGCATGATTTGCGTTTTATCAAGATAGGGCATATCATTGCTAATAGGAAATTTAAGCATGCGTAAATGAGATAAAAACATCAAAGTATGCAAAGGCTCGCTTTTGCGTTTAAAATTTGTTTTTATGATGGCTTTTGCTTCTTGTAATTTTATGTGTTTATCTTTTAATAAAATACTTTGTTCTAAAATTGAATTTAAAATTTCTTTATCTAAGATAAAATCAAATTTTTGTATAAATTCTAAAGAGGAATTTACCATATCATAATATCCTTTTAAAAGCCATTCTTGTATGCTTTCGCATTCTAAAAACAAAGTTTTTGTTTTGGTAAATTTTTCTACATTGTTATAACCAAATTTCTTTGCAAGTAAAGTCTCATCGGTGTGAGTTAGGATGTGTTTCATGGTTTGAAGCATTTTTATCCTTTTTAAATGATTTGAAAAATCATATCTAAAAAAAGAAGACAATGGTAGTCTATATTTTTGTAGTATAATTGTGAAAATTATTTTAAAGGCATTGTGAATGAAAAATTTTATTGAAGAATTATTAAGGGTTAATGATAAATTTGAAGAAAATACCAAAAAAGGCATGAGTGATATAAATATTTTTGAAGCTTTGGGAGTTGAGTATAAAGAAAATTATCATTCTAAATTTATAGCTTATTTGATCGATCCGCATGGTGATCATTATCAAGAGTTTTTTGCAAATGAGTTTCTAAAAAAGCTTGGAAGATATACAAAGGCTGGTAAATTTAAAAATCTTACAGCTCATGACATAGAAAGAGTAGAAACAGAAGCTTGTGTAAAAGATAATAGAAGGATTGATATACTTATAAGTTTAAAAGATAAAAGATATATCATCATAGAAAATAAACTTTATGCAAAAGATCAGCCAAATCAACTCAAAGACTACATAAAATACATAAGAGAAAAAGGTAAAAACATAGATGATTTTCATGAAAATATACTTACTATTTATTTGCATAAAAATGAAGAAGCCGAGCCTAGTAAGTATAGCTTAGGCACAAGAAATGGATTTAAAATAAATAATGATCTTATATATGATGGCTATGATAAAAAAATGAGTTTTTATCTAAAAATGGATTATAAATGGATAAAAGAGTGGATTAATGCTTGTATAGGTGTGTGTGAGAATAAAGTTAAAAACAATGAAATTGATAAAAAATTTAAAAATGATATGCAAAATGTGATTTTTACTTTAAATCAATATAAAAACATTTTAGAATGGTATGTAACAGATGAATATGTAGCTAGGGATTATGTATTAAATTTTCTAAAAGAAAGTAAAGAAAATTTAAAAAATACTAAGGCTTTGTATAGATATACTAAAAATAAAAGTGATTTTAAAGATGTGGATAATGATAAATATAAAAAAGCAAAAGAAATAGTAAGAGAGAAATGGGATGAAATTTGTGAAGAATTAGTAAATGATTTTTTTAATGAGCTTGAAAAAGAATTTGAAAAAGAACGAACTATATGTGATGAAAAATGGTTTGGATATAAGCTTGATGAGAAAAGAGTTAATTACGATTGGTTTGATTTTTATCCAAAAATTTATGAAGATGATAATGATGTGTGGCCTAGTGTGGGTGTTTTTTTTGGAAAAGGTGATTATGATAATTTTGGATTGACTTTTAAAATTAATTGTAATGAAGAGGATGAAAAATATAAGGAATTCTTTCAAAACTCAAATATAAGAAATGATAATATCCGCAGAAGTGGTGATCATTATTACTATGATGAATTTAAGATTTTTAACTTTAAAGAAAAATATGCTTTTGTGCATTGGCTAATAAATAATCATGGCAATTGGATGGTAGAATTTTCTAAAATTTTAAGAGAATTCTTGGATAAAAATACCATAAAAGATGTTTTAAAAAAGATAAACAATGAATTAAAACCAAACAAATAAGCAATTATTTACTTATTTGATCAAGGTATTCTCTAATTACTTCTTTGACTTTATTTGCTATAAAATCAGGTTCTAAAACCTTTATATAAGGTATGTAATAATACACCAAAGGTAAAATTTCCATTTCATGAGTTATCTCAAGCTCTATTTCTATGGAGCCATCTTTGTCTTTACCAGTGATGATTTGCGAATTTAGAGGTTTTCTTTCAAAGTATTTTCGTATCGGTTCTTCTACTAAAAGCCTTACTGTAAAAGGTTTATCAAGGCTAAACCATATAGAATTTACTCTTTGAAGTTTTACTTCTAAACTCTCATCGGTTTGAAAATGTTCTTGGGTTAGGGTGATGTTTTGGATATTTTTTAAATAAAATTTTTTGAAAATATCACGTTTTTTCATATCAAAAACAAGTAAATACCAAAAGCCACTAAAAAAAGCTAGTTTTAAAGGTTTTACTTGGAAAAGTTTATTTTCATATTTAAAGACAATTTGTGTTTTAGTGTTAATAGCTTGTTCAAGAATTTGAAAATTGCTTAAATCTTTTTCTTCTAGCTTTTCTGCATCTAGGCTAGTATGGATGGGGTTAGAGATATTTTGAGAAAGTTTAGAAAGTAGGGGATGAGCCTTAGCATAAAAGCTATTTCCAGCACTTTTTGCCATGGTATCAAGCACTTCAAGGATTATTTTTTCATCATCTTGCTTGCTTGTATCGATACGCCATTTTCTTCCATTTTTAATAAGCCCCATAGGCTCAAAAACCCCTTGCATGTCTCTTTTTATGGTTTTAGCGCTTACATTGAGTTCTTGGGCTAGTTCTTTTATGGTTATGCCATTTTCAGACTTTACTAATTTTTCATATAAAACTTCAAGGCGTGTTAGTTTGGAATTTGCAATGTATTTTTTAAGATCTTTCATGATTTTTCTCTAAATTTTTTCAAAATATTAACAACAATTGCTTTATAAACAAATAAAGTCTAGTTTATAAACGCTGCAAGACTTATAGTTTGGAAATGAAAGTTTATTTAGAAAACAATGCTTGAGAGTAAAAGATGATAAATATATAATTATTAGAATACAAAAGGTTGTTTTTACTAGGTTTAATTAAGAGTGATGAAAGTATAGGTCAAAGCAGACAAGCTTGTAAAGAATTATATGACTTGTTATATCAGCAAGATTTATCAAATATAAAATTAGAAATCACAAATAAATTTTAAAAAGGAGATAAAAGTTTAAGTAGGCCAAAGGTGGTATTCTAGCTCCCCTTTTTAAAGGGGAAATCAAAGCTAATAAGCCTTGACTATAATTATACAAAGTAGTATAATTATTACTAGAATTTTATGGTTCAATTTAATCACCACCTAACTGAGTGTTGATTAACACCAAAGGCGGCCACCTTTGGTGTTCCACCCTTTGAAATTATACTCAAATCTTACTTAAACTTATAAAATAAGAAATGATAAATCTTTTATTTAACAATACAAAGCTTTATATTGCTTTAGCATTAATGCTTATGCTTAATGTATTTTTATATTTGAAACTAGATAGCACAAGTGCAAAATTAGAAAAAAGTCAAAGTGATTTAAATTTAGCTTTGGGTGTAAACAATGAACTCACAAGGATTACTCAGGAGCTTAAAATAAGACACGAGCAAGAGCTAAAAGCACTCTTTCATGCAAATACTCAAAAAAATCAAATCAAAGTAAGGGTTGATGATGTTAAAAACTATATATCCAAAAGCAATGAAACTAATACCACTAAGCTTTTTAATGCTATGCTTGATAGGCTGTGGGAGCAAAACACAAGTATTAACCAAAATACAAATTCAAAAAGTGCAAATACCAAATGAGCTTTTAGAATTTGATAGAGCGCATAAACCTATAGTGCAAGATGAAAAAGATATATTAAAAGCTTATAGTGAGCTTTTTTACCACTATAAGCAATGTGAGATCAATATAGAAAAAATCAAGGAGTTGAATCAGTGATTTTATCTGCTAATTTTTTGAGTTTCACAATATACTACTTTCTTTTGGATTTCTAGTATATGTTGTGACAACATATCGTTTATTGAAATTACCATTCCAAAAGCTTAGATAATCTAGTGATAGATTCTAACAATGATGGTTTTAATGATACTTGTAATTCTTCAATACCACCTGCAAACAATTGCGTTAAAAGTAGGAAAGTATGTCCATTTAATGAAGAAAGAGAATGTGTTTTAACAGATAATAAGTATCAATGTTCTCCGTTTCCTTGCATAGAAGGTGCTAGCGATATTGAAGATGATGATGCTCAAGTTGGTATTAATGATGAAAATAATAATGGTTGGGAATATGATGGTTCTTGTGGAGGACAAATTTTTATCTTTAATAAAAAAGATAATAGATGTCGCTCTAAAGACAAATTTTTTGGCTTAACTGGTGGTGGTTGCTGTGATAAAGATAAAGTATTTATAGGGCTTGTACCTTGTAAAGAAGATGAAAAAAAGCTAGCAAAACTCAATAAGCAAAATAGATTTGTAGAAGTTGGTGAATATTGCTCTAAAAAAATTAAATTCATAGCTTGTATTCAGCATAAAAAAACACATTGTTGTTTTAATTCAAAATTAGCAAGAATATTTAATGAACAAGGACGTCCACAAATTAAAAGAGGTTGGGGTTCTCCAAAAAGTCCTGATTGTAGAGGATTTACTCCAGAAGAATTTCAAAAGTTAGATTTTAGTGAAATAGATTTAAGTGAATTTATTGCTGATATTGTTGGAAATATTGATGTAGATAAAATACAAGCTGATTTTATAAAAATACAAGAAAAGATTGAAAGCAATCTTGAGAATTTAACAAGAAAACCTACTAATTAAAAAGAAAATAAAATTATAGAAAGGAGATAGAGTTTAGTTAAAAGTTTGTTTGGTAAAAGCCAAAGGGATTGTTCTAAACCCTGCAAAAGCAGGGGATACTCAATAAGCCTTGACATAGCAAAGCATTAAGAGTATAATTATTAGAACAATGTTGAGCATTTAACTCACCTCCCTTCTGGGCGGTAAATTGAATGTCAAAGGTGGCACCCTTTGGCATTCCACCCTTAATATAATTATACCAAACAAACTCTTTAACTTCTTTAATACAATTGATGAAAAGATTTTACATTTTATTCCTTAGTGCTTTAATTTTTGCACCTTCTTTATTATTTGGTGCTACAAATATAGATGATAATCATATTATCTTTACTTGGGGCTATGGTGAAGTAGCAAATGATATTTTACAAGTTATAAAAGATGTTATATCTTTGCTTCAATTAACTAATAAAAGT
>NZ_JAKMTG010000020.1:0-7924 GCF_025773055.1 Campylobacter sp. CNRCH_2013_0671h
TTAATGCTTGCAAAAGGGTTAGAATTTGTAACAAAAGAAATTAAAATGCAGATGTTTAGGGATAAAGTAATATGCCTAAAAAAAGAAAATTCTGATAAAGAATTAACTAGGGATTAAAATCTCTAGTTAATATTTATATCATATATTATTGATATTGGGTGGATATTTTATATTACTCATCATTTTTATTTTTTCTTAGCATATCCATTAAAATATTATTTGGACGAATTTTTTCAATATTATCAGAAGGATTTTTCTTAAAAGCCTCAATATTTGTATCTAGTAATTTTATCATTAACTCAACTTGCTTCTCATCTGTTTCATAATTTGCTGACAAATCTTTGATCTGATCTTTATATCTTTCAAATGATTTTGCTAAAGATTCTTTATGTGCATATTCTTGTTCAAGTTTGATATATTTATTTAAATTAATATTTGCAACAGTAGCAGCCCATATAAAAGGGGTATTAATCATTAATCTAACAATAGCTGAAACCAAATCAATATTATTTAAATTTTGCCAATCAATAGTGAGAAAATTAAATATTGCCATACATAATATTGCTCCAGCAAAAAAATATAAATTTTTCTTTTTATTATCATTAGCTTGTTCTACTTGTTTAAAAAATCCAGCTGCAAGTCCTGCATCACTAGATAAATCTATAACTTTTTTTGCTTCCTCTTCTACTTTTTTTAATTGCTCTTTTCTCTCTTCTAATTCTTTCTTTAAAGATTGAATATTGCCATCATCTGAACCAAATACAATTTTATAAAAATCATCTAATTCTCTTTTTTTCTTTTCAAAATCAGTATAATTTGAAATAAAGGTCTTATATTTTGAATTTTCTTCATTACCTATTATTTCAGAATATTTGCTCAAAAAATCATCTATTTTTTTATTTAATTCCTCTACCTTATTTAAGTTTTCATTATTTTTTATAATTATTAAATCATTATAAATAACATTAATTTGTTCATATTTGTTCAATAAATCACTGGGTATATTTCCCTTATCACTTAAAAATATTTCTGCATACGAATTATTAATATTATTTATTTTTTGATTAATATCATTTATTATATTATCAGATGTAACTTCTTGAATTCGTGTTAGTCTACTTTTACCACTCTGATCATTATTCAACAAATAATTATAAGCTTCACTTAATTTATTTATTCTTTCTTGTATCTCTCTTTCTACTTCTTGATAACTATTAATTTCATTATTAATAAGTGATTTCAAAGAATCATCACTATTACTATCAATAAATGCTTTATTTATAGAATAATCGCTCTTAAGTTGTTCATAAAGCTTTCTAACTTTGTTAATTTCTTCTTGTAATTCCTCTAATTTCTCATTCTTCTCTTTAGACACTTTCACTCCTATTTAGTCAAATAAGCCACTAGCTTTTGCTTTTTCTTCAGCTTGTTTTGCAAGCTCCACATCACTCAAAGGCTCTTTCCCCATTGATTTACCTATATCTGCTTTAAAAGCATTTTCACATTCTATATATTCTTTTGAAGTTTTATCTTTTAGTATAGAGTCTCTATTATCTTTACAATATTTTAAAGTATCTTTTAATTCTTTTTCATTTTTGGAGTCTTTAAAATATTCCATAGACTTAGGCTCTGATGAACAAGCACCTAAAAAAACAATAAGACTAAGAGAAGCTAACCCTAAAACTACTTTTTTCATTTCATATCCTTGATATATTTTTTAAATATGTCCGTTATATTTTAATGATATTGAAATTATATCTAAAAAATATTAATTAGATATAAAAATAAATAAAAAATTTAATTTTTTGATTTGAGATTATTTTATTTAATTATAGCTATTTTAGTTTAAAAAATTTCTTTTATGAATATTTTATTGTTTTGGATTTTATTATTATAAAAGTTCAAAAGTAATATTATTACTTTTGATTTACATTATTGGCAATCTAGGTAAAAACTTACAGCAAATTATTGATGCTATTAGGAAAATAGGTACAAATGTAAAGGTTGCTTAAAAGTAAATACTATTATATATTAAAATTACTAATATATAATAGTTATTTTAGTGACTGACAATATACATTAATTATATATTTTGTAATTCTCTTATTATGTATGTAAAATCTTTTTTAATATCCATTAAATTATCAATACCACTAGTTAAAATAATTTGAATTTTCTTATCTACAATTATATATCTATCGTGCAAATAATTATATTTTCTGTTAATTACACAATCTCCATTCTCTGCAATCTTCCATTCTTTATATATATTTTTCAAGTCAGTACATAAATTATTCGGAAATTTCATTCCATTTTCAATAGGATAAAAAATGTTTAATTTTTTTCTCGGAAAGCATTCTTCAGCAAATTTTATAAATTCCATCTGATTGTTATTTATAAATTTATCATAAACAAACAAATGATTTGCATTTAAAAATAAGGCTTTTAAATGTTCTTTAGCTTTTTTTCTATCTTCATTTTTTATAAAACTAGCTGTAAAATTATTTTCTATTTTATCTTCAAAAATATTTACATAAGGAAAATCATATTGTTTCTCAGATAAAATAATTTTATATATAGTATTCTTAGAAAGACATTCTAAATCATCGCTATATTCTAAACTAGTCTTTTGTCCGAGAATAGATTTTAAAGTTTCACTATCATAATATCTTCTCATATATTCTTTTCGTAATAAAACATATTGTTTATAATAATATAAAATTCTTTCAATAATTTTGATATTACATTCTTTTTTATTTTTAAAATTACACAATTCTTCTGCTAAACTATCTTCTAATACCATTGTAAATTTCATTACATCATTTCCAAAAGATGATCTAAATCGCTATCAAAAAATCCCTCAGGGAAATCAATAATCTCGCCATTACTATTAATATATTTGCCTTGTTTATTAATCCCAATAGATTGGAAATTGTTATTTATATTATTTCTATAATAAATTTGAACATCTTGTTGTGATATTTCTTCTTTAAAAACATTCCATCGAATTCCATTAAGTATATGTTCAGAATGGGTTTCTATTATTAATTGAATTCCAGCTTTTATTAAAAAAACAAAAAAATCAGTTAATTTTGAAATCGCTTTTGGATGCAAATGAACTTCAGGATTTTCTATAATTAAGATATTGCCTTTTTCTAAAGATAATCCTAAAATTAATATTTTAGTAAGATAGCTAACACCTGAACCTAAATTAAATGGAGAAAATTCCATACCTAAATCATAATTTTTATACAATATTTTTACACCACTGCTATCAATTTTTTGAGTTATTGGCTCAAGCTTTAATTCCAAAATTTTATTTATCCAAAATCTGATTTGCATTGATAGTGAATCTGATTCTTGATCGCATATAAGTCTATCATTTTTTAAAGCATTATTTTTATTTTCTTCATAAAATCCAAATAAATATTCTCCATTATTCCCACTTCTTAAAGTATAATGTTTTTTCCCAAAATTTTCTTGTCCAATTCTATTTGAACAAAGATGAAATAATTTTTCTTCAAAAACAAAAAAATTATTATTTGATTTCACCCATTGATTATCTTCAAAAACCAAAGAAAATATTTCTCCATTATTTACATTAGAAGTAATTTTAATCTGATTTTCATTTGATTCTAAACATAAAAGATCTTTCCCTTCTCCAAAATTACGCAAATAATCCTCTAAATATATATCTTTATTAGCATAATAAGAACAAAATAAAAGTGCTTGGATAATACTTGATTTACCAGAAGAATTGGTCCCAGCTAAAATTGTCAATGGTTTAAATTCAAAATTGTAATCACTAATACTTTTAAAGTTTTTCATTTTAAGATTTGTAATCATTCCAGTCCTTTAAAAATTTATCTACCTTATTAAATCTATAATCTACACTAGTTACACTATCAATCCCGCTAACAAATTTCCCTGATTTATCAAATTCTAATTTTAAATTATCTATAGCTTCTTTTGGAGGTTTTTTACCTTGTTGCATACATAGAGTAAATAAATAACTTAAACTTTCAAATAAAGCCATATTTATCGGTCTTTTATTTATTCCATTAAGATTATTAAATCTAAAAATATCTTGTCCATAATTATCATATGTAAAATTCATTGTATTTTTAAACATAAATTTTAGTTCACTAATTAAATATATATCTATGGTATTATTTAAAAACAACATAATTTCAGACAAAAAATCATCAATATTTCCTTTATATTCAATATTATTGGTTATTTTAGAATAATAAATATAAAATCCAATAAATCTTAAAATTATATATCTATCTTTCATATGATTTGATTTGATAGAATAAGCAGTTGCTTTTTTAAAGCACTCTTCTTTACTTAGTTCATCAATAAGCTTAGTGGAATTTCCTTGATAAAGAGCATTTCTCATTTCTTGGTTATTTAATCTAGTCCCACCTCGATTAACTCTATCAAAAATATTGAATTTTACTTGCTCTGGAGTTGGTGGTTGAATTGTATAGGTATCAACCTGATAATCTTCAATCTTTCTTTGCTGGACAACATTTAAATCGGAAAATTTTTTGCCAATAATATCTGTAATAATTTTTACTTGTTTTAAATCAAATTCATCATTCATAAAATCAATAAATGTTGTAATTCTTTGTCTACCATCTACTACTTGAATTTTAGTATCTTTAGATTCAAAAAAATAAAATACAGGGATAGGAATACCCATAAGCACTGATTCTATAAGCTCTGATTTTTGTTTATAATTCCAAACATCTTCTCTTTGAAATTCCGGACTTATTTGAATATCACCTCTTTCTTGCCTTCTTTTTATCTCAAAAAGACTCATACGCCCTTTTTCTATTCTTATCTTTTCAAGAGGATAAATTTGTTTATAATTTTCATCATTATTAATATCTAAAGAATTTTCACCTTCTAATTCTTTCATTTAAAACTTCTTATATAATTTTTTATATATTCTAACATAAATAATTAAATTAAAACTTCTTTTTTGAAACAGTGAGGAAATTAAGTATCACTAAATATTATTATTGAAAAAGTCTAGATGGACATTTTGTATGTGTTTGAAAATTATATTACACAAGGAAATACCTATAAAGAAACTTTAACTAATATAAAAAAAGCTGGAAGACTTTATTTAGAAAGCCTTAATTTAAAGAAAAATTATTAATTTTTTATTTTGGATTTTGTTATTATAAAAGTTCAAAAGTAATATTATTACTTTTGATTTACATTATTGGCAAATGAGCGTTAGCGAAATTTGCGGTTTTTTGAATTTAAGAACAGATAAAGAAGAAAAAGACTTATAAAAAATGCTCTCAAACGCCTATAAAATAGCTATTTATTAAGGTTTTTGATTTTCCCACCCGTGGGACAAATTTTCCCACCCGTGGGACAAAAACTGCTCGTGGTGGGAAAAAACTAAAAAAGTAATTTTTCCCAAAATAATCAATAAAATTCATTGTATGGGATACAATTTGTTTTTTTATTTGGGAATTTATCATTTTTTGGGAAAATAATGCTATAATGTTTTTTAATTTTTGGGAAAAGGTAATATATGGCAAAGATAGTTAATTTAGAAAACAAAGAAACTAAAAAATTATATAGTAATGTTCAAGAGAAAGTTGATGCTGTAACAGGAGAAGTTACCACAGTAATAAGTTCTTTTTTACAAAGAGAAAAAACCAAAGATGATTTTATTAAGTTATTTGTAGAAAACATTAGCTTTCTTACTGATAATCTTTCAAATCCTGCTTTAAGAGTTGTGTTGATGATGATTAAAAATTTAAATTATCAAAATGTTTTTCAATATAATAGTGAGTTCGTTCATTATTTTGAAAGTAGGAAGATTTTAGGAAAATCAAGTGTTTATCGTGCGATAAAAGAACTTGAAGATAAACAAGTTATTTTTAAAGTAACAGAAGAGCAGAGAAAAGAATATGATATTATTGGTTCAAATTCATATATTATGAATCCTCAAATCATAGGCAAGGGTTCTTTTAAAGATCTAAAAAAATTAAGACAAACTGTCGTTAAAACTTTTGATTTTGACAATTTAGAATTTAAGCAAGAAGTATCAGTTGAAAGTGAATATGAAGGTCTTGAGCAAATTAAGAGAAATCCAGATCATTATGTTATTGAAGAAGTTAAGCAAATAGCTTCAGATAAGAATGTTGTAGAAAATCAAGTGATTATTTCTAAAAAAGATGATGAGCAAATAAATTATCCTTCATTAAAACAAGAGAAGATAATTGATGTTAATAGTAACATTCCTAGCTTAACTTCAAATGATAATGAAGAACCTACATTATTCAATGGAAGCAAAAATGAGCAAAAGGCAATGGCTTTTATTAATGAATTTGCAGGTATGTTTAATGGAGCTTTTCATCCAAGTAAAACAGCCAAAGAAATGAAAAAAGAATTTTTAGAAAATGACTTAAAAAAGGGTAATATATGAAAAAAGTATTTCTTGATACAAATATTTTTATTGATTTTTTTGACGAAGCAAGAATAAATAATGAACAAGCTAAACAATTAATATATTTTTTAATATCTAATGAAATAAAAATAGTGTTTTCAGAAGATATGATTTCAACTATCGCTTATTTAATAGATAAAGATAAATTACCAGCCCTTATGTCTTTTTTTAAAAACACAATAACAAATCCATATTTTGATATAGTTTCATTTGGATCAAGCGTTATTAATATGGCTTGTGATTTTTACTTGCAAAATAAAGGTGATTTTGAAGATTATTTGCAGTATTTTTGTGCAGAAAAAGAAAATTGCACAGCAATTTATACTATGGATAAAAATTTTCCAAATTTAAAAATACCTATAAAAAGATATGGTGATACAAACATATAATAATATTTCATCTATCTCGTGTTATGTTAAGATATTTAAAACATTCAGAAATTAGAGGATAATATGAAAAAAAATAAAAACTTAATAGAATATATATTATTTTATCTATATAAAATAATATATATTCAAAAAAAATCATTAAATAAGATAAAATTTCATGAGTTGCTATCGCAGATAAGATTATCTTCCTATAATGATGATATTGTAAAGCATTATGATAACCTTAAACTTGTAGGAAAAATCACTCCAAAAATTGCAACATTAGAAATTATTCTTAGAAATAAACTTGATAGTAAATTATCAGAACAAGATAATGATTGGATAAAAAACTCTAATGATGAAAATATTAAAAAAGCTAAGATTGAAATTGAAAATAGAGAAAAAAATAAGATTTTATCCCATCATCAATATCTTTCTTGTATGAGCTTAGGAACTATTATCTATCTCATTAAAAAAAATAAATTACAAAATTCTATAATGGATGTAAAAAATATTGATTTTAGAGATTATGACAGCAGTAATAAAAATTTCTTTTTAAAAGATGAAAAGAAACGAAACTTTAGAAATATGCATAAGGTAGATATAATTCTTAGTTTATTACAAAATCTAAGAAATAGAAGCTATCATTGGGAAAATATATTAAAAACAATGGAAAAAAATGGAAAATATTATCCAAGATTAACGACAAAATTTAAAGACACTAGCATAGGATTAAATCCACAAAAAATAGATTTATTCTTAAGTGATATAATTAAAACTTTTGATAAAGAAATTTTGAAATATTGTTAAGAATAAAATAAGGATGGGACACAAGGAGTCCCTTGAATTTCCTTGAAATTATAGTCAATCTAACATTAAATTAAAATAAATAGGGGAATATCTTGCCAAAAAAAAGAATGTTTTTGTTTGTTCCATATCAAGATATTCGTGAAGCTAAAAAACTTGGTGCAATGTGGGATAACAAACAAAAACAATGGTTTGCACCAAAATCATTAGATATTAATATATTTAAAAAATGGTTAGATAAAACCGCATTAAATAATAAAAGTAATTCTTA
>NZ_JAKMTG010000021.1:0-5956 GCF_025773055.1 Campylobacter sp. CNRCH_2013_0671h
AAATAACTAAAATAACTAAAATAACTAAAATAACTAAAATAACTAAAATAACTAAAATAACTAGCAATAAAAATAAATATAGGATTGTATATAAAGTAAGAATAATAAGAATTAACAAGTCCGCAATGAGCTACTTTCCCCCTGCCAGTAAGGCGTAGTATCATCACCCACGATGTGCTTAGCTTCTTGGTTCGGGATGGAGCAAGGCGTCTCCACATCTGTATAATCACGGACATTGTTATTTAAATATTCTATTTAATATAGCATAATAAAAACAATCAATAAGATTTAGATATAAAAATTATTTTTATTTTAACTTTCATCTTATTCTTAAGTTTAGATGTTTTATTGAACTAAATACTTTATTGTTTTATTTTAGAATACTTAAAAAACAATGTTAAGAGCAAGTTCTAATATAAACTTTACTTATAAGATTTTATAAACTTAAGAATGTAATTTTTATATAAATATTTCATATAAAAACACCCAAAGCTTTATCAAAAACCTTAACAAGGAAGTGATGCTTAAATAAGATAAGCCAAACGCTCTATTAGTACTGGTCAGCTAAAGGACTTTCATCCATTACACACCCAGCCTATCAAACTAGTAGTCTTCTAGAGAGCTTAGAGAAGATTCATCTTAGAGTTGGCTTCACGCTTAGATGCTTTCAGCGTTTATCCGTTCCAAACTTAGCTACGCTGCGATGCTCTTGGCAGAACAACAGCTACACCAGTGGTTTGTTCAACCCGGTCCTCTCGTACTAGGGTCAAATCTCTTCAATCTTCTTACGCCCACGGCAGATAGGGACCGAACTGTCTCACGACGTTCTGAACCCAGCTCGCGTACCGCTTTAAATGGCGAACAGCCATACCCTTGGGACCTGCTCCAGCCCCAGGATGCGATGAGCCGACATCGAGGTGCCAAACCTCCCCGTCGATGTGAGCTCTTGGGGGAGATCAGCCTGTTATCCCCGGGGTACCTTTTATCCTTTGAGCGATGGCCCTTCCACACAGAACCACCGGATCACTAAGACCGACTTTCGTCTCTGCTTGACTTGTATGTCTTGCAGTTAAGCTGGCTTATACCTTTATACTCTACGAACGATTTCCAACCGTTCTGAGCCAACCTTTGTAAGCCTCCGTTATTATTTGGGAGGCGACCGCCCCAGTCAAACTACCCACCAGACATTGTCCCACTTGAGGATAACTCAAGCTAGTTAGCTACCCAAATAAGAAAGAGTGGTATCTCAACAACGGCTCATATACAACTGGCGTCATATACTCAAAGCCTCCCACCTATCCTGCACATTCTTATCCAAATAGCAGTGTCAAGCTGTAGTAAAGGTCCACGGGGTCTTTCCGTCTTGCCGCGGGTAGGAGGAATTTTCACCTCCACTACAATTTCACTGGATCCCTCTTTGAGACAGCTCCCATCTCGTTACGCCATTCATGCAGGTCGGTATTTAACCGACAAGGAATTTCGCTACCTTAGGACCGTTATAGTTACGGCCGCCGTTTACTCGGGCTTCGATCAAGAGCTTCGCTAATGCTAACCCCATCAATTAACCTTCGAGCACCGGGCAGGCGTCACACCCTATACATCCTCTTACGAGTTAGCAGAGTGCTGTGTTTTTGGTAAACAGTCGGGAGGGACTCTTTGTTGTAAGTTTCTTCGCTTTCGGAGTAAATCCTAATACGAAGCGAACCACACCTTATACCGAAGATACGGTGCTATTTTGCAGAGTTCCTTAAAGAGAGTTCTTCCACGCGCCTTAGAATACTCATCCCACCCACCTGTGTCGGTTTACGGTACGGGCAACATTAGCTAAACTTAGAAACTTTTCTTGGCTCGACGGCATCAGCAATTCTCCTCGCTGTCCGAAGACTTTGAAGAGCCTTTCAGTTCTCGGAGTATTGTTATACGGATTTGCCTATATAACCTCCTACGACCTTAGACTAGCACTTCCATCCGCTAGCTTGCTTAGCCCTAAGCGTCCTTCCATCGCACACTAATGTTGGTATTGGAATATTAACCAATTTGCCATCGTCTACCCCTTTCGGACTCGACTTAGGACCCGACTAACCCTACGATGACGAGCATCGCGTAGGAAACCTTGGGTTTACGGCGTTAATGATTCTCACATTAATTATCGCTACTCATGCCTGCATGCTCACTTCTATTCGCTCCAGCACTCCTTACCGGTATACCTTCGGCGCAAATAGAACGCTCTCCTACCACTTGATAAAATCAAGTCTACAGCTTCGGTACTTACTTTAGCCCCGTTATATTTTCCGCGCAAAATCACTAGACCAGTGAGCTATTACGCTTTCTTTAAAGGATGGCTGCTTCTAAGCCAACCTCCTGGTTGTTTAAGTAACTTCACATCGTTTTCCACTTAAGTAAGATTTAGGGACCTTAGCTGGTAGTCTGGGTTGTTTCCCTCTTGACGACGGATTTTATCACTCGCCGCCTGACTGCTGTGATTACATATAAGGTATTCGGAGTTTGATAGGGTTTGGTACATTGGTGTATGCCCTAGCCCATTCAGTGCTCTACCCCCTTATACTACGACACAACGCTATACCTAAATATATTTCGGAGAGAACCAGCTATCACGAAGTTTGATTGGCCTTTCACCCCTATCCACAAGTCATCCGGGGGCTTTTCAACGCCTATCGGTTCAGTCCTCCACTAGTTCTTACACTAGCTTCAACTTGCTCATGGATAGATCACTTCGTTTCGGGTCTGCAGCATCTGACTTAAGCGCCCTATTCAGACTCGCTTTCGCTACGGCTTCGCGTGTGCTTAACCTTGCCAGACACCACAACTCGCAGGCTCATTATGCAAAAGGCAGTCCATCACACTGTATTGCTACATAGTGCTCTGAATGATTGTAAGCAAATGGTTTCAGGTTCTATTTCACTCTGATCACCTCAGTTCTTTTCACCTTTCCCTCACGGTACTTGTGCACTATCGGTCTGGTAGTAGTATTTAGGGTTGGATCGTGGTCGACCCAGCTTCAGACAGGATTCCTCGTGTCCCGCCCTACTCAGGATACTGCTAGCTAAGGTTTGGTTTTCGTATACGGGACTATCACCCTCTATGGCTACACTTTCCAGAGTGTTCTACTAACCTTACCTATTGCATATTGCAGTCCTACAACCCCCAGTGCAAGCACTGGGTTTGCCCTCTTGCGCTTTCGCTCGCCGCTACTGACGCAATCTCTATTGATTTCTTTTCCTGTAGGTACTAAGATGTTTCAATTCCCTACGTTCGCTCCATTATGGTAGTATATATCTCTATATACTGGGTTGCCCCATTCGGAAATCTACGGATCAAAGCTTCTTGACAGCTCCCCGTAGCTTATCGCAGTCTAGTACGTCCTTCATCGCCTTTACCAGCCAAGGCATCCACCATTCGCTCTTAATAGCTTACCTTTTAATTTATTCTAAAACGCATCACTTCCTTGTTAAAGTTTTTATGATAAGACTTTACTATCTTAAGACGGAAAGCATTTAAACACTTAATAAAACTAAAAATATTAGTCTAACTAAGTTGTGAGTTTAAAACTTGTCTTTAACTAAAAGCTAAAGAAAAGATAGTTAGGTTTTATCCTTTAACAAGTCCTGTAAAATTGTTTTTATTAAAACTTGCTTGTGACTCTTAACAATGATAATTCAAATAACATTAAATAACTAATCTAATATATAAAATATTCTATTATTTATTTAGCTTAGGTCTTAAAACCTAAAGGAAGTATATATAAAGAGTTTAAATAATTTAAAAACATAAGTAATAAAGTATTTTACTTTACTTATTGCTTTATTATTAGCTATATACTTGCTTTAAGTTTTAAAACTTTATTATATGATTGATAAACAAATCTTTTTTTATGGTGGGCCTAACAAGACTTGAACTTGTGACCTCACCCTTATCAGGGGTGCACTCTAACCAGCTGAGCTATAGGCCCTTAATAAATGGTGGAGAATAGCGGGATCGAACCGCTGACCTCCTGCGTGCAAAGCAGGCGCTCTCCCAGCTGAGCTAATTCCCCAAAATTAGCTTTTCATCAATCTTTGAAATCTAAACAAGGATGATTGAGTCTATATATGAACTGATAGTTGTGAGACTTATCAGTTTGTACTCTAGAAAGGAGGTGATCCAACCGCAGGTTCTCCTACGGTTACCTTGTTACGACTTCACCCCAGTCGCTGATTCCACTGTGGACGGTAACTAGTTTAGTATTCCGGCTTCGAGTGAAATCAACTCCCATGGTGTGACGGGCGGTGAGTACAAGACCCGGGAACGTATTCACCGTAGCATGGCTGATCTACGATTACTAGCGATTCCGGCTTCATGCTCTCGAGTTGCAGAGAACAATCCGAACTGGGACATATTTTATAGATTTGCTCCACCTCGCGGTATTGCGTCTCATTGTATATGCCATTGTAGCACGTGTGTCGCCCTGGGCATAAGGGCCATGATGACTTGACGTCGTCCACACCTTCCTCCTCCTTACGAAGGCAGTCTATTTAGAGTGCTCGGCCAAACCGTTAGCAACTAAATACGTGGGTTGCGCTCGTTGCGGGACTTAACCCAACATCTCACGACACGAGCTGACGACAGCCGTGCAGCACCTGTCTCTAAGTTCTAGCAAGCTAGCACCCTCTTATCTCTAAGAGGTTCTTAGGATATCAAGCCCAGGTAAGGTTCTTCGCGTATCTTCGAATTAAACCACATGCTCCACCGCTTGTGCGGGTCCCCGTCTATTCCTTTGAGTTTTAATCTTGCGACCGTACTCCCCAGGCGGTACACTTAATGCGTTAGCTGCATTACTGAGATGACTAGCACCCCAACAACTAGTGTACATCGTTTAGGGCGTGGACTACCAGGGTATCTAATCCTGTTTGCTCCCCACGCTTTCGCGCCTTAGCGTCAGTTAAGTTCCAGCAGATCGCCTTCGCAATGGGTATTCTTGGTGATATCTACGGATTTTACCCCTACACCACCAATTCCATCTGCCTCTCCCTCACTCTAGACTACCAGTTTCCCAAGCAGTTCAACGGTTAAGCCGTTGGATTTCACAAGAGACTTGATAATCCGCCTACGCGCCCTTTACGCCCAGTGATTCCGAGTAACGCTTGCACCCTCCGTATTACCGCGGCTGCTGGCACGGAGTTAGCCGGTGCTTATTCCTTAGGTACCGTCAGAATTCTTCCCTAAGAAAAGGAGTTTACGCTCCGAAAAGTGTCATCCTCCACGCGGCGTTGCTGCGTCAGGGTTTCCCCCATTGCGCAATATTCCCTACTGCTGCCTCCCGTAGGAGTCTGGACCGTGTCTCAGTTCCAGTGTGACTGATCATCCTCTCAGACCAGTTAAGCGTCATAGCCTTGGTGAGCCATTACCTCACCAACTAGCTGATACTATATAGTCTCATCCTACACCGAAAAACTTTCCCTACTCAACTTATGTTAAGCAGGAGTATAGAGTATTAGCAGTCGTTTCCAACTGTTGTCCTCTTGTGTAGGGCAGATTAACTATACCTTACTCACCCGTGCGCCACTAATCCACTTCTAGCAAGCTAAAAGCTTCATCGTTCGACTTGCATGTATTAGGCACGCCGCCAGCGTTCACTCTGAGCCAGGATCAAACTCTCCATAAAAAATATAGATAGTTTAATCTTTTTCTTCAAAGAAAAAGTATTTTAAAGATTAATAAAATAATCTTTAATTATTAATTGATAGATTTACATTATTCAAGGTAAATCTCTGGCTCAATCGATCACTTATTTAGATTTCAAAGATTGACTATAAGATTTGATTAACAATATTAATAATTTAAAGAACAAATATAAAAAATTAAGATAAAAATCTTAAGTTTTTTAAATCCCTTTTATTTGAAAAGGAAATGAAATTATAGCAGTAAAAGCTTAAAGTTTTATTAAAATTGGGATAGA
>NZ_JAKMTG010000022.1:0-5288 GCF_025773055.1 Campylobacter sp. CNRCH_2013_0671h
AATCTCCACTCTTAAATCGCTCATAAAATCTATCTCGCACCAATTTCCATTGATTTTTATAGCTTTTGCATTTTTGTATTTATTTATTAAAATTTGTAAAAAACTTGTCATATACATATTTTTAAAATCTTTTTCATCATAAAGTAAAGTTCTATCAAGCTCATCATAAGTTTTTAAAACTTCTTTTAAAAAATGATGAGAAAATTTAAATAAGCCTATATATTGCCCTTGAATTTCATCATAACTTTTTGCTTTTTTGCCAAGCTCTACTATAAAATCATCATGTAATTTTAAAGTTTCAGCATCATCAAGTGGATTTTCAAACCTTTTTAACCATAGTTCTTTCCAAGCTTTATCCACAATAACAGCAAAATCATCTTTTGATTGTTTGAGTTTTTCTATACTATCTTTAAAATAAACTATATCAGCGTAAGAAACAATCAAATCTTGCTCATCCTCAATACACTTTTGCAAAAAATCTCTAGCACAAAATAAAGTCTGAACCATATTAGTTTTATCATAGTTTTCATTTTTATAAAACAACTCCAAATTATGATTTTTACCTACATAATCCTTTAAAACATCAAATAAATATCCACCAACTACACATATCTCATGAATATTATTTTCTTTTAAAGCTTGAATTTCATAGTCTATGATTTTTTTATTTTTATATTCAACCATACATTTTGGATTGTTCTTTGTTAAAGGCATTAACCTTGAACCAAACCCTGCTGCTAAAATTATAGCTCTCATTTTATATCCTTTAACCACGCATTAAAAATACTTTTTTCGCTCATACCATTTTCTCTTTCAATATGCCACATTAGACCATAAATACTAAATTTTTTATGCTTAAAAGCTTCTATTGTTTCATCTTTTGCATTTGCTAACGCCTCAAGCTCATTACCTAATGTTTTAATAGCAAAATTATGATATGAATTAACATTAATTATTTGATCTTTTAAATACACTTCATGATTTCCAACATGATCTTTACAAGGACAAATAGTAGAATTAAAATAAGAAGCGATCATCTGTGCTCCTTTGCAAACCCCAAGTAATGGAATGTTATTTTGCATACAATGTTTTATAATATTTTTTTCATACTCATCTCTTTTTTGATTAATAAAAGAAAATTTACAAGAGCTTAAATCATTACCTCCACTTAAAATCACAGCACTAACACTAGAGATATAATTTTTAAAATCAATTTCATAACTCAATGGAAGAGGTAAAAACTCACTTAATTCTTTTTTAAAAAAACTTCCCCAATCAAGCGCCAAACACTCTCTTAATTCATAATAATCTTGATTTTCTAAAATTCTTTGACTAATAGCTATAAATTTCATAGACAAAATATCTGCTCACTTTGACAATCAATTTTAATTTTTTTTGCTTGAAGATATTTTTTAAAATTCTCTTCACCTACACCAATAACAGCAGGCATAGCAAGTTCAGAAGCTCTAATAGCCATATGTGAATTTGCACCACCATAGCAAGTGATAAAACCTGCAATATCTTTAGTAAATAAATAATCATATCCAGGATCAGCTGCATAGATTAACACTATCTTGCCTTTTAAATCTTGTTCATTTTCTAAAGCAATATTAGCACTAATACTTTTTTGCGTGATAAAATTTGGATGAATATAGCTAGTAAAAAACCCAAATATTTGATGTGCATCAGTTAGTAAAGCCGGAAGTTTTATAGCTAAACTTAATTGATATTCTTGTTTGTTTTCATTAATTTCACTCAAAAATTTATCTTTTGGATTTTTAGAATACACACTAGAATACAAATTTAAAATACTCTTAATATCCAAATGGGCCATATCTTCTTTAGATATTCCATAATAATTTCCAAGATCCTCTATCAGTGATATAGCTTTAGATAAGAGCTTGCTAAATTCAAATTTAACAAATTCGCGTCCTTCTATAGCTATTTTTAAAAAGCTAAAAAATTCTTTTGCATTAACTTCAATCCCATGTTCTTTTAGAATTTGATCAAGTTTTTGTAACTTCACATCACTAATTTCAAATTCTTTTTCTTTTTGGATTTCACCTTTTTGCTTGAGATCAAAATACCCATCAAAATCCTCATCATACCTTGGAGATAAAATATTATAAGTTCCAGCTCTTAAATGGCCAAATTGTTTTAGAAAATCTTGTTTATTATTTTCATTTAAAGTTGTTAACTCATTACTCAAAGTTTTACTAACGGTGTGGAGAGAATTTAAAAATTTATTTTTTTCTTCTTTACTAAAAAATCCAATTTCCACCAAAGAATTAAGCATAGTCATAGCCACAAACGCAGCCCTTGCAACACCAGCAAATGGTAATGTTCCATATCTTTTACACTCTTCTAAAAGCCAATAAATTTTATCTAATGGTGAAAAATCTGAATGCATAATATTTTCATAATATACAATCGTTTGTTTTGATTTTTCTATATCTTTTAAACACAAGCCATTTTTAATATTAACAATAGAATTAGTAAGATTTAATAAAGAAAATTCAATACGTTTAATTTCATTTTTATTAAAACCATGATCTAATAAGCGTTCTAATTTATCAGCCATATGAAAATCATAACAAGAAAATACTATATCAAATTCTACTTTATCATGTAACTCATGATTTTCATATAATTTATTTAAATAATAATTAACTAACTTTTTAGCAATACTCTCATCTAGTGTTTTTGGTATAAAAGAATTAAAAGAAAGTCTCACATCTACATAAGGAATACCTAAAAAAGAATGGATTAAAGGGTGCGATCTTAAATCTCTATAGCCATAATTATTTCTTTGATAAGCCCAAATATTATCTGTAATGATTTCTTTATAAAGACTAAAAGCTAATCTTTTTGGTCTAAGTCCTATAATTTCTGCTGGATTCCAATCAGGCATTACACCAAAAATGGCTTTATCTCCAAGCACTCTAGATCTTGGTTCTTGCAAAGATACAAATCTTTTATAAAGTCTATGTAAAGCTTCTTTAGGCAGGTTATTAAAAAGATTAATTTTTTCTTGCATTATTAAAGGTCTAACTTGCAAGCAAAAAAGTTCATCTTGCTCATTAAAAGCAAATTCTACATCTAAAAAATTACAACCATATAAACTTTCAAGTTCTTTTAATAATAAAATAACTTTTTGCATATATGGTTCTTTTATATCTTCATTTTCACGGTAGTGAAAATATGTTTTAGCATTTTTAGCACTTCCATCTGTGATAGAACTATTAGAGCCGTTATCATCGTATTCTATGCAAAAATATGGAGCAAAATTATCCTTATCTACACTAAAAGCAACGCCGCACTTTTTAATATCTAAAAGCATAGGTTGGATTAAAATTTCATCATTCTCACTAGGCATAGAATGACCTACTTTTTCTAAAGCATTAAAAAGTTGGCTTTTATCATTAATATCTACATTAGCCAAACTTAGAAAAGCTCCAGCATTGGAACTTTTTAAACTATCTTCGCTATTAGAAGAACTACGGATGATTAGTTTTTTCGCATTTAGATTGATAATTTTTTTAAGCACTTCTTCTTTATCTTGAATGATTTCTTTTAAAGAAGTGATAACTACATCTAAAACTTTTGCATTTTTAAGTATATTTTTTAAATTCTGTAAATTTCTTGCTTTTGTTTGAAAAACTAATCTATCCATAATATCACTCTTTTATATTTTTTTTGCACTCCAAGCTCTTGTTGTATATTTGATATCAAATTCACCTGGTAATTCTTGTTTTAACTTATCAGTGATTTTCTCAAACAACTCATTACCTTCTTTAGTCTCAAGATCCCAATAAGGATTTTTTACACTTTTCCAAGCATTGATATAATTATCTACACTTTGATGAAAGTAAAAATCTTCTTCCAAATAAATAATATTATCAAAAAGCTCTTTATGTGCTTCTATAATAGGGCGTTGATCTTCTCTTCTTGTGCCTCTTGTATAATTTGGAACAAAACTAACAATAATATCTTCTGCTATTTTTTGAATAGGATCATTTAAATCTCTATGATTCCACATACAAGTAAAATAACATCCTTTTTTGAGCAATCTATGACTTTCTTTTAGTGCCATTGATCTATCCATCACATTAAAGCTACTTCCAAAGCTCACCCAATCAAACTCTCCATCTTTTAAAGTAGAGTCAATACCGGTAGCTCTTACCCATTCTACATCTTGACCTTGAGTTCTTTCTATACCAATTTCACGCATTGCATCATTTGGCTCAACCGCTACCACTTTACAAGCTCTCTCTAAAAGCATAATACTTAAATTCCCTGTACCTGCTCCAATATCTGCAACTTTTATCTTTGAACTTTGACTAGTTCTTTTAGCAAGCTCTACTAGCATATCTATACTAAGTGGTGCATAATTTGGTCTATATGAGTAAAATTTTGCATGCTTAGTATAATCCCAAACTTGTTCTACTATTTTTTCCATTTTTTTCCTTTAACTTTAATAGCAAAGCTAAAAAAGCTAAAGGATTTTACTATGCCTTATGCACCGTCCATGCACGGATTTTATAAGGAATTTCAATCATATCCATAGAAGAAATTTTATTTTCTATCATTTTTAAAATTTCTTCCCATCTAGCTTTTCCAGCTTGTGCTTGAATATCATTTACAGAATGCCAAGCCCCAAGATAACGCTCTTTACTCCAAAGCTCTTTATAATCGCACTCCATAAAAAAGCAGTCTGTGAAATCTCCAGTACTTACTAAGATTTCTTCCCAATTTTTAACATTTTGAGTTCCACTACTTACACGAGTAAGCTCTGGTATAATATGTTTAATTTCCTCTTCAATTTCATAAAACACAGAGCCTTTAGCTATATGGCGTGGATTCCATATAGCAGTGAAATACCCCCCCCCTGTAAGCACTCTTGCAAACTCAGGTAAGGATTTTTTAGGATCTGTCCAGTGAAAAGAACTGGCCATGATTACCCAATCAGCATAATTACTAGGCATGGTAGTTTCTTCTCCACTGCCTTTATACCAAGTAATATTTTGTGAATTTTGAGTAAATTTAATACCCTCTTCACGCATATTATCATTTGGCTCGACTGCATCTATACAAAGGTTAAACTCATCAGCAAGCATTTTAGTAAGCTTTCCCGTACCCGCTCCTACTTCTACAACTTTTAATGTGCTTTTATTTTGATCATTTACACATTTTATGAGCTTTTCTATAAGCATACTTGAATATGCTGGTCTATTGTGATAATGTTTTGCAACTTCACTAAAGTCACCTTGTTTCATGAAACTCCTTTG
>NZ_JAKMTG010000023.1:0-1658 GCF_025773055.1 Campylobacter sp. CNRCH_2013_0671h
TTTTTAAAAAATTCCAAAACTTTAAGTCATTTTGCTAAAGCTTATAGGGGTAAAATACTAAGAGTATTAGCAAGTAAAAATATATATAATAAAGAAGCTTTGCTTGAAAATCTACCTAATGATTTAAAAATAAAAGAAATTAAGATACAAGGAATAAAAGAAGAGATAATTTTAGATATAGTAAGCTAAGCCTTTTGGCTTAGCTTTTATAATTAGAATTTGTATAGAGCTTCAAGTCTGATGAATTGATCATCGCTATCATGAACACCAGCTTTATTGAAATCTTCAGTTAAGTAAGAATAGAATCCACTAAATGTAAGTTTTGGGCTATATGCATAAGATACTCTTGCGATATATTCATTTTTATCTGTTTCAGCACCTGCTGCATATTCAGTTTTACCACCGATATAGTCAAATCCTACTCTAACAGTTTCAGCAAAAGTATAACCTAAACCTGCAAAATAGAAGAAGTTTTCACCTATACTACCTCTTAAATCACTACCAGTAGAATAGAAAATTTGCTCACCTGGAGCGATTACTCTACCTTTATCTTCTAAAACTACTAAGCTAGCTTTGTCTTTTTCACCATAACCAACGATACCTGCTTGGAAATCAAAAGCAGAAATTTGTCCTTGTAATTGAGCAGCGTAGAAATTGCTATTATCTAGACCTAATTTTTCTTTATCACTATCCAAGCTATTTCCTAAGTATTGAGCTTGGATTTTGAAGTTAGCATCGTTGAATGCAAATTTATAGCTAGCATCTACTGCATATAAAAATGCCCAATTGTTTGAATAAGCAGCCCATACTTGGAAAGCAAATGGATCAAAATCACCTAATACAGCAGCACCATATAAAGAAGTATCAGCAATACCTAAATCTGTAAAATCTCCATCGCTTGTAACATTGAAGCTATCAAACCAATAACCAGCAAAAGTTAAACCTTCGATAGAATTATTAAGAATTTTAGCTCCTGTTCCTACTGCATCATCAGTCCAAATAGAACCAACTTCCATTTTACCAAAGATTACATTTGTAGCGTAAGCTTCATTAGTATATTCTAAGTAAGCTTGTTGAACTGCAAAAGTACTATCAGTATCAGTTTCAGCTTTAGCTTTAGCATTTGGGCTATTAAAACCAAGTTCACTTGTACTATATTGGAATTGAACAAAAGCTTTGAAGTTATCATCTAAAGCTGCTTTGAAATTTAATTGAGATTTAAATTTATGCTTGTTTTCTTTAGAGCTGTTGTAACCATCTACAATTGTATTGCCAATATCTCTTCTATCAGATTCAAATCTATATCTGAACATTCCTGATACATCAACATCTTTTATAGCTTCTTCAAGTGAAACAGCGTTAGCTGCTGAAAAAGCACCTGCAGCTAATGCTGCTACTAAACTAAGTTTAACTAGTTTCATGAGAATTCTCCTTATTAAAATTAAAACTATGGCTTGTATTATAGCATAGTTTTATATAAGAATTCTTAAAGTAAATAAAAACGATAAAAATATATTATAGGGTTGTATTTATAGATTGAATTATCTTTAAAGATCTAGTTTGAAACTAGATCTTTAAAAACTAAGGAGTTATCTATGAATGTTTGCTTTTACAAGTGTAATTATGCTCTTTGATAGTTAATGTTTGGAAACTGAGGG
>NZ_JAKMTG010000024.1:0-1343 GCF_025773055.1 Campylobacter sp. CNRCH_2013_0671h
CATGATACTTAACTCATCATTGCTTTTAGTATCTTTACTTAAAATAGTATCTTTGGTTTCATGATTGATAAATTTAAAAAAGTGCAATAGGTTGTTTTGTAAATTAACAATTCTTGAGCTTACTGCTTTGTTTATGTATATAAATACTATTATCACAATTACTAAAATAACAAAAAGAGATATAAATGCTATGGTTGTTATAAGTTTTGTAATCGGCATTTGTATAGAATCAACTGGAGCCATAGTCACAATAGACCAAGCATCTTGTGAGTTATCCCAAAGATCAAAAGTAGCTATCGCTGCTCTATTTTTCTTTCCATCGCTTGCACGAGTAAAGTCAAAAACAGTATTTATTTTATCTTTTTGTAATTGTATTAATGTTTTTGCACTAGGATGAGGATTTGCTTCTGAAATACTTTTTCCTGTAAATTTAGAAACAGGACTAACTGCTATTAGACCCTCAGCACCAAGTAATAATCTTTGATCATCTTTGAAAATACTTCTTTTTGGATCTGTTAGCTCTCCTCTAAAATGCGTTAAACTTCCTAAAGCTCCAACTACACCTATAATATTTCCATTTTTAAAGATTGGAATTGCAATATTGTATGCAAAAATTTCTTCACCATTGATGTTGAAAATTTGAGGTTTTCCTATTGATTCTTTTTGTGTTGATATAGCATTATTAATACTTTGTTGTTGTAAAAATGCATCATATGCTTGAACTAATTGCACGCCGCCTTCTGTTTTTAAAGAAGTATCATGAAGTAACATTAAAAATTTATGCTGATTTGTAAGTAGTTTTGGGTTGGTATTTTGATTGATTGGGGTATTAAAAAAATGAACATACATATATGCAATTTTTTCATTTGAATCAAGCACGCCTTCTAAAATATTTTGCACTTCTGTATCATCAATACTATTTTCATTTGAAATAGTATTTTTTATAGTATCTTCTACTCCTAGTAAAGTTGAATAAACACTTTCTGTTGCTCCGCGGACGATATTTGCATATCTAAAAGCATTAATTTGAAGTAGTTTATCTGCTTCAGTGTGTAAGATATTTGAAGCTTGTATGGAAAAAATACTTGCTAAGATTATAATACCTAGCATTACTATGGAAATTACAACTCCAACTATTTTGGTCCCTATTTTTAAATTTGAAAACAATGTATCTCCTTTATGTGTTTTTAAAAAGGATGTATTTTATCCTAAAAAAATAATTTTTTTATTTTTAATTAATTAATATTTGTTTGGTATTTCTAATAGTGGACTTGAATGTAAAATGTAGATTTAATAGAGTATCAAAGTTAAACCCATTAAGGGTTTAACTTATTTAGAATTTT
>NZ_JAKMTG010000025.1:0-1146 GCF_025773055.1 Campylobacter sp. CNRCH_2013_0671h
AAAGTCAAAGAAAGAATTGATACCTTTTTGGATTGCTTGTAAAGGGGATAGATAATAAGAGATGATGAAGTAGAGTAAAATGATACTTATGAAACTAGCTGCAATAACTGCAGTAATTTGAATATAGGCCATTTTCTTGCTAGATTCTTCTATGCTGTCTATATCTGTTACACTGCAGATAGTATCTGAATCTATTTTATCGCAAATAGATAATTTTTCTTTACCCATTTCATTAGTATAAAAAAATGCCTCGCCTGGTTTTGCTTTACTAAAAGCTTTAGCAACAATAGCAACATTTTTATTATCTTTGCCAAAATAGTTTTCATCGGTTGAAGCAAATGCAAACAATGCTTTATCAAAAACAAAAGATGAGCCTGGTAAATGTTTTAATCTATCTTCTAATTTCTTCACAGAAACATCGATAGCTAAAACCCCTATAAACTTACCATTTTTAGTTAAAGATATAGAATAGGTAAAAGTAGGAAGCCCCGTTGCTATATCTGTATAAATATCAGTTACATTCCAACCAGTTTTCTTTCTAGCTGCTATATAAAATTCTCTTGTAGTTGCATCATAATTTTGCTCTTTTCCATAAATTAAATAATTTACTCCTTTGGCATCGCTGTCTTTGTTACTTAAAACTAATTCCCCGTCAGGTTTTGCCAAATAAATAGCTTGATAATCGCCTATATCTTTTGCAGCTTTTAACTGAATTCCAACATCTTCTATTAATGTTTCTTCGTTGGCTAAAATTTCATATGGATGATGTAAAATACTTTGGGCAAATCTTTCTAATGCGCTTGAAGAGTTGTTGTAAAAATTTTGTGTTAAATTTTTTGCAGAAATAAGTTTATCTTGTTCTGCTTTTATAACTTCTTTAAACAGAGAGTCTTTTACAAAAACAAAAGTTATAATGCCTAAAATAAGTAGACAAAATATAGCAATAAAATTTGCTATGAGTGAGATTTTTATTTTCGCACTTTTCATTGGTTTTCCTTTTTATGTAAATTTGTAGTTATTTTTTTGAAAGTGAAAAAATTATCTCATAGGAGTATAAATTTAAAAAAACGATATATTAATAAAAAATTATCTATATAAATAATATTGGATAAATATAAATTTTATTAAAACACAATATAAAAAAAC
>NZ_JAKMTG010000026.1:0-1120 GCF_025773055.1 Campylobacter sp. CNRCH_2013_0671h
AGTGTTAATTGCTAAGCTGGGGTTGGTGATTTTGATTGGATGTGATTGTTATTTTTTATAATTTTTTTATTAAAAAATAGTTTTTTTATATTTAAATAATGCATTTTTTTATTAAAAATAATACAAGATAATTTTTCCCTTAAAATTTACAATTTTTAAACAAGGATAATTCATTATGAAAAACATTACAAGAAGTTTAACGGGAAAATTAACTTTTTTTGTTTTTTTAGCAATTATAGCTATTTTATTTATAGCAAATGCATTTAATTATGCCGAAGTAAAGCATGATGTTCAAAAACTCATCAATGATATACAAGTTAAAACAATGCAAGATGTTTTAAAGAATTTTGATGACTACACTGCTTCAAGAAGCGATGCTATTAGATCTGTCGCCTCTGAATTGCAAAAAAATCCTAATGCGAGTTTAGAAGAAATTTACACTATGGTTAAAGTTGCAAAAGAAGCTAGTCGTTTTGATGTGCTATATGTAGGACTTGCACACAATGGTGCAATGATTAGATCAAATGGAAACCATCAAATGCCATCTGATGGCTATGATCCTAGAACAAGAAGTTGGTACACAAGTGTTGCTTCTGGAGAAAACAAAGTTGTAATATCAAAGCCTTATATTGCCCCTAGCTTAAAAGCTCCTTCTTTATCTTTTTCATATCCTATAGTTGTTAATGGTAAATTTATAGGTGCAGTAGGTGGAAATTATGATTTAAATACTTTTTCAGATAATGTATTATCAATGGGAAGGTCACAAAGCGGATATACTGTGGTTTTAGATAATGATGGAACTATACTTTTTCATGAATCTTCTGAGGCATTATTAACAAAAAATGAATTAAGTCAAAATATAGTAAAATCATATCTTTCAACACCTGAAGGAAAATCAGGACTTCTTTCAAGCTCACCAATGTTAATTGAAGATGGAAATGCTCCTCGCAAGGCTGTGATTTGTCAGAAATCTTCAACAGGATATAATGTTTGTGTGATTGCAGATGAAAAAATCTATAAAGACCCGGTAAATAAAGCTTTAATACAACAAATCATTATTGGTGTTATAAGCTTGGTAATTGCTCTTGTAATTATAAGATTTATGATTAATTATAATCTT
>NZ_JAKMTG010000027.1:0-988 GCF_025773055.1 Campylobacter sp. CNRCH_2013_0671h
CTCTTAAAAAACACTCTTAAAAAACACTCTTAAAAAACACTCTTAAAAAACACTCTTAAAAATTTGGAACATTTATTGCTTTAAAAGTTCTAAGCAATATTTTGAAAGGATTTAAAATGGGTTTTAGAATAAATACCAACATAGGTGCAATGAATGCACATGCAAATTCAACTATCACAGCAAGAGAGCTTGATAAGTCTTTATCAAGACTTAGCTCAGGTCTTAGAATCAACTCTGCAGCAGATGATGCTTCAGGTATGGCTATAGCAGATAGCTTAAGATCACAAGCTGCAACTTTAGGCCAAGCTATAAATAATGGTAATGATGCTATAGGTATTTTACAAACAGCTGATAAGGCTATGGATGAGCAGCTTAAAATCTTAGATACTATCAAAGTAAAAGCTACTCAAGCAGCACAAGATGGACAAAGCACTAAAACAAGAAATATGCTTCAAGCTGATATTAATCGTTTGATGGAAGAACTTGATAATATAGCAAATACTACAGCATTCAATGGTAAACAACTTTTAAGCGGAAACTTTATAAATCAAGAATTCCAACTCGGTGCACAGTCAAATCAAACCGTAAAAGCTAGTATAGGCCCAACTCAAAGCTCTAAAATAGGTGTAACTAGATTTGAAACAGGCTCACAAGCTAAAGATAGTGGTATAGCTCAACTTACTATCAAAAATTATAATGGGGTAGATGATTTTAAATTCCAACCCGTAGTGATTTCTACTTCAGTAGGAACAGGACTTGGTGCTTTAGCTGAAGAGATTAATAGAGTAGCTGATATCACAGGTGTTAGAGCAAATTTCTTAGTTGAAACTACAGGTGTTGGCCCTATAAAAGCTGGTGCTACAAGTGATGATTTTAAGATTAATGGTGTAACTATAGGTAAGATAGAATATCAAGATAGTGATCAAAATGGCTCTTTAGTAGCTGCTATAAATTCAGTTAAAGATAGCACAGGAGTAGAAGCCTCAAG
>NZ_JAKMTG010000028.1:0-943 GCF_025773055.1 Campylobacter sp. CNRCH_2013_0671h
ATCATTAAAATCACTCATACCTTGAGAGCTTTGCTCTTGTGTAAAATTTGGTAAAATTACACTAACATTAGAATATTTTTCTTTAATCTCTAAAGCTGTTTTTTTACCTGTATTTTCTAAACCTTTTAATTCTTTTTTTACATCATTATCAGCAAATATTGTGATATTTTTATCAGGATAGAGAGTATTTAGTTTTTTAACCACACTTTCTAAATTACCAGCATCTACTGCCATAATGATAGGTTTATTTAAAGCTTTATACAAAGTAGCACCAGTAGCAAAACCTTCACATAAATAAAATTCTTTTAAATTATGAAGTGTTTTAGCTCCTATAATATGAAAACAACCTTGTTTTTTTGCAAGATATTCCACGCCTTGATCTTTTTCTTCTTGAGTTTTAATTACTCCTATGATTTTATCTCCATTTGAAAATATTCTTTGAAGTGACCATAATTTTCCATTTTCATCTTTTAAAGGAATTAATAATGAACCCATTTTATCTTGTTTAAGATAAAAGTTTTCATCAAAGCCTTTTTTCTTTAAGTAAGCATGGTTAGAATTAGCCCATCTTGCATTATTATACTCATCTTCTAATTTTAAGGCAGTTTTTTCTTGTAAGGCTAAAATTTCTTTTTCTCTAAGCTCTTGATCTTTTTTTATTTGATTATGTAATTCTTGAGAACTTTTTAAATTACTATTATAGTTTTTTTCTACTTGCATTTTCCAATTTTTCTTTATGCCTGTTTTAAAATTTTGTATAAAACCTGCAGGAAAATTGTTATTTAAATATCCAATATAAGCACCACTTAATTCTCTACCTTTATCATTAGTAGTTTTTACTCTATGAATTTTACCATCCATAATAGGTAAATTATCTATAATTAATCCTTCTTCTTCAAGTGATTTTTTAAATGATTGAAGGGCTAGGGAGGTGTTGGTTGAA
>NZ_JAKMTG010000029.1:0-774 GCF_025773055.1 Campylobacter sp. CNRCH_2013_0671h
AATATAAGAAATATAAGAAATATAAGAAATATAAGAAATATAAGAAATATAAGAAATATAATCTAAAAAATTAAAACATATTTAGCAAACCACTAAAGAACAAAAATAATTTTAGCAAATTGATAAAAAAGTCAACAAACAATTAAAAATAAACCACCAATAAATTATTAGAATACTTCAACATAGATTAAAAACCAAATCTAAAAACTATACTAAAAATAAAAAAAACCTAATTTATCAGATTAATAAAAAACCAAAAACATAAGCGATAAAAACTAAAAAACAAAATTTATCAAACTCACTATAAACATTTTAAAGTTAAAACGACTAAATCCCCAAACCATAAAAAACCTAAAACTAAATCAAACACTAAAAATAAGAATTAAAAACTATCTACAGCTAACAACCAAGTTGACTAAACCACTAAATAAAAATCACAAAAAATAAAATAATAAAACCAACCACCAAATAAGCCATTAAAACAATTCAATAACTAACAACACAAATCTAAACCATAAAAAATAAAACAATAAACCCAAAAACCATAACATATAAGAATAAAAATCGATAACAAAATAAAAAAACAAACCACTCTAAAAATTAAACCAATAAACAGCTAAATAGCATATAAAAATAAATTTTATAACCAAATAAAAAAATAACAACTAACAATAAGCATAAAAAATAAACTAATTTAAGGATTAAGCCAATAAATAACTAAAATAACTAAAATAACTAAAATAACTAAAATAACTAAAATAACTAAAATAACTA
>NZ_JAKMTG010000003.1:0-184881 GCF_025773055.1 Campylobacter sp. CNRCH_2013_0671h
TAAGAGTTTTTACTCAAAACTTTCCTATCAATCTTCCCATTTGCATTTAAAGTAAATTGTTCTATTTTAACAAATTTTTTAGGTATCATGTAAACAGGGAGTTTGTCTTTTAAAAAGTTTTTAAAATCTAACTCTTCCTTACTTTCATAAAAGCAAATAATTTCTTCTTTAAAAATACAAGCGCAATTTCTTACATTCTCATGAGAATTTATAATACTTTCTATCTCTCCAAGTTCTATGCGATGACCCATATATTTGATTTGATGATCTATTCTTCCATAGCATAAAAGTTCGCCAAATTCATTATAAGCTACCACATCACCTGTTTTATAAAGCAAGTCTAGGTAATTATCATGCAAAGGATTTTGCACAAAAGCTTGCTTTGTTTTTTCTTTATCGTTGTAATAGCCTAAGGAAAGACAAGTTCCTCTTACATAAAGCTCACCTTTAATTCCCACTTGACTTGGAGTAATTAAATTTAAATTCTCATCAAAGACTAAAAGTTGGGTATTTTTACATGCTTTTCCTATAGGCAAAAGCTCATCATCGCTAAATTGTCTATCAACTATGTAAAAAGAACATACATCGGTAATTTCAGTAGGTCCATAAAGATTAGCAAATAAAGTATTAGGAAGGTATTTACGCCAAATGTTGAGTTGTTTATTTGGCATGATTTCACCACAAAAAAGAATTTTGTTTAAATTTTTTAATTTGGTGCTATCTACCGCATTGGTATTAGCAAAATAAATTAGCACTGAAGGTACCCAAAAAATTGTTGTTATTTTTTCTTGTTCTAGATACTCTAAAATTTTATTTGGAAAAGCAAAAAGATGATTAGGCAGTATATGAAGCGTAGCTCCCATTTTAACAGAGCTAAATATATCTAATATGCTATTATCAAAGTAAAATGGCGCTTGATTAGCAAGTATATCTTCATGGCTTAGCTTAAAAGTTTCACATACCCAAAAAGTATAATCAATCACACTTTTATGGCTTATGCTTACTCCTTTTGGAGTTCCTGTGCTTCCGCTTGTAAAAAAGACATAAAGTAAATTAGTATCTATGTGATCGTTTAAAGCTTTTTCTAAAGCATTTTCATTTATAACAAAGCTTTCAAAATCTTCTGTGAAAATGGTATCAAGATTAAAATCTAAATTTAATTTTTTAGAAGTAATTAAAAGCTTTGGTTTCAAAACTTCTATAACTTTTTCTACACGCTCTTCGGGACTTTTTTCATCTAAAAGTGTATAAAAATTTCCACTTTTTGCTACACCAAAAAAAGAAAGCAAACAATCAATTCCTTTAGGAAGTATGATTAATACAGGATCTTGTGTACTTTTAGTAGGAAGTTTAGAAAGAATTTTACTTGCTATTTTTTTACTTAAATCATCAAATTCTTTATAGCCTATACTTCTACCATTAAACTCAACAAAAGCATTTTTGCTTCCAAATTTAGCAACACTTTCTTGTAAAAAATCATTGATATGAGTTGTCATTTTATTCCTTTAGCAAACAATAAGGGTTATCCTTTAAAGCTTTTAATGTTTTTTCTAAATAGTTTTTCATGTTGATATTTATTATATGAGCATTGGAAAAATTTAAAATATTAAAATTATCATCATTTTTTAAAATAGCTATTTGTTTATCAACATCTAAATCTGAATTTTCATCCAATTTTCTAACATAGTATTTAATATTTTTTTGGAGTATTTTACCATCTTCATCAATAATTTTTCCACTAAAATTTTTAAAATATCTATATGGAACATGAGCTTTTTCTTCTATGAAATGACTAAAAGTGTACCCAGCTATTTTAGAGCCAAATAAAACTAATTTTCCATTTTCTTTGGCTAAAATTTCATACACACAATTTTCTCCAAAACAACTTGTAGTGTCCTTTAAAAACAATTCTTCTTTAGCTCCTTTAATGGCAAATGAAAATATAGGATCATTGGTGCGTTTTACCCCCCCCCCATTTACGAAAATATTCTGTTAAAACGCCAACAGTGCTTTTTGAATTCAAATTATCATAAACTTCATTTTTGCAAAAACTATAAGTAAATGTAGGCATGATTAAAGTACCTTCTTTATCTATAACTTCAAAAAAACAATCTAATATAGTTTGTAAAAATTCATTTCTAGGAAGTAAAGGAATACCAAATTTCATCAATTCACTATGTACACACAAAATATCACCTTTTTTAATACCAAGTTTTTTAAAAGCTTCTATTAAGTCTATATTGGAATATTTTTTATCATTGCATTTAAATATATATTTCATACTTTTTTCTTTGAATGTATTTTAATTAGTTATAATAGCATATAAATTATAATATCAAGAAAGAAAAATATGCTCATAAATGAAACTTATTTCATAGACTCTTGTGATGATGTAGAATTAAATATAAAAAGAGAAAGTAAATTAGAATATAGAATCACTTATGATGATAGTAAGCAAATGAAAGCTATTGTTTTTATCATAGGTGGATATGGAGCAAATGCAAATATACATTTTCTAGAAAGTTATAGAAATTTTATAGCTAAAAAATTTGATGTAGTAGCTGTAAATGTATTTTATCATTGCTTTTGCCAAAGAGTTTCTGATGTAGACAAATATAGTGCTGAAATGACTTTTTTATTAGACGATATAAGAACATTTGAAAAGGCTTTCAGGGATTTTGAAATAGAATTTGAAGTGCTAGATAATACAAAAAATATAGAAAAATATTATCAAATTCTTGATCAAAAAATGAGTATATTAAAAGAACAAGGAATTTTAAATCAAGACTATAAGGTTGAGTTATCTGTGACTTTTATCCCACCCAACAATGAATATAATAATTTTGCCATTATGCCTGCAATCGATCATATCAATGCTTTAAAAGATATAATGAAAAATTATCCTCAATTTAAATCTTTACCTAAAATTTACGGGGGGGGGTCATACGGTGGCTTAGTGGCACTAATGTGTGCAAAAATAGCTCCTTGGTATGTAGATGGAGTGATAGATAATTCAGGTGCTGCATTGCCTCCGTTAAGATATATCATAGGAAGGGATTTAAATAAAGGTGATGCTATTTTAAACGAAGATGAGTTAAATAGTAAAGTTCATTGTTATGTGGAAACTTATTGGACACGCAAAAACCCAAACTCACCTTATTATTTTGCTGATGAAAATTATTTAATAAGAGCTTTACTTAATAAAGATCATTTGATCTTACAAGCTCAAAAGAATAAAAATATTATTTATACAAGTTATCATAGTGCTAAAGATGACTTAACTCCAGCTGATCATAAAATTTCTATGATAGAAATTTTAAAAGCCTTAAATTATGAAGTAGATTTTCATCTAATAGATGAAAAAGATATAGATGGTAAATTTATTAAAAATTTAACTCATGGCTGTGGAATTCCTGATAAGGCATTATTTAATAAAGAATTACCTATTATGCTTGAAAAATTAAAAGATAAAACATTTAGTATGAAAAAAGATAGTATATCTTATCCTTGTAAAAATAAAGTTTTTACCTTTAAAGATGAAAATGATAAATTTGTTTTAGAGATTGTTTGATAAAATATATCTAAAACTAGCAAAGGCTTTTTAAATGTTAAAAAATGAAACTTATTTCATAGACTCTTGTGATGATGTAGAATTAAATATAAAAAGAGAAAGTAAATTAGAATTTAAATTAACTTATGATGATAGTAAAGAAATAGAGGCCATTGTTTGCGTTATAAACGGTATTGGCAGTGATATAAAAAGCATTTATTATATAAGTGATTATTGTGCTAGAAATTACAATGTAGCAGTTTTGAGTGTAAATTATCATGGTATAGGTAATCGTCCTCAAACTGGAGCACAATGGTATTTAGATGATATTGATAAACTTATTTTTGATGCAAGCTTAAAAGCTATTGACATAGAAATTCCTTATGATATATCAAAACTTAATACTTTTGAAGAATTTCATCCTGCTATGGAATATCTTAATAAAGAAATTCAAAAAAAGAAAGACGCTTGGAGGTTTGATAAAAAGTATTATTTAGACTTAAGTGCGAGTTTACGACTTACTAAAAACGAATATCAAAATTTTGGCATCATGCAAGCAACAGATATACTAAATGCTCTTTTATATATTAGAAAAAATTCTCCTTTTAAAGCTATGGGGGGGGGGTATAAAGCATATTTTAATCGGATCGTCTCATGGAGGTTATTTAGCAAATTTATGTGCAAAAATAGCTCCTTGGCTTGTTGATGTTGTAATAGATAATTCTTCTCATGTTAGTCTTACTAATTTATGGAGAGTTATAGGTTTTGGAAAAGAAGTTGATTATACTGAGTATTATTCGGTTGCGACTTTTAATTTCTTTCAAAATATAAGATTGTGTTGTTGTGAAAAAACACTATGGACTACAAACAAACAATCCCCTTATTATTTTTCACCTGCTAGAAAACTCATTAGAGAAACACTAAATAAAGATCATCTAAATATACAAGCAAAATATCCAAATCCAAAATATATTGCTTATCATTCTAAATTTGATGAATATGTTCCTTTAGAAGAAAAAGAAGAATATGTTAATATTTTAAAAGAACATGGACTTGATGTTGAATTTATAAAAGTTATAGATGAAAAACAAATAGATGGTAAGTTTATTAAAAATCTAACTCATGGTATGGGTATACCTATAAAACTACTTATAAAAAAACACTTACCGCAAATTTTACAAGAACCTTTAAAAGATAAAACTTGTAAAAAAGAAATCTCATACAAGTGTGATGATTTAATATATACTTTTAAAGAGGAAAATGAGCAGATTGTTTTAAGTGTGGAAAGGGTTTAAACAAATATTTGTTTAAACACCAGCTAAAGCTAAAAGATCGCTTACTTTTTCACATTTTTTAAGATCATCACCGCTAATTTGCTTGCCAAGTGAGTTTTTAAATAATACCATGATAGATACAAAAGCTAAGCTATCCCATTCATCAATATCATCTAAAATCATATCTTCTTTTAGTGTTTCATCCATATGCATAGCTTCGCTAATAGCTTCTAATAATTCTTCTTTAGTCATTTTTTTCTCCTTTATAAATTGAAATTGTATCAGTTTTAAAGTTTTTATCAAAATTTATATAAGCACTCCCCCAGGCATATCCAGCACCAAAAGCACTTAAAATGGCACTAAAATCATTTTTTTGCATTTCACAAAGTAAAGCAGGTAAAGAGCAAGCACTTAAATTAGCGTATTTTGACATCAAAAAATTTGGTGTTTTAGAGCTATCAATACCCAAGTCATTTATAATAGAATCAACTAAAAATTGATTGGATTGATGTAATAAAAAATAATCCACTTTATCTTTACTTTTTTCACAAAAATCAAGCATTTCTTTTATGCTTTGACTCTCAAGATTAAGTGCTTGGTTAAAAATTTCAGCCCCATCCATGTAAAGATTATCTAAGCTCCTATGCTTATTGGTTTGAAATATTTCTTTATTGGAGCTTTTACTCTCATCAAGTTTAGCAAAAGCTCTATTGGGTATGATGAGTTTGTCAAAACCTTCTCCATTAGAATGAAGCTTAAAAAACGATTTTTCATTTGCACTGCTTATGAGTGTTGCACTTACTCCATCGCCAAAAATTGGAGCTAAATTTGCATTTAAAGGGTTTATGGTTTTGCTTAAAGTATCACCACAAATTAATAAAATATTTTTTGCATTTTGATTTTCTAAAAAAGAAAAAGCTATAAATAAGCCGTATAAATACCCCGAACACGCTTGATTTACATCAAAAGCTATGGTTTGAGGTTTTAAATTTAATCGTTTGTGAAGATAGTTTGCGCATGATGGCATAAAAAAATCAGGAGTTTGTGTAACAAAAATCACTATATCAAGCTTATTTTTATCAAAATCGAGCATTTTAAATAAATTTATACTTGCTTCATAGGCTAAATCTGTTGTGCTAATATTTTCATCAGCGATAAATCTTTCTTGTATGCCTGAAATTTTTTTCATTCTTTTTAGCATTTTGACATCATTTTGAAAAACATCTTCTAAGCAATCATCTATATTTATGTATTTATTAGGCACGCAAACACTTATGCCTGCTATTTTGGCTTTATAAAAACTAGCTTTCAATTATAAGTCCTTCGTAATTTATCATTTCTTTTTGGATTAGAGCAAAATTTTCTTTTATATTTGCATTTAAACTATATAAAAATTCTAAAAATGGCATATTTCTTTCGCCCTTTTGAAAGTATAAAATACATTCTTTTGTATTAAAATGCACATGTAATAACTCTATAGCCTTATATAGCATAATTTTTTCAAGCTTTCTTCCTAAAGCTCTGCAACTTATGCAAAGATCTTTTATGATTAAATTTGTTTCATCTTTATAAGCTAAAAAAATTGCTATAATGCCACTATCACTTAATTTATCACTCATGCTTATAGTCAAAATAGCATGTTTTTGCATAAATTCTTCACACTCTTTTAAGCTTAATCTTGAGTAATTTGATATAAATTGATTAGTTTTATTAAGTAGTTGTGAAATTCTTTCAAGTTCATCTGCGTGGTTGATATGAAATTTCAAACAAATTTGTAATTTTTCAAAATACTCTTTAGGGCTAAGCTTGACAAGCTCTTGTCTTTGTAAATTTGCTTTAATATCAGCACTTCTTAACTCGTCTTCTTTGCTAAAGCTTGTTTTTAAAAGTCTAGGATAGAGCTTTAAACTATAAGCACTATTTTCATCAGCTAGTAAGGTGTTAATATGAAGGTGTGATACATTTTCAATTTCGGCTATATTATCATCAATAAATAGCACACTATCAAAAGCTATATTAAAAAAATTTACAATTTCTTTAATATTTTCGTCTTTACTTTTCCAATTAGCCCTGATCATACTAAAATCATCAAGTTGTAATAAAAAGTCTTTTCTTTGTGAAAAAAGTTTTTTTACATCTTCTTCTTCATTTTTTGAAGCGATGGCAAGTAAAAAACCTTGATTTTTTAAATTTAAAAGCTCACTTTGCAAGGCTTTATGATTGCTAGATAAAGTAAGATTTTCAATGCCATCTTCGCCTAAAATTCCTTGGTATAAGGTATTATCAAGATCTATGATGATTGCTTTTAAAGTTGGTTGCAAGAAGCTAGGTAGGATTTTTAGTCCTAGAATTTGGGCTAATTTTACACAAGCTTTATTACTAAGTCTGCTTGCATTTATTTCAAAATTACTATCATCTATGATGAGATTTTCATCTAAAAAGGGCTTTAGTATTTTGCAAATACTATATTCTTTTAAGCTTGTATTACCAAGTAAAAGTGTGATGATAGGAGCGTTGCTAATGCTTGATAGCTCTTGTATTTTTTCTTTGATAAAATCATCTACATTTTTTTTATAATTGTTTAAATCTATAAATATAATGTTTAAATCTGCTTTTTGAAAATTATCATAACTTAAACTATCATCATAAGAGCTTATGTTAAATTCAGCCTTTAATTTACTAAAGGCTAAAAATGCATTTAGTATGCTTGAAATCACTTCAAAAGAGTGATTTCTAAAAACATTAATAGTAATTTTTTTATAATGATTTTCCTTGCTAAGTTTTATAAGATCATTTCTTTTTAAATTTGGTGAAAAAAGATTCATTCTTTGACCAAAACTACTGCCATTACAATAGCATTTTTTGTTTTTAGTGCTTTTTCTAAAGAATAATTATTCGCCATAAAATATTCACATTCTTTGATTTTCAATCCTGCTTTATTAAGTAATTCTTTAACTTCATCAGGATGAGAAAATAAATAAATATGATCAATTGCAGGAGCGTTGATAGGTATAGTCGCAAAGATTTCTCCATTATCATTTAATAAGGCTTTTACATCTTTCATAAATTGTAAAGGTTGTTCAACATGTTCTAAAACCTCTCCCATTACTACCAAATCAGCTTTGTTGTTAAACTCACATTTGGTAAAATCTTTACATATAAATTCGCATTTAGTATTTATTTTGCCAAACTGATTTTCTACCATATCTTTGCTCATTTGACAACTTATAGGAGATATATCGATGCCAAAATATTCTTTAAATTTTTGACTTCTTAGGGCTTTAACAAAAAACTCACCATGCCCTGGTCCTATTTCAAGATAGGTATTTTCTTGATTTTGTTTTTCATCTATATACTTAGCAAAATATCTTCTAACCTCAATATGAGCATTCCATATAAAAGAAGATATGGCAAGACCTACCATGTATTGCTTCATATAGTTTTCATTAAAATACACCATATTTTCTACTTCTGCTAAGGTGCTATATCTATATTTTCCAAATTCTATAAAATATCTAGTTTCTTCTAAAGTATCATTTAATACAACTATATAGCTTTGAGCTTGTTCTTCTAAAGTAATATTTAGTGTATCTTTGTAATAAACAATAAGCTTTTCTAAATCTTCATATTCTTCTTTAGAGAGTTGTAATCCATCTAAACATTTTTTGTGTAGTGGATTTTTTTCTTCTATTAGCTTAAATAATTCTTTTGTATTTTCTAGCATAATTTCTCCTTAATAGCTTGCAAAAGTTCATTTTGTGATTTTAGCTGACTTAATTCATCTTTGCTAAATTTGATTTCAAATTCTTCTTCTAAGCTCATGATTATATCAATATGATTTAAAGAAGTCCAATTTTTGCAATTTTGCATGCTTAAATTTGAATTTTCATCAACTTTTACTTCTAGTATATTTTCTAAAATTTCATAAAATTTATTTTCCATGATTAATCCTGTAATATAAAAATATTTTTATCTTCATCAAGAGCATTTTTTATCGCTTCTTTGTATTCTTTTGTATGAAATAAACATATAGTTGCACCACCAAAATTTTCGTATATAAAATTTTTTGTTTTTTTAGTAATATAGTTTATATTATCGACATTTGGTAAAGATTTTTTATCTAAATGTCTAACATAAAATTTTATTTTTTTATCATGCATTCTGTTTTGTTCGTCTATTATTTTTCCGTGAAAATCTTTAAAATATCTGTAATCTACTCGGTATTCTTCTTCGATATAATGAGTTAGAGTGTGTCCTGTAGTGCTTCCAAAAAGTATATATTTTCCATTTTCTTGTGTTAAAATATCATACACACAATTTTCTCCAAAACAACTTGTAGTGTCCTTTAAAAACAATTCTTCTTTGGCTCCTTTTATAGCAAAGGAAAATATAGGATCATTAGTGCGTTTTACTCCTGCTTGTTTGCGAAAATATTCATTTAAAGCACCCATTTTTGTAGGAGAATTTAATTTATCATAAACTTCATTTTTGCAAAAACTATAGGTAAAAGTAGGCATGATTAAAGTACCTTCTTTACCTATAACTTCAAAAAAACAATCTAATATAGTTTGTAAAAATTCATTTCTAGGAAGCAAGGGTGTGCCAAAATTAAAAAGTTCACTATGCACACACAAAATATCGCCTTTTTTAATACTAAGTTTTTTAAAAGCTTCTATTAAATCTACATTAGAGTATTTTTTATCATTGTATTCTAAGAAATATTTCATTTTATTAGTTTATGAAATTTTAATCTTTCTATTAAATCTTTTAATTCATAAGCTTGTATATTTAGCTTTGAGGCTATATCTAAAACATCGTTTTTATCATCACAAAATGCTAAGAAACTAAGTATATTTTCAACTCTTCCTTCTCTTTTGCAATGGTCTATATATAAGTCTCTTTTACCTAAATTGGGTTCGCAAAATACAGTATTTTGATAAATTTCATTCACTTCTAAATTCATGATAATTTCTTGCATAGCTTTTAAGCCACCTTGCAATCCTTCTTCGCTGATGAAATTTAAATCATCTTTGCTAGTGTGGTATTCTTTATAATCACCAAATCTAGTTCTACACACACAAACTACGGGTAAATTTACCAAAGGAGCACAGTATTGTCTCTCATCGCTTCCTCTATCTAAAAAGCTAAATTCTTTAAAATTATTTTTTTCTTTTAAGGTATGCAAAGCTACTTTATCTGCTAGAGTATTTTCACTTGGAGTGTGAATGAGTGAGTAAGCATTATCATCACCTATGCAAGAGAGTACAAAACCTGCTTTAGTGTGTTTTTGTAAATGTTTTAAATGTTTACTAAGATAAACTATACTCCCTATGGTTTCAGGAATAAAAACAAAACGATAATTATATTTTCTCTCTTTAAGTTCTAAAAGCCATTTAGCTAAAAATGCAGCTACCACAGGACCACTTAACTCGTTATTTGCCATAGATGGATGACAAAGATAAGTGGAAATTAAAATTTCATCTTTTGTTTCTTGTGTGCTAGGTATGAGTAAATCAGCATAGTTTAAAACTCCATTTTCATGGTGCTTTGCATCTATGAAAACTTTATATTTTCCTTCTTTTAGTTTAACTCTATCTTTGTGTTTTATACAAAACCCCCAACGCCTTTTATAATAGCTTGTCACATAAGGTATGGCATCAGGCATATCCTCTATAGAGTAAAGATGCTCTTGTAAGCTTGCTAGATCAAGCTCTGTGTCTATGCCTGTGCTATAGTTTAATACATGAAGATTATTTTGCTTAAAATCACAAATTTTTTCTCCATCTGGAGTGATGATATAAGCATCGTTTATCTCCCATTCAGCAGGTACTTCCCAATCAAATACTTTATTCCCGCTTACTATAGAGTGAATTTTTAATATACCCCCCCCCATAGCTTCATCAAGTATTTTTAAGCTTTGTCTAAAGCCTTTCCCGGTAATACTTCTGCATATAGGAAAAAGCTCACAAACTAGCTCATACATACTTTTACTCATGGCAATTCTTTTTAGTTTCTTCTAAAATCTTAAATAAACTATCTTTAATAAATTGTGTTTCTTTTAAATTCATTTCTTGATGAGCAGGTATGCTAAGTTCAGCTTTATAAAAATTATCCGCATTTTCTAAGAATAAATTTCCATATAAGTTTTTATAATAACTAAACTCATAAGTAGGTTTATAATGCACTTGTACACCTATGCCCAAATTTAATAATTTTTCAAAAATAATCTCTTTTTGGCAATAAAACTCAGGAAAAAGCAAAATAGGATATAAATGTCTTGAGCTTTTTTTATAATCTTTGATTTTTATAGTGCTAAAATAAGGATTTTTTTCAAATTCTTTATCGTAAAAACTTGTGATGATTTCTCTTTTTTCTAGCATATTATCAAGTTTTTTTAGTTGATTTATACCTAAAGCACAAGCTACATCACTTAAACGATAATTATAGCCTAGTTCAATCATATCACTATCCCAAAGTCTTTTTTTGACTATGCCATGACTTCTTAAAAGCTTGATTTTTGAGATTAATTCCTCATCATTGCTAACAACCGCACCACCCTCAAAGGTTGTGATAGGTTTAACTGGATGAAAAGAAAATATGCTCAAATCCCCCATAGAACCTATTTTTTGATCTTTATAAATAGCACCTAGGGCATGACTTGCATCATCAATTAGTGGGATGTTGTGTTGTTTAGCTAAGGCTAAAATTTCATCCATTTCTACACTATTTCCCGCAAAATCAACCACGCAAATTGCTCCTATATTAGAGCTATCTTGGCTTAATCTTAAAGCAAGTTTTTTCTCATCAATATTTCCATCGCTTTTTACATCTATAAACTCAACCCTAGCACCTGCCATTAAAGCTGCATTTGCAGTTGCAGCAAAGGTAATGGGGGTTGTTAAGACAATTTTATCTTTTACATTTAAAGATAAATATGCAAGGTGTAAAGCAGAAGTAGCTGAATTTAGCACGCAAGCATATTTTACACCTACATATTCACAAAGGGCTTGTTCAAATTCTTCAACCTTTTTTCCACCGGTTAAAAAATCATCTTTTAAAGCCTCACAAACTACTTGTATGTCTTGTTCGTCAATATTTTGATGAGAATAAGTTATCATTTTTCAAGCTCTGTATGATTTATTATATTTAAAAGCTCTTCTTGGCTAATCCATGATGGATTATTATCAGAGCTATAAGAAAAGCCATTAGAAACTTTTTTACCCTTTTGTCCTTTTGCATTTATACTAAAATCAACATTAGTGTTATTAAATTGAATACTTGGACTAATAGCATAATAATTTTCAAATTCATAAGTTAAATGACTATCATCACTTGAAATCATAATTTCATGTAGTTTTTCACCTGCTCTTATACCTATGATTTTATGAGCTAAATTAGGAGCCATAGTTTTAGCTAAATCAACGATTTTCATAGAAGGAATTTTTGGTACGAAAATTTCCCCTCCATGCATATAGGCAAAATTATTCAGCACGAAATTAACTCCATCTTCTAAGGATATCCAAAATCTTGTCATTCTCTCATCTGTGATAGGAAGTTCTTTAGCGCCTTCATTGATTAGTTTTTTAAAAAATGGTATGACAGATCCTCTTGAGCCCACTACATTACCATATCTTGTAACGCTAAATTTAGTATGAGAATTTCCTGCGATGTTGTTTGCTGCTACAAAAAGCTTATCACTTGCAAGCTTTGTAGCTCCATATAAATTAATAGGATTGCATGCTTTATCGGTTGAAAGAGCGATACATTTTTCTACATTATTTTCCAAACACGCATCGATTACATTTTGTGCTCCATGGATATTAGTTTTTATACATTCCATTGGATTATATTCTGCAATTGGCACATGTTTCATAGCAGCTGCATGAATGACAAAATCAACATCCTTCATTGCTATGCTCAATCTTTCTTTATCTCTTACATCGCCTATAAAATAACGCATACAATCATCATTAAATTCTCTTGCCATTTCAAATTGTTTTAACTCATCTCTTGAATAAATGATGATTTTTTTAGGTTTGTATTTTTGAAGTAAAGTTTTAGTATAAGTTTTTCCAAAACTTCCTGTGCCACCGGTGATTAAAATGCTTTTTCCATTAAACATATATATTTTCCTATTACTTGACTAAGTTTTTATATCGGTTGAAAATAAAATTATTTTAAAATTCTTGGTAAAGTTATACCTGTTTGAGCTTGGTATTTACCCTTCTTATCAGCATATGTTACATCACAAGGTTCATCTCCTTGTAAAAATAAAACTTGAGCTATACCCTCATTAGCATAAATTTTAGCAGGTAGTGGGGTTGTGTTTGAAATTTCTATAGTGATATGTCCTTCAAAACCTGGCTCAAAAGGGGTTACATTTACTATAATGCCACATCTTGCGTAAGTACTTTTGCCAAGACAAATAGCCAAAACATCATTTGGCATTTTAAAATACTCAACTGTTCTTGCAAGAGCGAAAGAATTTGCAGGTACTATACATACATCGCCTACAAAATCTACTACATTTTCTTCTACAAAATTTTTAGGATCTACAACGGTGGAATTTACATTAGTGAAAATCTTAAATTCTCTTCCAACTCTTATATCATATCCATAGCTTGAAAGCCCATAACTAACTATACCTTTACCTATATTTGCTTCACAAAATGGCTCTATCATATTGTGCTCTAATGCCATTTTTTTGATCCAATTATCTGCTTTTAAGCCCATTTTTGTCCTTTATAATTAAAGTGAATTCTTAAATTATATCTTAAAATAAAAGTAAAAAATAAATAATTGAAGTTATTTTTAGTATTTTTATATATAATTATAAATTAAGTCTTATAAATTAAGGAGAATATATGACAAAAGAAGAAATCAAAGAACTAATGCAACTTTTTGCAGAAGCAAATATAAGCAAGATTAAAATAAAAGAACAAGATGGATTTGAAATAGAACTTGAAAGAGATATGTGTTGTGAATTACCAGCTCCAGCTCCTGTTGCTCCAGCTCCACAGCCAATTAATGTAAATGTAGTTAATGAAACCAAAGCAAGCTCAAACTCTTCTAATAAACCGACTATCAATAGCCCTATGGTAGGTACTTTTTATCAAGCTCCAAGCCCAGGTGCAGCACCTTTTGCTAAAGCAGGACAAACTATTAAAAAAGGAAGTACTATAGCAATTATTGAAGCGATGAAAATTATGAATGAAATCGAAGCCGAATATGATTGTAGGATAGTAGAAGTATTAGTTGCAGATGGTCAGCCTGTAGAATTTGGTATGCCTTTATTTGTGGTGGAGAAATTATAAAATGGAAATTAAAAAAGTTTTAATAGCAAATCGTGGAGAAATTGCATTAAGAGCTTTAAGAACTGTAAAAGAAATGGGAAAAAAAGCAATTTGTGTGTATTCTACTGCAGATAAGGATGCTTTGTATTTAAAATATGCTGATGCGAGTATTTGCATAGGAAATGCTAGAAGTTCAGAAAGCTATTTAAATATCCCAGCTATTATTAGTGCAGCTGAAATTAGCGAAGCGGATGCGATTTTTCCAGGATATGGATTTTTAAGTGAAAATCAAAATTTTGTTGAAATTTGTGCAAAACATAATATCAAATTCATAGGCCCTTCAGTAGCTGCTATGGCACTAATGAGTGATAAAAGTAAAGCAAAACAAGTAATGCAAAGAGCAGGTGTGCCTGTAATTCCAGGAAGCGATGGGGCTTTAGGTGGAGTTGAAGCAGCAAAAAAACTTGCTAAAGAAATAGGTTATCCTGTGATTTTAAAGGCAGCAGCAGGTGGTGGCGGCCGTGGTATGCGTGTAGTTGAAAATGAAAAAGATTTAGAAAAAGCTTACTGGTCAGCAGAAAGTGAAGCGATGAGTGCTTTTGGTGATGGAACTATGTATATGGAAAAATACATCCAAAACCCACGCCATATAGAAGTGCAAATCATAGGAGATAGCTTTGGAAATGTGATACATTTGGGTGAGAGAGATTGCTCTATGCAAAGACGCCATCAAAAACTTATAGAAGAATCTCCTGCAATTTTACTAGATGAAAAAACAAGAGCAAGACTTCATGAAACAGCAGTTAAAGCTGCTAAGGCTATTGATTATGAGGGTGCGGGAACTTTTGAGTTTTTAGTGGATAAAAATTTAGATTTTTATTTTATTGAAATGAATACGCGTTTGCAGGTTGAGCATTGTGTGAGTGAGATGGTAAGCGGGGTAGATATTATCGAGCTTATGATTAAAGTAGCAGAAGGGTATCCTTTACCAAAACAAGAAGAAATTAAACTTAAGGGTCATTCTATAGAATGTAGAATTACTGCTGAAGATTCTAAAACTTTCTTACCTTGCCCAGGTAAAATCACAAAATATGTAGCTCCTGCAGGACGCAATGTAAGAATGGAAAGCCATTGTTATCAAGATTATAGTGTGCCTCCATATTATGATTCTATGATTGGAAAATTAGTCGTTTGGGGAGAAGATAGAAACACAGCTATAGCTAAAATGAAAATAGCCTTGCAAGAGCTTATCGTAGGTGGGATAAAAACAACCAAAGATTTTCATTTAGCAATGATGGATAATGCAGATTTTATCAATAATAATTATGATACAAATTATCTTTCAAGACATTAATTGAAGATAGGTTTTAACCTATCTTAATTCTTCTATATGGGCATTTGCTCTTATTTTATCAAGATGATTTTTTAAGGCTTGTTCTTTTTGAGTTAGGGTATAGACATTGCTAACTTGATCTTTGATTAAATCAAATTCGATAGGATTTTTACCATATTTTTCTTTTACAAAATACACTATATAAGCGTTTTCGCCATTTAACACTGGAGTAAATTCTCCTATTTTTGTATTATTTAACAAAGCAAGTAATCTTGGATCTAAACTAGCTGCGTTTAAACTAATGGCTTTTGATTTAATTTGAGAATTTTTATACATAGGATTTTGTGCAAGCTGTTGTAAAAGTTCAGGATTAGTAGAATTATAAACAACTAAGTCTATATTTGAAAAAGTGCTAAATTTATCAAGATTGCTTTCATAAAAATGTTTTAGTGTTTCATCATCAATATTGATTTTTGCATTTTGCATTATGCTTCTATAAAGTTTTTCTCTTTCAAGATCTTTTCTAACTTTGTTTTTAAAAACTTCAAAATTTAAACCATCTTTTTCTATCTTTGCTTGCAAACCATTAATGTCAGTTTTATTGCCTTTTGCTATTTGGGCTAATTTTTCATTAAGTTCAAAAGTGCTTACATAAATTCCTAGCTTTTTAGCTTCACTTTGTTGAACTTTATCATCTACTAAAAATGCTATAGCTTTTTGTTTGTCATTAGTTTTTAATTCTTTCATAGTTTGTTCTATATCATAAAGAGTAATAGGTTGATTTTCTACTACCATTGCTACACCACCAAGGGTTTGAGCATATAAAATATTTGCAGCAAAACAACAAGATATTAAAAATTTTCTCATATAAAACCTTTATTTAAGTGTAAATATAGCATTATAACAATAAAAATTTAAAAAAGGTAAAAATATGCAAGAAATCACAACGCGTTTCGCTCCTTCTCCAACAGGATATTTGCACATAGGAGGGCTTAGAACAGCTTTATATAATTATCTTTATGCAAGAAAAAATAAGGGTAAATTTTTATTGCGTATTGAAGATACGGATTTAAAAAGAAATTCACAAGAAGCTACGCAAGCTATTATAGAAGCATTTAAATGGTGTGGGCTTGATTATGATGGGACGATTGAGTATCAATCTCAAAGATTTGATATTTATAAAAAATACATTCAAAAATTATTAGATGAGGGCAAGGCTTATTATTGTTATATGAGCAAAGAAGAGCTTGATGAGTTAAGAGCTAAGCAAGAAGCAGCTAAAGAGCGTCCAAAATATGATGGTAGATATAGAGATTTTAAAGGAATTCCGCCAAGTGGTATTGAGCCTGTGGTGCGTATAAAAGCACCACAAAGTGGAGAGATTAAATTTATAGATGGCATTAAAGGCGAGGTTAGTTTTAAGGCTGAAGATATTTTAGATGATTTTGTAATTGCAAGAAGCGATGGTAGCCCAATTTATAATTTAACCGTTGTAATTGATGATGCACTAATGGGTGTGAGTGATGTTATAAGAGGAGATGATCATTTATCAAATACTCCAAAACAAATTGTCCTTTATGAAGCACTAGGCTTTAAAATACCTAAATTTTATCATGTAGCTATGATACATGGTGAAGATGGTAAGAAACTTTCTAAGCGTCATGGAGCAACTGATGTGATGGAATATAAAAATATGGGGATTTTACCTCAAGCCCTGCTTAATTTCTTAGTGCGTCTTGGTTGGAGTCATGGCGATGATGAAATTTTTTCTTTAGAAAGTATGCAAGAGCTTTTTGATCCAAATCATATTAACAAAAGTGCTTCTTGCTATAATTTTAAAAAATTAGAATGGCTTAATGCTCATTATATTAAAACTTTACCTTTTGAAGAAATCAATAGACAATTAAAAGATTTAGGATTTGATTTAAGTCAGTATGAAAAAGCAGGCTTTTTGCTAGATATGTTAAGAGAGAGAGCTAAAACCTTACATGATATTATTAATGGGGCTAAAGTGTTACTAAATGACCCAAAAGAATATGATCAAAAGGCTGTAGATAAATTTCTTAATGTTACAAATTTAACTTATTTGGAAAAATACGCTATGGTTTTAAATGAGCAAAAAAATGCTTGTGAATTTGAAGAATTAACTAATCAATTCTTAGAAGAAAATAATCTTAAGTTAAAAGATCTAGCTCAAGCTATACGCATTGCACTCACAGGAAACTCGGTTAGTCCTAGTATATTTGAAGTATTGGAATTTTTAGGAGTGCAAAAGGCTAAATTTAGGATAAAAAATTTACTAAATTATATGAAGGAAAAATAATGAATTTAAAAGAAGAGGCTTTAGAATATCACTTAGGTGGTAAAGTAGATATTGTTGCTAGAAAGCCTATGGATAGTGCACATGATTTATCTTTGGCGTATTCTCCTGGGGTTGCTGAACCTTGTATTGAGATAGCAAAAGATGAAACTTTAGCTTATAAATACACTAATAAAGCTAATTTAGTTGCTATAGTAAGCGATGGTAGTGCGGTTTTAGGGCTTGGCAATATAGGAGCGAGTGCAAGCAAACCTGTTATGGAAGGAAAAGCTTGTTTGTTTAAAAAATTTGCTAATGTTAATGCTTATGATTTGGAAATTAATGCTCATAGTATAGATGAGATTGTTACCTTTTGTAAAGCTATAGCACCTACTTTTGGAGGAATTAATTTAGAAGATATTTCAGCACCAAAATGTTTTGAAATAGAAGCCGCTTTGCAAGATCTTGGAATTCCTGTAATGCATGATGACCAACATGGAACTGCGATCATTTCTACAGCAGGATTAATGAATGCTATGGAAATTAGTGGTAAAAAATTTGAAGATATTAAAGTAGTGGTAAGTGGTGCAGGTGCAGCAGGTATTGCAAGTGCTAGAATGTATAGAAATTTAGGGGTTAAAAATATTGTTTTAGTAGATAGTAAAGGTGTGATTAATACTCAAAGAGATGATTTAAATAAATACAAACTAGAATTTGTAAGCGATACCAAAGATAGCACTTTAAGAGAAGCTTTAAAAGGTGCTGATGTATTTTTGGGTTTGAGTGCACCTAAGATTTTAGATGATGAGATGATTTTAAGTATGGCAAAAGATCCCGTGATTTTTGCATTAGCTAATCCTGTACCTGAAGTAATGCCAGAAGATGTTAAAAGAGTTAGAAACGATGCTATAGTTGGAACAGGTAGAAGTGATTATCCAAATCAAATTAATAATGTTTTAGGTTTTCCTTTTATCTTTAGAGGAGCTTTAGATGTAAAGGCAACTAAAATTACTGAAAATATGAAAATAGCAGCCGCAAAAGCTTTGGCTGATTTAGCTAAGCTTGAAGTAACTGATGAGGTAAAACAAGCTTATGGAGTAGAAGAGCTTAGTTTTGGTAGAGATTATGTGATACCAAAACCATTTGATAGCAGAGTAAAAGCTGTAGTTAGTGCTGCGGTAGCAAAAGCTGCGGTTGAAGATGGAGTAGCTTTGATAAATAATTTTGATTATCAGAGATATTTTGATAGTTTAAAATAATTTTTTATAAATTAAGTTTTATTTAAAATAATTTTTTATTATAAAACTTAATTTTATCTATTTTTTATTGTTTATATGAGTTATAAAAACGTATTTTTTAAAAATCATTTAAAAAATATGTTTTAAATGTTACTTTTTTTCTTTTTAAATTATATAAATTTGATATTACTAGTGTTTTTAATAAAATTAATTTATATTTAAGATATTTTTTAATAGGATATTTTTACTTAATCATAGAAAGGTCGAGATGATTTTTGGTAAGATAGATTATCTTAATTTACTCCCTTTACATATCTATCTTAAAAAATCAGCTTTTCCTAGCTATGTTAAGCAAACTACAGAATACAAAAAAGGGGTTCCTAGTAAGCTAAATCGCCATTTGTATTTTAGACGCATTGATGCAGCGATTATCTCAAGTGTTGAAAGTCGTAGAAAAAAATACAAAACCTTAAATGTGGGGATTTGCGCAAGCAAAAAGGTAAAAAGCGTTTTAGTGAAAAAACAATCTGAAAGCAAAGAAGATGCAAGCTCTGCAACTTCTAATGCTCTTGCAAAAGTTTTAAAGCAAAAAGGGGAGGTTATCATCGGTGATAAGGCTTTAAAACTTTATTTGCAAAATCCAAAAGATTATATTGATTTATGCGAATTATGGTATGAAAAGACAAAACTACCTTTTGTTTTTGCTCGATTTTCTTGTATTAAAAATTTTTCTATTTATAAAAAAATTATGAAAAATTTCACAAAAAGTAAAATTTTCATTCCGCAATATATTTTGCTAGATTATTCTAAGTCAAGAAATCTTTCTCAAAAAGAAATTAGTGCATATTTAAAGCTAATTTACTACAAAATAGGAACAAAGGAGCAAAAGGCGCTAAAAAAATTTTTAGCCAATGCAAACAGCAAGATACTATAAAAAGGACAATTTATGAGTATAGCTAAACAATATATCAATGAAACCTTAGAAAAAATTCAAGCAACTTCCCCAAGACAACCTATCTTTTTTCAAGCAGCAACTGAAGTGTTAAATTCTTTAGAACCTTTACTTGAATCTAACAAAACTTATCAAGATCATGCTATATTAGAGCGTATTGTTATGCCTGAAAAAACGACTATATTTAGAGTTGTATATATCAATGATGCGGGTAAAGCTCAAACGCATTTTGGTTATAGAGTGCAGTTTAATTCTAGTTTAGGACCTTATAAAGGTGGGATCAGATTTCATCCTAGTGTAGATTTAGATGTTTTGAAATTTTTAGGTTTTGAACAAATTTTCAAAAACTCTCTAACAGGTTTAATGATAGGGGGAGCTAAAGGTGGAGCAAATTTTGACCCTAAAGGCAAAAGCGAAGCAGAAATTATGCGTTTTTGTCAAGCTTTTATGGCCGAGCTTTCAAAAATCATAGGTGCAAGCACTGATGTGCCAGCAGGTGATATAGGGGTTGGCGCTAGAGAAATTGGATATATGTTTGGAGCTTATAAGAAAATTAGCTCTAATTTTGATGGAACTTTAACGGGAAAGAAAATTCCATGGGGTGGAAGTTTAGTAAGAACAGAAGCAACAGGGTATGGTTGTGTGTATTTTACTCAAGAAATGCTAGCAAAATACAACAATGCATTAGAAGGAAAAGAGTGTGCAGTTTCAGGTAGCGGAAATGTGGCAATTTATACCATAGAAAAATTACATCAACTTGGTGCAAAAGCAATCACAATAAGCGATAGCGATGGATTTGTTTATGATAAAGATGGGGTAGATTTGGATTTATTAAAAGAAATTAAGGAAGTAAAAAGAGCTAGAGTGAGTGATTATGCAATGCTTAAAAAAGGTGCTATTTTTACTCCAAAAAGTGCGTATAAACAAGGTTGTAATGGAGTATGGAGTATACCTTGTGATATAGCTTTTCCAAGTGCTACGCAAAATGAATTAAATTTAGAAGATATTAAAACCTTATATCACAATGGTTGTCGTATGGTAGCAGAGGGAGCTAATATGCCAAGCACACTTGAAGCGATCGATTTTATGTTAAATCAAAAAGACTTTTTATTTGCGCCAGCTAAGGCTGCTAATGCAGGTGGTGTAGCGACTTCTCAACTTGAAATGCAACAAAATGCAAGTATGTGTCAATGGGGCTTTGAGGAAGTTGATGCAAAATTACATAAGATTATGAAAAATATTTTTGAAAATTCATACGAGTGTGCAAAAGCTTATAATCATGAAGGAAATTTAGTAGTAGGCTCAAATATAGCAGGCTTTAAAAAAGTAGCTGATGCGATGATTGATCATGGTTATATTTAAAAAGATGGCTTAAATGCCATCTTTAGTGTATATAAAAAAAGCTTGTTATTTGATTGGCGATTTTTTCTTCTAAAGACTCTTTGGCTCTGTCTATATTGCCAAGATAAGCAGTTCTTGCTAAAAGCGAGGTGCTTTGAGTAGAGTTTTTGGAGCTAATTTGTAAATTAACTTGCAAAAGATAGTAATTTTCTACTTCCATTTCAAAAACATCATCTATTTTATCAAAGTCATTATAAAAAAATCTCGCATTAGAAGCGCGTAATCTTTGTGCGTAAGAAAATTTCTTAAAATCTACTATATTGATATAAATTTTATAATCACTTTGAACATTATTTAAAACTAAGCCTAAATTTTGTAATTTTTGAGCGAGCTTGGCTTCTAAATTTGTGTTTAATTTTGAAGGATTATTGATGTGTAAAGAAAAACTTTGATTTTTATTAGCATGCAGGAAAATACCTTCATTATTTGTTTGGATAAAAGTTTGCATAGAGCCTGTGCAAGCACTTAAAAATAGTGCAAACACAAGCAAGAAAAAATTATTTTTGAGCATCGATTATAGTTGGCACAGCACGAAGACCAAGTTTAGAGTATTTTGCGAAAGTTTCTCTTACTGCTTTAACCTCAGCTTCACTAGGTTTTTTATAATCTTTTAAATTTTTATCATAATATTTTTTCATGATAGCGATTTTTTGTGCATCATCTTTAGCATTTTTACTTTCTTTGTAAATTAATGCAGATTTTTCAAAAGCACTAGTATCATGGATAGGGGTTAAGATAAATTTCACTTGATGGGTTTTTAGTGTTTCTTCTATTTTATCTAAATGCATTCTACAATATGGACATTCAGGATCGCTAAAAACATAAAGTAAAGGTTTGTTTTTATCGCCTAAAGAAATAAACATTTTTTCTTTTTTAAGTTCAACTAGAGCTTTTTTTGAAAATTCAGCTTGTTGTTTTTCCATGAGTTTTGCTTGATAAACTTGAGAGTAAAATTCACCTTTTTTTACATCAATTACTTCAGTTGTGATGATATTATCTTGAGTGAAAACGATTTCTTGGAAATTTTTACCACTAATTTCAAAATTAACTATCACAGCTTCAAAGTTAGTGTCAGGAATTTTTTCTCTACTAGAAACACTAATGTTTGCATTTGATAAATTTGGATTTTTCTTAAAAAAATTAATAATTTCTTCATTGCTTGCAGCAAATAAAGAGCTAGCAAGGGTTAAGAGAGCTAAAGATTTTTTCATCATTTTCCTTTGTTTTAAAATTTTTGCACATTATAAAATGTAATCTTTAACACTTAGATTTTTAATATTCTTTTTTCCTCTATTTTTTTAACTTGAGGGTAGTTTTTATCAAGATATTCTAAATAAGCTATGGCATATTTTCTCGAAATTTTAAAATGATTTTTAACAAAAGCTACATCTAAATGATGATTTTGTAAAAGTTTTAAAAACTCTTGCATGAGATTTTCAAGAGTATTTTTTTCTATAAAAAGATTATGTGCTAATCTTTTGACTTTGTTTTCTTTGGTGAGTTTTTTTAAGATAAGATCTCCATTTTTCCTATCAAGCTCTAAATATTCATAAAGATTGTAAGGTGCGGTAGGTTTTATACCTTCTTTTTTTAAAATTTCATAAAGCTCACAATGAGCCTTTTCTTGTAATTTTTCAAAATCTTGTCCTTTTAAAAACCATATGCCATCTTTAAAATCTAATTTTTCTTGCATTTGCTTGAGTGTATAAGCGCAAAAGCTCTCACTTGCCCAGCTAAGCCTTAAGGCGATAGAATGAGGCGAGATTAAAGCATAAGGATTTTTAGAGAAAATAAAATCAATAAATTCTTTCAAAGTTTGCATAGCATTTAGATCATATACATTTAAAGCTTGCTCATCGACAAAAACATGATTTAAGCTTTTTGCTAGGTTTAGGGCTTGCTCATGAGTGAGTTTAAAGCGTTGATAGCTTGAAAGTAATCCAAAGCCAAGTTTGTGAGTTTGTTTTAAAAACTCAAATACCTTTTTTAAATCTTTTTGTTCTAAAAGTGCTAAATACTTAGCTTTTATATCTTTTTTTAAAGGCTCACTTACCGCATTAAGAACCACACCACCGCTTTTAATACGCCCATTTTCAAGCAAGATGAATTTATCATCAAAACACAAAGGTAAGCTTTTATCAAATTCTAAGTTAATATAAGTTTTATCTTCAAATTCTTTGATTACACTAATTTTTGTATTAAGCTTTTTTGAGCCGCTGCAAAATTCTAAAATACTTCCGTGTTTAATCTCTGCATTAAAAACAACCCCATCGATACTTTTAAAGCTTTTAAAAACACCTTTTTTACTTAATATATAGCCTTTTTTTAACTCATGATAATCACAATTTAAACTCAAAGCAACTCTATTATAAGCTTTTGCTTCTAAAACATTTTCTTCATGAATTTGTATGTTTTTTACAATGATATCTTTTTGATTTTCAAGGCAAAATATTTTTTCATTTTTGCTTATTTTTCCTTCATTTAAACTCCCTGTTACTACCGTTCCTATACCTTTTAGAGAAAAAACCCTATCAATGTAGTATCTAAAAATCAAATTTTCATCATTTTCTTTAGGCTTTAAACTAAGTAGATAGTTTTTTAAATTTAATATACTTTGCTCATCATAAATGCTAGTTGGAAAAACTTTTAAGATATTGATTTTAAAGGCTTTTAATTCTTTTAAAAGCTCTGCTTGCTTTTGTACTAAATCCTTGCATAAATCAACCTTACTCAAAATAAGCACTACATCTTTTACGCCTAAAAATTCCAAAACCCTTAAATGCTCTATACTTTGAGCCTTTAAACCCTCGTTTATATCTATGACAAACATACACACTCTAAAGCCAAAAGCACCACTTATCATAGTTTTAATTAAACTTTCATGCCCAGGCACATCGATAAAAGCAATATTTAAATTTTCACTTTTTAAATTTGAAAAGCTAAGATTGATCGTAATGCCTTTTTCTTGCTCTTCTTTTAAATCATCGCCTTCAAAACCATTTAAAGCTTTAATAAGCGAAGTTTTACCATGGTCAATATGCCCAGCAGTGCCTATGATGATACTATGCATGAAATACCTCTTTAATAATGCTTATTATTTTATTTAAATCTTTTTCTAAAATACTTCTAAAATCTAGCACAAAATGCCCATTTTCAACACGGCCGATTACGCCTTTTTTTCTAAATTTTTCTTGTAAAAGCAAAGCTTTCTCATCAAAACTTAACACAAAAGTATCTAAGCTTTTATCAGGCATAGAGCCACCACCTACTAAACTTTTAGAAGCTTTTAACTCACATTTTATAGGAATTTTTTCTTTGACAAAGAGTGCTTTTTTTTCTATGGTTTTTAAATCATCATTTAAAAGTTTTAGTGTGGGGATTTTTTCATATTCTTTTTCTAAGTAAGCTTTGGCAGTTTCATTTAAAAAAGCTAGAGTGATTTTATCAACCCTTAGCATTCTTAGAAGTTGATTTTTCTTTAATTGTTGAATGTATTTTTTCTTTCCAAGTATAATGCCTGCTTGAGTAGAACCAAAAAGTTTATCACCGCTAAAACTTAAAATATCACAATGTTTTAAAAGCTCTTTCACACTCGGCTCGTTTTTACTAAGTTGTTTATTAATCTTTTCACACCAGCCAGCACCCAAATCATAATAAGATATGAGTTTTTTCTTTTTTGTCAAAGCGTGAATTTCACTTAAGCTTACTTCTTCAAAAAATCCTTTAAAAGCAAAATTAGAACGATGGGTTTTTAAAATCATTTTAGTATTTTCATTGATAGCTTTTTCATAATCATATAAATGAGTTTTATTAGTCGTGCCTATTTCTTTTAGTTTAACCCCAGCTGCTAGCATAACTTCAGGAATTCTAAAATTTCCCCCAATCTCAACTAACTCACTTCTTGAAGTAATAACTTCTTTATTTTTTGCTAAGGTGTTTAAGATCAAAAATACAGCTGAAGCGTTGTTATTAACAACCAAACAATCTTCACAATTAAATAATATTTTCAAATTTGCACTAAGTGCGTCATACCTTGAACCTCTTTTGCCACTTTGCATGTTAAACTCTAAATTAGAATAAGAGCAGATGATTTCTTTAGTTCTTTCAAAAATACTCTCATCAATAATGCTACGACCAAGATTAGTGTGTATGATAACTCCACTAGCATTGATCAAACTTTGACTTTGCATATTTAAAAACTCATCAATGCTTTGAGCAATTTTACTTAGCAAATCTTGTAAGCTAAAATTTAAATTTTCATCTTTACTTAGTTCTTTTTTACAATTTGAAACAACTATTTTTGCAAAATGAGATCTTAAATACAAAGGATAATTAGCCAAGTTTTCATCGTTTATAAGTGTGTTTATGGGTGGAAAATTTCTAAATTTGTTCATCTTAAACCTTAAGAATAAATTAGTAAAATTATAACTTTTTTATAATGAAATTTATATAATTAAGATTAAAAAAATTTAAAAGAGAGTGTTATGAAAGATTTTGTATTTTTAGAAAATGAAGATTTAATTCCTTTAAGTGATGATATTAGCATAGTTCAAAAAGCCTGTAATGAAGAAGTTTTTATAGGAAATTCAAAGCTTTTAAATCCTGAAGTTTATGCACCTGAGATTAATTTTTACCTTAAAAACTCACAAGATGATGTGCTTAAAAAAGCCAAAACTATTGAGTCCTTATATAAAATTAGATCTAAAGTTTATGATTTAGGGCTTGATTTAGAATATACCAAAGAAGTGGGTAAAAATGTAATTATTGTAAGCAATGAGGATCAAAATGAGCTTATTGAAAGCTTAAAAAAACAAGAATACAAGGTTTTAAAACTAAGTAATGAGCAATGTTTGGGTGTTTTGGGTTGTGTAGGTGAGCTTTGCGTGATAGCTTTAAAAGATAATGAGCAAGTAGAGATTGATTGTGATTTTTTCTTATATGATGTAAAAAAAGAAAGTTTTGATCAACAAAGTGGTTGCTATGATTTAACCACCTTAAGTCAAGAAGAACTTATAAAACTTTTAAATTCTAATTCTCCAAAATATAAATTTAGAAATTATATTAGTTATGATGATAGCATTTGTCAATACCATGAAAGAAGAAGTATTCATTGTGGAAAATGTGCTGAAATTTGTCCTAGTGTGGCTATTTTAAAAGATGATGAGCAAAGAAAATTAGAATTTTCTCATGTGGATTGTTTAAGCTGTGGTGATTGTGTAGGGATTTGTCCTAGTGGAGCGCTTGATTATGCACCTATGCCACGCAATAGCTTTTATGAAATTTTAAAATTTTATGAAGATAAAATCATTTTAATAATCCCTGAGAAAATGTCTATAGAAAATTTAAATATCACTTTAAAAGAAGATGTAATGCCTTTTATGATTAAAGGCGAGAATTATCTTGATCAAGCACATTTTTTAGCTATGCTTCAAACAAGTGGTGCGAGTGTGATTTTTTATAGTGATGGCTTATCGCAAGGTGCTTTAGAAGTGATAGCTTTGATGAATGAAATTTTTCAAAGAAAATTTAAACAAAACGCAATTTTTCTAGCTAAAGATGAAAAAGAACTTTTAGAGGCTATAAATCAAGCACATTTTATAGAAAATCTCAAATTTATATCTTATAACCCTGCGCTTTTAAAAAGAGAAGATTTTGCTATAAGATTAAGAGAGCTTATAAAGGAAGAAAATTTAGGCAATATCCCAAGTAAAGAATGGATACGCTATGGAAAAATCACCATCAATGCAGACACCTGTACTTTATGTCTTTCTTGTGTGGGAGCTTGTAATGTAGGAGCTTTAGTGGCTGATACTAAAGATAATTCTTTGAAATTTAACGCAAGTTTATGTACTACCTGTGGGTATTGTGAGGCAAGTTGTGCTGAAAAAGATACTTTAATGCTTCAAAGAAGTGGGATAGATTTGGAAAAAGAGTATTTTTCTTTTATGGTTTTAGCTCAAGATGAACTTTTTGCTTGTGTAGAGTGTGGGAAAGAATTTGCTACTAAAAAGGCCATTGAGAAAATTGCTAGCATTATGAAGCCAAGATTTATGGGTGATGAAGCTAAGATAAAAACACTATATTGCTGTGCTGAATGTAAAGCAAAAGTAATGATACAAAGTATGAATGTGCTTTAAGCCAAAAGGCTTAAGCACTAAGTTTTAGCTTGTATTAAAAATTTTATATAATTTTTTAATATACAAGTTAATTTAAATTATAGTTTTTATACTTTGCTTAAATTTAGCGCAAAAGCTTTTTGGCTCAAAAGCACTTCATCGTTTTCTTTAAAATCTTTAGCTTCTAAAGGACTTAGTGTTACTTGGCTGATTTGATTACCTATGGCAAGTATGGCTATAAATATGCTATCTTGTTTTTGTAGTTTTAAAATGCGTGCTTTTATGGCAAATTTTTGCGAGCCTTGTGTCTTTAAAAAAACTTCATTAGGCGAGCCTTCTTTGATGATGGCTCCATTTTCTAAAATGATGACTTTATTAGCTAGTTTATAAACTTCACTTACATCATGGCTGATTAAAATAGTAGTGATTTTATAAGTTTTATGTATATTTAAAAGATAATCATGCAAGTGTAGTTTTATCTCATTATCTAAGGCGCTAAATGGCTCATCTAAAAGTAAAAGTTTGGGTTTTTGCATAATGGCTCTTGCTAAAGCTACGCGTTGTTTTTGTCCCCCGCTTAGTTCTAAAATATGACTTTTTTTGTGTTTGCTTAAATCTAAAAGTTCTAAAAGTTCATTAGCAAATTTTAGATCTTTTTTGGCAAAAAGTAAGTTTTGCTCTACATTCATATTTTCAAATAAAGCATAATCTTGAAAAACAAAGCCAAGTTTTCTTTTTTGTGGGCTTAGAAAGTTTTTATCATCAAAAAATATCGTATTATTAAAAGTGCAAATTCCTTGTGCTTTTTCAAAACCTGCTAAAATTCTCAAAAGCGTAGTTTTGCCACTACCACTTTTTCCAAAAATAGCACAAAATTCTCCTTCTTTAACTTCAAATTTAACCTTAAGTTTAAATTCTTTTTCTTTATTTTTAAAGATTTTTTCAAAGTCAAGTTTTAGCATAAATACTCTTTGATAAATAAAGCACTAGGATGTACATAAGCAAATACAAAATCATTTTTTTGATAATTTTGCTCTAAAAACTCATGGGTGCTAATTTGAGCTTCGAAAGTGCAAATTTCATTTTCTAATCTTACGATAGTGATGATTTGTCCTTGAAAAATATCAATGATTTTTGCATAAAAGGTATTTAAAAATGAATTTTCTAAATTTTTTTTACTAAGCAAGCACTCGCTACTTTTAAAAGCTAGTAAAACTTCTTGATCAATGCTTGCTTTTTCATCAAGTTCTAAAGCAAGCATAAATAATTTATGTTTATTTATAAGAAATTCTACCCAGTTTATATTTTCATGATTTTTTATAATATTTATTTTAGCTTTAATCATGGGATATTATAGCCATAAGCTTTGAAAATTTCCTTAGCCTTTTTGCTTAAAATAAAATTATAAAATTTCTTAGCTTTAGCATTATCTTTACCATAAGAAGTGATAACAATGCCTTGATTGATTGGTTCATAAAGCTTTGGATTGATTAAAATATAATTTTTTCCTTCTTGGAGTTTATAAGATTTTAGCGTATCTTCATATAAAGCACTTGCTGCTATAAAACCCACATCGGCTGCTTTTAATGTTTGAGTAAGTGCTTCTCCTATGGATTTTGCCTCGATAATTTTAGTTTTTGTTTGCTCATAAATTTTAGCATTTTGTAAAGTTTCTATACTAGCTTGACCATAGGGAGCAGCTTTGGGATTAGCTATGGTGATGATTTTTACTTTTTCTTCTTTAAGCGTGTCTAATCCTTTGCTTAAATCCATTCTAACACTTAGTAAAGCTAAAGCTCCTTGAGCATAAATAACAGGTTTTGTACTAGCAAAATTATCTTCATACAAACTTTGTGCAAATTTCATATTTGCAGCCATAAATATATCAAATGGCGCTCCATTTTTGATTTGCGAAACTAAATTTCCACTAGCACCTAAGCTTACATTGATACTAATATCAGGGTTTTCTTTTTGAAATTCTTTTTGTAAGGCTTTAAAAGCGTAAGCTACATTTGCAGCTGCAGCGATATTTACATCAGCACTATAGCCAAAAATACACAAAAAAAGTAGGGTAAAAATTTTTTTCATTTTTTATCCTTTTAATAGTAAATTTTAAAAAAATTATAGCTTATTTTTAAAAGCAAAAATAAATTTATATTTTTTGCATATTTTCTAAGACTTATTTCATAAGTAAATAAAAATTACTAATTTTTTTTAAAGAATATTTTTAATGTAAAAATTTATTTTAATTTTTGTATAATATAAGATTTCAATTTATGAAATTTTAAAAGGAAAAAGCTTGTTAAAATACATACTAACTTTGTGTTTATTTTTTAACACTTTGATTTTAGCAAATGACTTTGAAGATTTTGAACAAGAATATCAAAAAAAAGAAGTCAAAGATAGCTTTTATACCTACAATAAAGCTATGAGTAAATTTAATTATGATCTTTATACTTATTTTTTAAGACCAGTTGTGCTTTCTTATAAAAGCATTACTCCAAGTTTTATAAGAACAGGTGTAAAAAATGCTTTTGATACCACAAGATCACCTTTTAGATTTATTAATCATCTTTTAAGTTTAGAATTTAGAAAAGCTGGTGAGGAATTTGGAAGATTTTGTGTGAATGTGATTTTTGGATTTGGTTTGTTAGATAGTGCGAGTAAAACTCCTTTAAAAAGTTATGAAGCTGATTTTGGAACGACTTTGGGCAAATGGGGAGTAGGTAGTGGACCACACTTAGTGCTTCCACTTTTAGGTCCTTATAATGTAAGAGATGCTTTAGCTTTGCCTGTAAATTGGTTTATGGTGCCTGAGGGGTATATTGAGAATTTTTGGGTTGGTGTGGGTGTAAATGCTGCATTAAAACTCAATGAATTAAGTTTTGAGTATGAAAAAATAGATGATATTTACCAAAATAGTGTAGATTATTACATTTTTATACGCGATGCGTATGAACAAAGACGCCAAGAACTCATCAAATAAGGAGATAAAATGAAAAAAATCATAGCTTTGTTTTTTAGCGTAGTATTTGCTTTTGCTTTAAATTTGCAAGATATTTCTAAAACCATGCAAGAAAAAATTGATGAGAGCTTAAAAATTCTAGATCAAAATAAAAACGATAAAGCTAAAGCAGCGGAAAAAATCTTTGCTTTATTTGATGGTGTTTTTGATTATGAACTTATGGCTAAACTTAGTCTTTCTACAAGATATGAAAAATTAAGTGAAAATGAAAAAAATGAATTTAACAAAGCTTTTGAAAAAAACCTTAAAAAAAGTTTCACAGATAAGCTTGCTTTGTATGATTCTCAAAAATTAAAAGTGATTAATTTAGAAGAAAAAAATAAAAGAGCCTTTTTAAAAACTTCTATGATAGTAGATGGTAAAGAAAATTTTGTAATCTTTAAATTTTATGATAAAAATAATGATTGGCAAATTTATGATGTGGATATTTTTGGTATAAGTATTATACAAACTTATCGCTCACAATTTAAAGATGTCTTACAAAATGGTGATTTTAAAACCTTGCTTGAAAAGCTTTCTAGTGTTGATTTTTCTAAATAATGCTAAGTAAAATTTTAAAAATCTTTCTTAATTTCCCAAAGCTAACTTTGGGGATTACTTTAATCTTTTGTATATTTTTTAGTTTTTTTGCTAAAAATTTAAGTGTTGATGCAAGTGCTGAAAGCTTGCTTTTAGAGCATGATGAGGGTTTAAAACTATATAGAGAAGTTTCAGCGCGTTATGGCAATGATAATTTTTTAATGCTTGCTTTTGCTCCTAAAAATAAAGATATTTTTGCTAAAGAAAATTTAGAAACTATCAAAAACTTAACCCTTGATTTAGAAAAAATCAATGGTGTGCAAAAGGTATTTTCTGTCGCTAATGCACCTTTGCTTGCAAGTTCTAAAGGTAAAGAGTTAAAAGAGCTTATCCAAAATATACCTAATATTTTTAGTCAAGATGTGGATATTAATCTAGCTAAAAAAGAAATTTTAAATCAACCCTTTTATAAAAATAATATTATCTCAAAAGATGGAAAAACAACGGGAATTTTGATTTATCTAGCACCTGATCTTGTTTATAATGACTTGATTGATTCAAGGGATAATGCGCAAAATGAAAATGAAAAAGAACATTTTAGAGCCTTGATTAAAAAGCACCAAGAAAGCTCAAGGGAATTTAGTGCAAAAAGATTAGAAGAAATTACTAAAATAGTATCTAAATATAGTCAAAATGGAGACTTTTTACACCTTGGTGGTGTTGAAATGATCGCTAATGATATGATTAATTATGTAAAAAGTGATTTAAAAATTTATGGACTTAGCTTAATAGGGCTTTTATTTATAGCACTTTGGTGGTTTTTTGGCTCTTTGCGTTTAGTGTTTTTGGCTTTGGGAATTTGTGTGGTTTCGCTTTTTACTTCAAGCGGGATTTTCGCGCTTTTGGGCTTTGATATTACTGTGGTGTCTTCAAACTATGTAGCTTTGGTACTCATTATCACTGTTTCTGTTGTGATACACTTAATCGTGCATTTTATAGAAAATTTACACAAACACCCAAAAGCTAGCGTTTATAAGCTTTTACTCTCAACCTTACTTGATAAAGCAAGTCCTAGTTTTTTTGCTATTTTAACCACGGTTGTTGGGTTTTTAAGTTTTGTTTTTTCAGATATTGAGCCTATTATCAAACTCGGTATTATGATGAGCCTTGGCATCAGTGTGAGTTTGATTTTAGCTTATATTTATTTTGCAAGTATTTTGGTATTAATGCCGCGTTTAAATTTTAAAGAGCTTAATCAAAATTCGTTGAAATTTTTAAGTTTTTGTGCAAATGTAAGTTTAAAACATAGAAAATTTATCTATAGTATAAGTTTATTTTGTGTAGCTTTTGCATTGTATGGAATTTTACAAATTAAAGTAGAAAATAGTTTTGTGAGTTATTTTAAAGATAGTTCTAGGATTAAACAAGGTTTGTTGATTATAGATAAAGAGCTAGGTGGAACTATGCCTTTAGATGTGATTGTCAAATTTAAGCAAAATCCAAAACAAAATGAAAGCTTAGATGAGTTTGAACAAGAATTTGATGATTTATCCAAAGATGATAGGTATTTTTTTAGTAGTGAAAAAACAAGAATAGCTGCTAAGGTTCATGAGTTTTTAAGTAAGCAAAAATATGTAGGCTCTGTGCTTAGCTTGCAAAGTTTGCTAGAGCTTGGAAAAAGCATTAATGATGGTAAGACTTTAGATGATTTTGCTCTAGCGTTTTTGTATGAAAATTTAGATGAGAATTTTAAAAAGCAAGTTTTAACCCCTTTTGTTAGTGTAGAAAATAATGAGTTGCGATTTAGCGTGCGTATGCTAGATAGTGATCCAAATTTAAGACGCGATGCTTTTTTAAAACAGCTTGAAAAAGACTTAAATGAGCTTTTGCAAAATGATAATGTAGAGGTTAAAATCAGTGGTATTATGCCTTTGTATAATAATATGCTTCAAAGTCTTTTTTCATCACAATTTGACACTTTAGCCTTTGTGGTGCTTGTGATTTTTGCTTTGTTTGTGGTGATTTTTAGAAGTTTTGTTTATGCTTTTGTGGCGATTTTGGCCAATCTCATACCTTTAGCTTTGGTGTTTGGCTTAATGGGTATTTTAAATATACCACTTGATATTATGAGTATTACCATAGCTGCTATTTGTATAGGAATAGGGGTTGATGATATGATTCATTATATTCATCGTTTTAAAGAAGAATTAAAACATAAAAGCTTAGAAGAGGCTATAAAAGCTTCACATATAGGTATAGGAAGTGCGATTTATTATACTAGTGTTACGATTATTCTAGGTTTTTTAGTGATGATTAGCAGTAATTTTATCCCGACGATTTATTTTGGTTTGCTTACGGTTTTAGCTATGAGCTTGCTTTTGTTTGGCTCGCTTTTTTTATTGCCAAGTTTTATTTTAACTTATCATTATTTTAAAGCAAAATTAAAATAAAGTAAAATCCAAATCACATAAACACCAAAAGCAATAAGCATATATTTTATAAATTGTTTCATCAATACTCCATTTTTTCTAATACCCTTAAGATATAAGTAGCAAACATTAGTGCTTGTGAGCGGTGTGAAATTTTTAATTTTACTTGCTCGTCTAATTCACCTAAAGTTTTATCAAAACCTTTTGGGATAAATAAAGGATCATACCCAAAGCCATTATTACCCCTTGGAGTATCAATAGCAAGGCCATGCATATATCCATGCGTGCTAAAATGTCCATATTTTGAGCTTATAGCTATGGCTGCAGTGTAAAAAGCTTTGCTTTGATGTAGATTTTTTTCATGTAAAGCTTGGATGAGCTTGTTTCTATTGGCCTCATCAGTGCCTTCTTGAGAGTATCTTGCAGAAAAAATCCCTGGCGCATTGTCTAAAGCCTCTACGCTTATACCACTATCATCGCTTAAGGTGATAAATTCATTTTGTTTTTTGCCTAAAGCATTAAAAATAGCTTTAGATTTTATCAAAGCATTTTCTTTAAAACTTGTGCCATCTTCGATGATTTCAAAAGGGGTGATGATTTCATTTAAGGCATAAATTTCATAAGTAGTTAAAAATTTTTTGATTTCTTCTACTTTGTGTGCGTTAGAAGTTGCTAGAATGATTTTTAATTTTTTCTTCATAAATTACTCTTTTTGTTTTGACTTTAAAAAAAGTTTATCAAAATCATAGTAAAATTATCCTTTATAAGGAGAAAAGATGTTAAAAACCGTTTTACCTTTGTCTTTTATTGTAGGAACTAGATTTTTTGGATTGTTTATAGTTTTACCGGTTTTAAGTTTATATGCTTTAAATTTAAAAGGAGCTAATGAGTTTTTAGTAGGGCTTTTAGTAGGTGTGTATGCTCTAACTCAAATGGCATTGCAAGTTCCTTTTGGTATTATTTCAGATAAAATAGGGCGTAAAAAAACTATGCTAATAGGACTTGTGGTGTTTATCATAGGTTCTTTGGTGTGTTCATATGCTGATGATATTTATACGATGATGTTTGGAAGGCTTTTACAAGGTGCAGGAGCCATAGGAGCAGTAGCTACTGCTATGATAAGTGATTTTATCAATGAAGAAAATCGTGGCAAGGCTATGGCTATCATGGGTTCATTTATAGGACTTTCTTTTGCAGCTTCTTTAGTGCTTTCTCCTTTAATGAGTGCTAAATTTGGACTTTCTAGTTTGTTTGATTTAAGTGCCATTTTAAGTCTAATTTGTATCGTGCTTTTATTTAGCGTTGTGCCAAAAGAGCATACAATAGTGCATGAAAATACTAAAACCCCATTGAAAAAACTTTTAAAAGAAAAAAACTTAGCTTTGATGAATCTTACTAATTGTATGCAAAAAATGCTTATGAGTATTGCGTTTTTAAGTATTCCTTTGGTTTTGGTGCATGAGTTTAATTATCCAAGTGAGAATTTATGGCATGTTTATGTTAGCTCTATGGTGCTTGGGTTTTTAGCTATGGGTTTATCAGGATCTTTGGGAGAAAAAAGAGGCTTAAGTAAAGAGATATTGCTTTTAGGTGTGGCATTTTTTATCATTGCTTATATTATATTTGCTTTTTCGCATAATGCTTTAGTGTTTATGGTGGGTGTTGTAGTGTTTTTTATAGGATTTAATTTACATGAGCCTATTATGCAAAGCTGTGCGAGTAAATTTGCTAAGGTAAATGAAAAAGGCGCAGCTTTGGGTGTGTTTAATGCTTTTGGCTATTTTGGAAGCTTTTTAGGTGGTGTCGTTGGAGGGTATTTTTTACACCATTTTAGTTTAGTTGCTCTTGCTTTTATTTTGATAGCTTTGTCTGTAATTTGGTTTGCGTTGCTTTTGTTTTTACAAAGTCCGGCAGATTTTAAAAATGTCTATTTATCTTTAGAAACAAAACATGATTTAAATATGATTAAAGGCATAAATGGAGTTTTAGATGTGTATAAAAACTCTAAATTTTTAGTGATTAAATACAATAAAAAACTTACAAGCGAAGAAGAAATTTTAGCGATTATTGGAAAATAATCGCTTTTATACAAAATGCTTTTCTTTTAAAATCACATATAATTTTAAAGTAGAAATAAAGAAAGTTAAAATAGCAGGTCCAAGGATAATACCCCAAAAGCCAAAACTTGAAATTCCTGCTATCATCGCAAAGAAAATTAAAAGTTCGTTAATTTGTGTTGGAATTTGAACAAGTTTTTCATTGATCCATTTAATGATATAAGGTTTTACTAAAGTATCTGCGATAAAAGATATCATTACCACGCTATAAATGAAAATCACTAAAGCACCGCTTAGATTATTATTTGCAAATTCATATAAAGAGACAGGCACATAAACTAAGGCCCCACCTACCACAGGGATTAAAGAGCTAAAGCAAAATAATATTCCCATTAAAATCGCATCATAACCATAAAATTTAGTAATGATAGCAAAAAGCACCCCTTGTAAAATGGCATTTAGCACCATAGAATAAAACACCACAGACATTACATTACTCACTTCACTTAAAATGCCTTGAGTTTCTTCTTTTTTCATAGGCACTATGCTTTTTATATAGCCAATGAGTTGGGCTCCATAAAGATTAGCAAAGAAATAAAATACGCAAATTAATACCATGTCAGTTAGAAATTTAGTGCCAAATTTAGTTGCGCTTGAAAGATAGGTTAAAACATTTTTAGAGATAGAATTTAAGTCAATACTTGCTAATGCTTCTTTGATTTTGGGTTCTATAAAGCTTAAAGATTCGGGTAGGTGTAGGGAATAATTTTTAAAATATTCTATGGTATTGTGAAAATAGCTTATATCAAAACCTTTTGCAGCCTTTGCTAGCTCTATAATAGCATATACAAAAGGGATAAAAAATAAAGCTAGCATAAAAGCAGTAGTAGCTGCTGCAGCAACGACTTTTTTACCTTTGAAAATACTTAAAAATTTAACATTAACATTAGAAGTAGAAACAGCCATTAAACTTGCTATGGCTATATTCATCAAAAAAGGTTTAAACAAAAAAAGTACCCAAAATAAAATGATCAAAATAAAACTAATCAAGAAAAAATTACTACTTTTCATCAAATAAACCTTTGTTATATTTTAATTTTAAAACATCAAAGCTTTTTAAGCTTGCAATGCGACCTTTGGCTGTTCTTTCTATATAACCATTTGCTAGTAAATATGGCTCTATCACATCTTCTATGGTATTTTCATCCTCACTTAATGCTGCAGCTATACTAGAAAGTCCTATAGGTTTTCTTTTAGCTTCAGTTAAAAGCTCTAAATACCGCAAATCCATCGCGTCAAAACCAAGCTCATTTACCCCTAAAGAATCAAGCGCTTCTTTAGCTCTTTTTTCGCTAATGATTTCTTCATCATTTACATCAGCAAAGTCTCTTACACGCTTAAGCAATCTTAATGCTATTCTTGGGGTTGAGCGACTGCGTTTGGCTATTTCTAAAGAAGCTTTTTTTTCACAAGTTTTATTAAGCTTTAGAGCTGCTTTTTCTAAAATGATAGCAAGCTCTTCATTTTTATAAAATTCCAAGCGAAATTGCATACCAAAGCGATCGCGTAAAGGATTACTTAGCATACCTGCTCTTGTAGTAGCACCTATTAAAGTAAATTTGGGTAAATCGATTTTTATCGTTTGTGCAGCAGGTCCACTGCCGATGATGATATCAAGACGAAAATCCTCCATAGCAGGGTAAAGCACTTCTTCTATGGCGGGACTTAAGCGATGAATTTCATCGATAAATAAAATATCTCCCTCACTAAGGTTAGTTAAAATCGCAGCTAAATCTCCGCTTTTTTCTATCATGGGTGCAGCGGTAGTTTTGATATTTGCATTCATTTCATATGAGATAATGTTTGCTAAAGTTGTCTTACCAAGTCCTGCAGGCCCACTAAAAAGGATATGATCTAGACATTCATTTCTTTTTTTAGCAGCTTTAATGAAAATTTCTAAATTTTTTTTAATGTTTTCTTGTCCTATGTAGCCATCAAAATTTGAAGGTCTAAGACTTGTTTCATAAGTTTCATCAGGGGAGAATTTTTCAATCTCTACGATTCTATCCATATTTTTTCCATTTTATTTTGCTAAGAAATTTTAATTTTATCTAAAATTTGCTAAAATAAACATTTAAACTTAGATTATAGAAGTTTTTATGGGAATTTTAGAGCAATTAGAGTTAGATTACGAGCTTGAAGAAATCGAGCGTTTTTTGTATTTTTTTAGAAGTCTTTGCGATGTTTTAGAGCCTTTGATAGTAAAGCTAAGCAGTGATAGCTCAAAATACAAAGAAGCTTTAAAAGACTTAGAACAAAATATTCACAATGTAGTTTGGGCTGCTAAAAGATTAAATTTAGATGAGATTGCAAATTTTTGCACATTTTGTGAGGAAATTATGCAAGAAGCAGCTAAATTTGATGGGCCTGCTAGCGATGAATTTGTGGATTGGATGTTTTTAGTGGGTGAGCAGCTTGATAGATATTGCAGTGATTATGAAAAAAATGCTTCTTTTTTAAGTGTATTTAACCCTCAAATTGCAAATGTTCCTGATAAAATTTCTAAATAACGGGGACGACTTGGCTTCGACAGGAGTAGAGTGGCCTTGGTGGCATGTCGCTTTGAGCAAAGCGTATAAAGCTCAAATTAAAATTAAACGCAAACAACGTTAAATTTGCTCCTGCTTACGCTAAAGCTGCGTAAGTTCAGTTGAGCCTGAATTTTAAGTGATACTATCTAGCTTAGGATTTGGTCATTTTCGATAGTGTAGATTGAAATTTGACAAGTTTTGATTGAAGTTAAAGTCTTAGTCTAGCTTGAAATTTTGGAAGGTGAGTTTGGCTAGATGAAATTTTCACCTTTGCTAAGCATGTAGATGCCGTGGTTGTTTTATTTTTGGACAGGGGTTCAATTCCCCTCGTCTCCACCAAATTTAATCTTTCATATATCAATTTATTAGAATTTAGTATTTTAATAATTTTATTTCATCAAAGGTTTCTTATTATTGATAGGACTTCAAGGAAGGCTTCTTTTAAGATAGATGGTAAGGTTTTTATTAATTCTAAATTTAAATTCATTATAAAGCTTGATAGTATTTCTTAGCATTTTAAAAAGTTCTTTTTGTTATCATTTTAAAAAATACTAAGGTTGTTCTATGAATTTTTATGAAGAAATTAAAAAATATCTTGATAATAATCTTTTTACCAACTATGCTCTAGAGGTGGATTTTCCAAATATTTATAATTTTACTAAAAATGAAAACACATATAAAACAACCTTAGATAATATAATCTGTCTATACAACGCCACTCAAAGAAATTTTCAAAATTATAACGAACATCAATTTGAAGATGAATTTATATCAAAAGTGTTAGACATTTTAGGGTGGAAATTTATAAGACAAGATGAAAAGATCATACAAGGTAAATTAGAAAAGCCCGATTTTTTGCTTTTTAGTGATGAAAATATAAAAGCAAATTATGAAAATTTAGACAAAGAAACAAAAAAATCAAGCAATGAATTCACTATTATCATGGAGTCAAAAGCCTATGATGTGCAAATAGATAATAAAAAAGTAAAAGAAAATCCCCATTTTCAAATTTTAAGATATCTTAGTAATCTTAAGAAAAATTATGGCTTTTTAACTAATGGTAGATTTTGGCGTTTTTATGATAACTCTACACTTAGTGCAAACAAGGTATTTTATGAGATAAATTTAGAACACATCATAAAAGATAAAAACTACCAAGCTTTTGCGTATTTTTATAGTATTTTTGCTTCAGCAAGTTATACGGAAGAAAAACACATAGAAAAATCTTTACAAGTTAATAAAGAATCAAAAATAAAAATAGAAGATGATTTAAAATCTATCATCTATGGAACTAATGGCAATGAATCTTTATTTGAATTTATAGGTTCTAAGATTTATAACAAAACTAAAGCTGATTTAAAGCTAATCTATGAAAATTCTTTATATTTTGTGTTTAGGCTTTTATTTATTGCTTATTTTGAAGATAAATTTGAAAATATCTTAGAAAAGCATAAATACTTCAAAAGCAAAATTAGCATAAAAACTTTATTGCAAAATTTAAGCGATGATGAAAGCTCAAGTGCTGGCTTTGGCGATTTAGAAATGATATTTCAAATTTATAATAAAGGCAAAGGCAATTTTGACATGCCTGTTTTCAATGGTGGGTTGTTTGATGAGAGCAAAACCACTCTTTTAAACACACCAAAGATTTTCAGCGATAAAGACTTGAAGAAAATTTTAGAACAATTATTATACTACAAAGATAAAAATTTAACTTTTAAAAGAGATTATAAAACCTTAAGTATAGAGCATTTAGGCACGATTTATGAAGGCTTGCTTTCTTACTTTTTTGAAGTAGCAAATGAAGATATTTACTATGTAAGCTATAAAGAAAAATCAAAAGAAATAGAGTGTTATTTTGATAATTATGATTTTAAAATTTTAGAAAAATCAAAAAAATTAGAAAAATACACCTTTTATGAAAAAGGACAAATTTATCTAAAAAATACTAGCAACTCAAGAAAAGCAAGTGCAAGCTTTTATACACCTCAATCCATAGCTAATTTTTTAATCCAAAGTGCTTTAAAAGACAAACTAAACAATGAAAATATTTTGAAATTTAAAATTCTAGACAATGCTTGCGGTAGTGGGCATTTTTTAGTTGCGGTTTTAAATGCTATCACGCATATTGTTTTATCAGATTTTGAACATTTTACAAATTTAAAGCAACTCCACGAACAAGAAAAAGAAAATATCGCAAATCATATAAAAGATTTCACGCAAGATTATGAGTTAGATGAAAGTGATGTTTTAAAACGACTTTTGCTAAAACGCATTATTTATGGAGTGGATTTAAATCCATTTAGTATAGAGCTTACTAAGCTTAGTCTTTGGATAGATAGTTTTATCTTTGGAACCCCACTTTCTTTTATAGAACATCACATAAAATGTGGCAATGCTTTGCTAGGCTCAAGTATAAGTGATTTTGAAAATTTAATAAAGCAAAATAAAGAAAATATTTTCACAAATTCCATTACTCAAGAATTTGAAATTTTACAAGAAGTATTTGAAAAGCTTGATAATCTACAAGATACCAACGAAGAACAAATCAAACAATCCAAACAAATCTATCAAAATGAAATCACACCAAAACTTGATAAGTTAAATTTATATCTAAACTATATCAACTCACTTCATTTTGCTAACAAAGAAGAATTACAGATTCTAAAAGCCCTAAGTCAAGATGATATACAAAATTTAAGCCAAAATAAACAAGCAAAAGCTATCATTAGCAAATATCAAAAAGAATTTAACTTCTTTAACTATGAGTTAGAATTTCCTGAAATCATAGAAAATCAAGTCTTTAAAGGCTTTGATATCATCATAGGTAATCCACCTTGGGATAAATCAGAATTTAGTGACAATGATTTCTTTCCACAATATAAAAGCGATTATAGAAGCTTAATCGCTAGCAAGAAAAAAGAAATTCAAGACAATTTGCTAGCGAAAGATTATATAAAGCAAAATTATGAAAAACAAAAAGCATATATAGATGTAATTAATGTTTATTATAAAAACACATTTATGTCTAATTCTTTAACAAAAGATATTAATTTATTTCGTCTTTTTGTAGAAAAAAATCTTTCTCTTTTAAAACAAGATGGAAATTTAGCTTATGTGCTTCCTAGTGCTTTGATGTTTGAAGATGGAAGCTTGACTTTAAGAAAAGAAATTTTAGAAAATAAAACTTTAGAGTATTTTTATAGTTTTGAAAACAATAAAGCTATCTTTATAGATGTTCATAGAAGCTATAAATTTGCTCTTATGCTTATAAAAAACACGCAAGCAAATCACACTCACAAAATCAAAACAATGTTTTATAAAACAGATATAAACTCATTAAAAAACAAAGATGAAATTTTAACTCTAAGCTTAGAAGATATCAAAAAGCTAAGCCCAACTCACCTAGCCTTAATGGAGCTAAAAGACAAGCAAGCTTTAGAAATTCTAAGAAAATGCTACAATACTTTTCAAACCTTGTCTTTTGATTATATAGATTTTAGACAAGAATTAAATATGACTAGTGATAAAGATTTGTTTATAGAAGAGTTTAGGGAAGGACTTTTGCCCTTATATGAAGGTAAAATGATACATCAATTTAATGCAAATTTTAGCCAAGCTACTTATTTTTTAGAAAAGGCTAAATTTGATGAGCGTTTAAAAAGCAAAGAACTTTTAAGAGCTAAAAAGGCCACCAGCAAAGAACTAAAGCCTGAATTGATAAAGTATGATAGAGAATTTTTTAGACTTGCTTATAGAGCTGTTGCAAGAGATACTGATGAGAGAACTTTGATAGCTTCTTTATTGCCAAAAAATTGTGGTTTTGGACATAGTATGTTTGCAAATGTACCAAAACTATATATTTTAAAAGATGATGAAATTTGTATAGATGTAGTGCCTTATGAAAGAATTTTATTTACTTTGGCTTTGTTTAATTCTTTAGTGGTTGATTTTATCATAAGAAATATGGTGCAAATCAATGTAAGTAAAACCTACTTAGAAAGAATTCCTCTGCCTCAACCAAGTGATAAAGAAATTCAAAACAATGAAATCTATAAAACTCTAGCTAAAAATGCCTTACTTTTGCAGCTTTATAATGATAAAAATCATCATTTTGATGAGCTAAAACAAGAATTTAACATAAAAGATGATGAAATTCCAAAAACTAAAAAAGCTTATGATGTCTTAAGAGCAAAAAATGACTTATTAGTTAAAGAACTTTATAGTTTAAGTGATGATGAATTTTCTTACATGATAAGCACTTTTAAAGTCTTAAACGAAAAACAAAGTGAATATATAGCATTATTAAGGAATTAAGATGGAAGAATATATTTATTATTTGCCTGATGAAAATGGAGATAAAAAAGAATTTAAAACAAATGCAAATTCTATCATAATCGTAGGTGCTAATGGCTCAGGTAAAAGTAGGCTTGGGGCTTGGATGGAAAAAGAATGCGGAAATTTATATAGAATTCCAGCTCAAAGAGACATAACTATATCAGATCGTATAATAAGATATAAATATAATGAAGCTAAGAATGATTTATTCTATGGAAATATTAATCCATATAATGATATATGGCAATTAAAATTTAATGGATTTGAAAATGCAACAATAAAACTTCATAGCGATTATGATAAGCTTTTAAGCTATGTTTTATCTTATGAACAAGAACAATTAAGACAAGAACATAGAAATGGTATTAGAATTGAAAATATCATAGATAAAACTAAAAATATTTGGAAAGAAATTTTTCCTCATAGAAAAATAGATCTTATAAAAGATGAATTTTTATGCATTATGAATGAGCAAAACAAATATGAAGCAAGAATGATGAGTGATGGAGAAAGAGCTGTATTATACTTGATAATGTATGTTTTGTGTATCGAAGAAAAAATTATTTTAATCGATGAGCCAGAATTACACTTACATCCATCTTTAACTAACAGACTTTGGAGTGTTTTAGAAAAGCATAGGCAAGATTGTTTATTTATATACATAACGCATGATTTAAATTTTGCTGCAAATCATATAGAAGCGGATAAATTTTGGATTAAATCCTACAATGGGCAAAAATGGGAAATAGAAAAAATAGAAAAAAATGATATGTCACAAGAATTATTTTTAAAACTTTTAGGTGCTAGAAGAGATATTTTATTTGTAGAGGGAAAAAGTGAAAGTTTAGACACTAAAATTTATAGTATATTATATCCACAATATCAAATCATTCCATGCAGTAGTTGCGAAAATGTTTTAAACTATACAAAAACTTTCAACGAACAAAATGCCTTGCATGGTTTCAATGCTTATGGGATTATAGATAGAGATTTTAGAACACAAGAGGAAATAGATAGTGCAAATAAAAATAAAGTGAAAGTTTTAGAAGTAGCTGAAGTAGAAAATTTGTTTTTATTAGAATGCATTATTTTAGCTATTTTAGAACAATCAGACGCAAGAGAAAAATTTGAAGAAGTAAAAGATTATATCTTTGAAATAAAATATAAAAATGTTCTACAAAGTCAAATTTCAGAAAAATTAGAAAAAGAAGTAAAACATAAATTAAAATCTATATTTAAAGAATCAAAAACACCCAAACAAATACAAGAAAAGATTAGTTCTTTGGAGCAACTAATAGGTTTTGAAAACTTACATAAAGATATTGAAAATAAATTTAATTCTGTATATGAAAGTAAAGACTATGATGAATTATTAAAAATATTTAATCAAAAAGGAATTCTTGAAAATGGTGTATTTTTAAGCAAAGTAGGCAAAACAAAAGATACTTATGCAAAATCGGTTTTAAAATTATTAAGAGAAAATGAAGAGCTTAGAAAAGAAGTCTTAAAATATATTCCAAGCTTTACAGAATAATTCTTTGCAAGGCTATTCTTGCAAAGAATTTATACAAATAAAGAATTCACACTTTCATTGTGATAAACTCTGCGTATTACCTCGCCAAAAATAGGTGCTACGCTTAGGACTTTGATTTTATCCATTTGTTGTTTTAAAGGTATAGTGTCAGTTACTACTAGCTCATCAAGCGCATCTTTGGCTATTCTTTCATAAGCTACGCCACTAAGCACAGGGTGGGTACAGCAAGCTATAACTGACTTTGCACCTTTGCTTTTAAATACTTCAGCAGCTTTTACTATGGTTCCTGCTGTATCGATAATATCATCTACCAAAATTACTTCTTTATCTTTTACATCACCGATGACATTCATTACTTCGCTTTCATTAGCCTTTTCGCGTCTTTTATCTACTATAACTATATCAAGTCCTAAAGCTTTTGCTACGCTCCTAGCTCTTGCTATACCGCCTATATCAGGACTTGCGATGATAGGGTTTTTATAGTTTTTATTTTTAATATAATCATTAAAAATAATACTTCCATAAAGATTATCCACAGGTATATCAAAAAAGCCTTGAATTTGTCCAGCATGTAAGTCTATGGTAGCTACTCTATCTACCCCTGCTGATTCTATAAGATTTGCTACTAATTTTGCAGTAATAGGCACCCTAGGACTTGCTTTTCTATCTTGTCTAGCATAGCCAAAATAAGGGATGATAGCTGTGATAGAGCTTGCACTTGAGCGACGCAGAGCATCTGTCATGATTAAAAGTTCCATTAGATTATCATTTGTTGGAGCACAAGTACTTTGAATGATAAATACATCTTTACCACGCACGCTTTCATCTATTTGAATGCTAATTTCACCATCACTAAAACGCTTCACACCCGCATTGCTTAGAGGCAGTGAAAGGTATTTTGAGATTTTTTTAGCAAATTCCTCATTTGCTGAACCAGAAAATATTTTATATCCGCGCATATATAAGCCTTAGAAAGTTTTCTGTGATGATATAAAATTTTTTTTGAAAATACAATAAAACATATCAAAAGCCGTGCAATCTTTTTAAATCCGCATCAATAGGAAGTTTATTTCCGTCTTTATCTACACTTACATAAGTTACCACAGCTGAAGTTACATGCATGCAATATACACGGCCATAATCATTGGCTCTTTGGGTAACTACTTCTACTTCTACGGTGATAGAAGTATTACCTGCTTTGATGATTTTTGCATAGCAAGATACCAAATCACCTACGAAAATTGGTTCTTTAAAAATGATCTTATCCACTGCTACAGTTACTACTCTTTGCGGAGAAAGCTCCCTTGCTGCAATGGCTCCAGCTAGATCAATTTGTGACATGATCCAACCACCAAAGATATTACCAGCGGGGTTTGTATTGCTTGGCATAGCTATAACTCTTAGTTTAGGTTCTCCCATATCTTTCATACATTCTCCTTGTGTTTTAAAAAAAACATTATAATTAAGTTTTAAAAATAAAGAAAGGTAAAAAATGAATGATTTTAAGCAAATAGCAAAAATTGTGAAAAATAGGAAACAAAATATCAATAGTCTTTATAATATACTTCAAACTAATCAAAGTCATCCTTTGATAGATAGAGCTTTAGAACTAGCTAATCTTGAAAATGAAAAAAGCAATGTTTTAGCAATGTTGCGTCGTTTGGTGGATTTAAAAGAGGAAAATTTAGTCCAAGAACTTGAGAAAAAAGGTTTAAATGAAGAAGAAATTTCTCAAATAAAATATAAAGTTTTTTCTTTAGTAAGAGCCTTTTATGAGGTAGAGCATCAAGATTTAATCGATGAGATTAAGAGTAAAAATTTACTTGATGAGTTTTATTTGGCTCTAGTTCAAGGTGTGCATAATATAGGTGTAGTTATGAATTCTTTTGAGCTTGTTTGGAGCAAGCAAATTTTAGATACAAATAATAAAATCTTAAAAGAACAATTTCCAAATTTAAGCGATGCTTTGGAGTTTTTAAAACAAAATGAGCTTTATCAGCTAAATCAAGATAGTGAAATTTGTGAAAGAAGCTATGGAGCTTTAGTTAAAATAGGAACACTTTGGAGATTTTTACCTTATGCAAAAGCTTTTGAAAATGAAGTTTTAAAGCTTGAATATGAATTTGATAAACTTTTAGAAAAACTAAGAAATTGTGTGCTAGATGATGAAAAAAATGCTTATATTGATTATATAGAAAAATTAAAATTTGCATTTTGTGAAAAAGATAATAATGAAGTAGTTAAAAAATGGCAAGAAGCAGAGCTTGCGTGGATGGAAGTAAAATGTCCATTGCAAATTGGCCATCCTTTAGAATACTATGAGGACTCTTATACACATGCAGTAGCACTTGAGTGGGATATACGCTTAGAAGATGTGAGTGATTTTAATGGGAGTGAGTTTAAAGATAAAATCAAAGAAAGCTTTGCGATGGTGTATGCAAATTTAGATGAAGAAGATGAAACTTTGTTTGATGAAGTGAATTTTAATCTTGAAAAAACTCAGCTTTATATTTGTATGCCTATGATTTTTTATGGAGCAGAGCTTAAGGGGCTTTTTTCCGCTCAAGTAGTGCCAAATGATGAGTATGTAAGCAATATAGCAGGTAAAAAGATCTTTGCTTTTTTAAATTATGTTTATGAAAATGCTAAAACCAAGCCCTTTATGAAGCTTTCTTCTATGGTATTTGAAAAAGAATTTTTAGATTATGGTAGAGAAATTTTATTTTACAATGAAAAATTATGGAAAAGAATTTATGAAGTTTCTACCATAGGTCATGAGTTTGGACATATTTTCTTTGTGGCAAATGATAGCGAAAAGAAAATGAATGAAAGTGGCGTGTTTAAAAATATAGAAGAGTTTAAAGCTACTGCGGGTGGGCTTGTGAATTTCTTTTTACATGAAGAAGATGATTTAAAGCTTCCTGTATTTTATGAGCTTATTAAAAGGGCTATAGGATTGATTGCTTGGCAAAGAGTAGAGGAGGTTAAGCCTTACTATACAGAAGGTTTGATTCATTTGTCATTGTTGTTTAAATCAGGGGTGTTATCTTTTGCAAATGAGAAATTAAACATTAAATTTGATGAGGAAGCTTACGAGAGTTTTAAGGCTGTGTTTATGCAAAATTATTATAAGCTAGCAAGACATTATATGTTAAAAGAAGATGCTAAAAATTATTTAGATGAATTTTGTGTTTTAGAAGATGAGGTGTTTTTACCGCTTGATGAAGAGTGTAAGGAATTTGTAAAATACTACTATGAATTACACAAACTTTATGGCAATGAAATCGATGAAAGTGGAGAGTTTGAAAAATACTCTAATGCAAAATAAAATTTTATCAAGAAGAACTTAGCTTTCTTCTTGATATTTACTATTTTCTAATGCTTTTTCCATATCTTTTTGCGTTTTTAAAATAGCTTTACTAAAGCCATTTAGTACTGAAAATGGAGCAAATTGTGCCGCTCTTTTTTCTCTTGACATTGGTGGAAATTGTTTTGATTTTTGATATTTTATATCTATTATATCTTTATAATCATCATGCATTATGACCTCCTATTAAAGAAGTAATTTCTTTAGTCTCATCATCCAAGCTTGAAGCTTTTAAAATAGCTTTTTTACCAAATTTTTGTATGATTTGAAGTCTTGCTTTTTGGAGCTTTTCTTCTTTTTCAAGTTGATTTTTCTCTTGTGAAATTGCATTAAAATCACTAAATAAATTTAATTCTTGGTAATTTTCTTGAGCTTTATCTGTGATATTATTTAAACTTAGGCTGATTTTTCTAATACTTAAGTTTTTATCACTGATTTTATAAAAAAGTTCTAAGGTTTTTTTGTTGATGATTTTTAAAGAATGGGTAAAATTTTCTAAATTCATACTTCCGTGAGCATTTTTAGGTATAGCTCTTCCGTAATTATCTTTAGTAATAGCTCCTATATAAGAACCTAAAAAACTTGAATTTTCTAAATTGCTTTTATCATATTGTATATCTAGTGTGATATGGTTTGTTTTAAGGTTATTTTGTATAAGTTCAAGTACTAAATGATCTACAAGTTCTTTTAAAACCTTTATTGCTTGATTATTATCATATGCAAAAGGCAAAACCTTAGCCATGATTTTAGAGTGATTTTGTGATTTGTAATTTTTAATATCTTTCATCGTGCAAGTTTCAATACCCCATGCATGATCGATCAAAAGTTCAGCATTAACACCAAAGTGTTTATAAAGCAAGTCTTCATGTTCTAAAGAAAATCTTGCAAGATCTCCCATAGTATGAATGTTTAAATCTGCAAGTTTTAAGGCAATGCCTTTACCTATACGCCAAAAATCTTTTAAAGGTTTATGCTGCCACAATTTATATCTATATAATTTTTCATCTAAAAAGGCTATAAGCAAGCCATTTTCATCTGCTTTTTGTCTTTTAGCGAGTATATCCATAGCAATTTTAGCTAAGTATAAATTTGTGCCTATGCCTGCTGTTGCGGTGATTTTACTTGTGTGTGAAATATCAAGTAAAACCTTAGTAAGTAGCTCATAAGCTGATAGTTTGTATTTTTCAAGATAAGAACTAAGATCGATAAAAACTTCATCAATAGAGTATATATGAATATCTTTAGCATCAAAATACTTCAAATAAATGCTGTATATTTTTGTGCTAAATTCTATATAAGTAGCCATTCTAGGCTTAACAATAATGTAGTCTAATTCTAAACTTAAATCATTTTCAAGTTCTAATATACTAAAACTTTTAGCTTTAAAGTGGTGTTTTTGAGCTTGTTTTAGTCTTTCTTGGTTGATTAAATGGATTTTTTGTTTAAACTCAAAAAGTCTTAATCTACCGGGTATATTGTAAGTTTTTAACGCGGGTGAAACTGCTAGTATGATGGTTTTGTCCGTTCTTGTTTCATCTGCTACAATAAGATTAGTTGTTAAAGGATCTAAATTTCTTAAAACGCACTCAGCTGATGCATAAAAAGATTTCAAGTCAATAGAAGCGTAAATTTGCATAGTATGTGAAGCTTGCCTTTAGATTTATTAAGTTTTGATGGTATTAATTATAACAATAAAAATTGCTAAAATAGATGAAATAAAATGAAATTTATAAGGTGGCGGACAGAGAGGGATTTGAACCCTAATAAATATTGATTTTTTCATAAAAATATTTTATTATGTTTTTTTGTTATAATTTTCAAAAAAAGAAAGGATTGTTATATGTATTTAGAGCTTTCAAGAGAATCAGAACATTTTTTAACTAATTATTGTAAAGATAACAATTTAAGTCAAAAAGAAGTTTTAGAACTCGCTTTAACCTATTTAGAGCATAAGATAAGAATAGAAGATTATAAAAAAGATATAGAACTTTATAAACAAGGAAAATTAAAAACATATACTTCTGATGAAGTTTTTTCAAAAGTTAGGTCTAAAATAAATGCAGATCATACAAACTGATCGTTTTTTAAATGAATTAGGGGTAATATCTGATTTTATTTCATTGGATAGTGTAAAACAAGCTAATTTATTTTTAGATAAATTAGAACAAAGTATTCATAATCTTTCTTTTATGCCTTATAAAAATAGAAAATCTTTATCTTTTGATGATGAAAATATAAGAGATTTAATTTTTAAAGGTTATGTTATCCCTTATTTAATTGATACAAACAAAGATCAAATTATAATACTTGGTATTTATAAAAGTAACATTTTCTTTTAAATTTTTATTTTTTATTTTATTTTTTATAAAAATAATAAATAAATATACTATAATTTATAATCGTAATTAATTACAAAAGCTATTTTTTAGAATCTTGATTGCTTTCTTTTATTTCTTTTTTAAATCAAGATTCTTTTACTCATTCTATTTCTTTTTTTAATATTCTAGCTTCTATATCAGCAATATAGAATTTTTTTCCTTTTCGTTTAATTTCTCAAAAAGTTCTAATAACTTGCTTTCCATTGGATTATTTTCTTTTTTGGAATAATAACTAATTACTGCTTTGTATAATTCTGGGTTGTTTTTTCCCAATTATAAAGTGTTTTAATATCTTTTTTTATTCATTTTCTTTTAATTTTCTTTTTAATATTTTTGTTTTCATTTCTGATAGATAATATTCTTTTTCTAAATCTGTAAGATTTTCATATAATTTTTGTAATTCTTCTAATTTTGAATTTCTTTCATTTTCTTTATTTATTGAATTAACTATGAAATTATACAACTTTGGTCTTGTTTTTTCCCAATTATAGAGTGTTCTTATTTCTATGTCTAGTTTTTCTGATATTTCTTTTTTATTGATTTTATTTTGAATTTCTTTCATTTTTAAGCTACTTTTTATTTTTTATATGAAATAATTTCTAAAATATATTTGAAATAATTTCATATTTAATTATTTTTAATTTTACTAAATTTTTTTAAATTTTTCAAAAGCTGAAAAGTCAAATTATTAGAATTTAATTTTTGAGCTTTTGCTCTGCTCCCTTTTTTCTTAACACCTTGAAAGGGAGTTTTTTTAAAGGTGTTAATTTTTTTTGAAAGGTGTAAAAATGGAAATTGTAAGTCAAGATTATTTAATTAATTATAGTCTTTCAAATGGTCTTGTTAGATCTGTTGCTGAAGGTTCTTTTGATGGTAGGACTTATTCTGCTAGTGTTAGAATAGAATCATCTAATGTTTATGATGTTTTAAATGAAAAAACCGGCGTTTTGGATACTATTAAAAAAGAACTTATCTTTCGTATTATTTGCCCTGATAATTTAACCGCTGGTCAAGTTCTCTCATTTATCCGCAATAAGTTTAAAAATAAAGAAATTATTGTTATTGACGGTGGTATTCCTGATAATAATGGAGTTGTTAGAGTGAATAATCCAATAGAACATTTTTTAGGTGTCGAGTTTAAAAAATCCGATAAAAAATAATTTTTTTGAAGTATTTAAAATATTTTAAATACTTCTTTTTGAATTTTCTTATATTTTTTGGTGTTGAAAATATAAGAGAATTTAAATTCTCTAATAAAAATATAAGGAATTGTTATGTTAAAGAAAATTTCTAAACATAAAATGTTAGCTTCTGCTTTTGGTGTTGCTATTGTCATCGCTGCTATTGGGACTATAGTTGCTGTTAAAGCCGGTATAAAAATGCTTAAGTCAATTTAAGGTTTTTTTATGGGTTTTGGTTTTAGCAATGTATTTGATGTAGGTAAATTAATTCTTTTTGCTAATTCGCTTATCGCTTTACTTATAGCAACTTTTTTTATTGCTAAATCTGTATTATTTTCAATTAAAATCTTAAATGATGTTGTTGATTAGTTTTTTTGCACTATTTTTTTAAAAAAATAGTGCCTAGCGCCGACAATTCAACTTAAAGGCTTTTTAAAAACTTCTCGGCGATGTGTAACACTTTCAAAGCCTATTTTAAAGGATTTTTTTATGAAACTTGAATTACCTTTGGAAGTTTTATATATTTTGGGTCAGCAAAACTATAATTTTTTAATGAGTTTAACAGGTATTCTTTGTGGTTTTTCTCTTTTGCTTCTTGTGGTGCTTTTGATAGCTTCTTTTAAGTCTTAAAAGGTGTTTTTATGAGTGGTATTCTTAACATAACAGGCGTTGTTAGTTTTGATTTCTTTTTTAGTATTTTCATATATTTTATTGTTGGTATAACTCCTATTTTGCTTATTTTGGTTTTATTTGTTAGTCGTTGGATGAAGTAAATGCGTTTTTTAATTTCTTTGTTATTTTTTCTTGATTTTTCTTTTGCTTTTTGGCCTGTGTATTATTCTCCTTCGGATTGGCTAAATCGTTCTTTTCCTAAAAATTTTATTGGTAATGCACATTTTAGTGCTAATTTTGCTTTTAGTGAGATTGGTTTTGTAGTCAGTGAGCGTGGAGCACTCTATTTTAACTCATCTAAGGAGTTAGATCCTGATTATCAAGATTTTACTGTAGCTGATTCAAGATATCCATATTCTGACTATTTTTATGATAAGTATGATTTTAAAGTTCCAGATACTGCATTTTATGAAGTTCATGTTATTAATGATAATTATATTTACGGAAAATTATTTATAGATGATGTTCATTTCGGTGGTGGTGAAATTGGTATTTTACTTAGTTTTGGAAAGCCAAATACCCTGAAAGAGATTGATAATAGTTGTTTGCGTCCTTTAGATTCTATTTTTGATTATGAAGAAGGTTATATATACACCGACGGCGGTGATAATTACTATAATTCTCCTTTTATCATGAACAGTGAAGATGAAGGTTGCGAAGGCTCTTATAATGGAGAATATGTTAATATTGAATTGCAAAGAGGTTTACAAGTTCAGAAATTTTATCAAACTTTTTATAAAAAAATTCATGAACCTTGTGAAGATAATTATATTTTTAAAATTGATGATAGCGTTAATTCTGTTACTTGCGTTCCTTGCCAACCTGGTGAAATAGCTGATAGTTTTAAAAATAAATGTGTTTCTTTGATTGATAAAGAAAGTATATCTAATCCCTATTCTTATGCTAAAGCTCAGTGTTTTGAAAATGGTGGTTTAAAATACATTGATAGCGTTCTTGGTATTTCTAATGGTGGTAAAGGTTATAATTGTGTTAGTATTTGTGCTGATGAAACTACTTATATAAATTATAATTGCCCTAATATTATTGATTTTTCTAAAGATAATTTTACTCCTTCTTGTATTGAGCATCATTGTAGTTTTATTTCAAATGAAAATACTAGTTCTAATAATATACCTTTTCATAAACCTTCTACCCCATCTTCTAGTGGTTCTGAAATTAGTATTTCTAAAGATAATGATAATATTTGTTTTGATGGTAATAGTTGTTTTAAAGCTGATGATAATACTGATGTAAAAGACAATAAAATCTGTATTAATGGTAAGTGTTCTTCTATTAATAAAGGATCAGGCTTTAGTAAAAATAATACTATTTGTATTGATAATAATTGTTTTCATTTTGGTCATAGTGATGAAAGAACTTCTATTAAGGATAATAATAAGTTATGTATTGGTAGTAATTGTTCTTCTATAAAACCTTCTAATCCTGTTGGAAATGGTTCTAATAATAGTAATAGCTCTAATAATAGTAATAGCTCTAATCCTGTTGGAAATGGTTCTAATAATGGAAATGGTTCTAATGGCGATAATGTTTGTAAAGATAATAATTGCGGTTCTTATGATGGATCTGATTTTGGTAGCTATAATAGTTTTATTGATTCTTTAAAATCAGATTTTTTATCTTTTTCTGATGATTTGAATAATCAATATAAGTCTTTTTCTAATTCTATAAATGATTTTATATCTGTTGTTGAAAGTGGTTTTAAATCTATAGATTTTCCAATACAGACAAATACTTGTCCTTTAACTTTTGATTTTGATTATATAGATGGTAAAAATGAAATAAAAATTGATTTTTGTGAATTTACAAGTAAATTATCAGGCGTTTTCTATGTTTTCTTTTATTGCCTTTTTTTCTTATTTTTTATCAGGGTTATTTGGCGTTTTTCTCTTAAGTTTTTAATTAATCTTTAAAGGAATAATATGTTTCAAATTATTGTAGCTACGCTTGCTTTTTTTGGTGATTTTTTTAAAAGATATGTTATTGAAGCTAGTTTAAGAATTTCTAGTTTTGTTACGATCATTGCTATAAATTCTTTATTTTTTTTGGCTTTTTTTGCTGGTCTTTTATCGTTTGCAAAAATTATAATTTTTGTTTTTAATGAAATAAATAATTTTTTTGAATATATCAATTCTTTATTTTTAAGTTCAGATGATATATTTTTAAATGTTTTGTCTGTATTTTCATCTCTTGGATTTTTTAAGGCTTTTAATGATGTTTTTTCTGTTTTTTCTCCTATTTTAATTAGTGTTTTTGTTTTAATTTTTTCTAAACTTCTTTGGTCTGTTCTTTTTCATATTAGAAATTCTGTTTTAGCTGTAATTATTTCTATTAAGGAGTAAAAATGGCTATTACTTATATTGTTGGCAATCCTGGAAGTGGTAAAACTTATTTTGCGGTAAATAAGCTATATGAATATTTTGTTGAGCCTACTTTAAAGAATAAAAAAATATTAGGTTTTGAAATTAAAAGAAAAATTAAGACTTTTGATTATCTTTATTGCTATACTAATATAAATGGCTTAAAATTTGATATTAGCAATAAGCTTTTAAAGTTTGATTTTGATGTTTTTTATTTGTATCTATCAGAACTTTATAATTTATATTCTAATAGTGCTAATGATGATGAAATAAATATTAAAGCCAATGAATTGAAATTATTTAAATCAATGTTTATTATTGATGAGATACACAATGTTTTTAAAAATAAAGATGATAAAATTTTAATTTGGTGGTTAACATATCATCGTCATATACATCAAGAAATTATTTTAATCACTCAAGATTTAAGTTTAGTTTCTAATGAATATAAAAGAGTTGCTGAGTTTTTTTATAAAGCTTTAGATAGTGGTAAAAGAATAAGTAAAAATTCTTTTAGATACGCTCAATTTTCATCTTATAAAATGTATGGCAAAGATTTAGTTTTTAGATTTTCTTTAAAAGCTAATCAAGAAGTTTTTAATCTTTATCAGTCTGGGAAATCTAGCTCTAATAAATCTTTTTTTACTAAAATTTTTATTTTTGCTTTTATTTCTTTTTTTCTTTTAATTTTATTTTTCTATATTTTTTTAAATTATTTTAATACTAATTCAAATGATATACCTAAAATTAATTCTGATGAAAATAACTTAACTTTTAACTTTGATAATAATTCTTCATTTCCTTTATTTAAAACAAGTAATTATTTAAATGATTTTTCTGATAATGTTAAAGATTTTAATTCTACTTTTGTTTATAAGGTTAATTGTATTCAACTTGAATGTAATATTGTTGATAAGGATGATAATTCTTTTTTTAGTATTCCTAGAGATTATTTTGATGAAATTCTTAATTTTTACAATCCTGTTTTTATTCATAAAACAAAAATTTTTAAGGGATATTCTTATTTTTTAGTCTTTAAAATTGAAGTTTTTGATAATCTTAAGAAAGGTGTTAAAAAAAATGATAAATCTAATGAAAAAACAACTAGTTTTAATTCTTTTAAGTTTTAGTTTTTTATTTGGTCATACTTTTTCAAATAATATATTTGAATATGCTGAGTTAGCTTCCACTTATAATAATGTTGATATTTTGGTAAGTTCTAATATTAATCCTGATAAATATATTTTTTATACTAATAAAAATTTTCCTAATATTACTTTAGATGTTTTTGAAAGTGCTTTAAAGCTTCAAAATCTAAAGCTTGCTTTTACCGGATCTTTTTATTATGTGTATGAAAATAATTTTAAAGATAATAATTTAAGTTATTTAAAAAATAAAAATAATAATAAGAATTTAAGATATATAAGACTTAATAAAAATTCTTATGATGATATATCTTCTCTTTTAAATATTTATGATATTAATTCTACCTATATTTATCGTTCTAATTCTATTTCTTTTTTAAGTGATGATTTCATATATTCTAAGTTAAAAAGTGCTATTAATGATATTGATAGTTTTGATTTAAAACAATTAAAGTTTAAAATCACTATCTTAGAAACTAATCTTGATAATTTAAAAGATATGGGTTCTACCTTAAAAGCTCGTTTAAAAAATAATTCTATCAATAATTTTAATTTCTATGTTAATTTAATTACTATTCCTTATTCAACTGAAAATAATATTATTGAAGTTGATAAAAAGAGTTTTTATTCAACTCTTAGCTTTTTAGAAAATAAAGGTATTACCAAAATCGTTTCTAATCCTTTTTTGGTCGCTAGATCTAATTCTGAAGTGTTTTTTAGTTCTGTTCAAAATATTCCATTTTTAAAATCTACTACACAAGTTTCTAATACTGAAGTTGCTCAAAATTCAAGTTATGATTATAAAGATGTAGGATTACAAGTTAGGTTAAAACCTTTAATTATAGGTAATTTAGTTGATTTTGATTTACATTTAATTGTTGAAGATTTAATATCAAATAATAATCTAACTCCTATTACTTCTAAAAAAGAATTAAAATCATCTTATACACTTAAGCGGGGCGATTTATTGGTTTTAAGTGGAATTAATAAGCAAACTAATATTAATTATGAATCTGGTATTCCATTATTAAAAGATATTTGGCTTCTTGGTTATTTATTTAAGATAGAAAGAAATCAAGTTAGTAATACTGTCTTAACTCTCTCAATAGAAATATTATAAATTATATAAAGGTGTTGCAATGGAAAATAATTTATTTAATCAATCAATAAATTACAATCTAAAAAAAGATGGCATTATGAGCGACGCAGTCGCACATAATGACAGCTCTTGTCAATTTATCAATTTAATAAAAAACTCTTACCTTTAAGTTATGGACTAAGTTTAAAAGATTTAGAGCTGTGTAATTTAAAATTAGATAATCAAAGAAATTATCTTTCTAATAGATTTTATACTTCTTTTACCGGTGAAATAAAATCTTTTTTAGATTTGTCATATTCTGCTAATTTTGGTAAAAAATATTATGCTGAGCTTGTTAATCGTTGTAATGTTATTTCAAGCTTACAATTTGATTACGATCTAATGCCTGTTTTTTTGACTATTACTCTTAATGGTTGTTTTAGAAATGCTTTAAAAGGCGATTTTACTTCTTTTAAACCATTTGATAGAAAATATCTTGATTATTCTTTAAATTATAAAATAAATATTAATGAAGCTTTTACAATTAAAGATTTAATTAAACTATTAAATTATCAATGGAATTTATTTATTATGAGAATTCATAGAAAATATAAAGGTTTAAAAAAGCTTTATATCAGGTGCTTTGAACCGCATAAAAAGGACGGAGTTCCACATATTCACGCTTTAATTTATATTCCTAAATATGCGTTTAATTATACTTTTGAAATATATAAAAAAATATTCTATGCACCTCAAAACTTAAAACAAGGCAATAAACTTACAAAAGAACAAGTTTTAAATGGTGAAATTAATGGTTTTCAATGGTCTTTAAATAATCCTACCGGCTATGTTATGAAATATATTTATAAAACTTTTATTAATTTCAATGATAGATATGATTTAGATTTTTTAAGTGCGTGGTATGTTAAGCATAAAGTAAGAAGATTTTTAACTTCTAAAACTCCTGTTCCATTATGGATATATAGAAAAATTAATTTTTTTAAAAAAGATTTTTATAATTTATTTGATTTTATAAATAATGATGATTGTGTCTGTGAATGGAGTTTTGATAAGCAATATTTTTGTTTTATGAATGATAAGGAAACTATAGAGTATGATAATTGTAAATTAATTTATAAATTTATGGGAAGAATTGTATATCAGTATGAAAAAGAAAAACATCCTAAATTATATAAAAGATATAAAAAAATATCATTCAAAAAAAGAGAAAATACAGGCATTCTCTCTGTAATGAGAAATAATAAACATCCATTAAGTGATTATGCACTTATGAAATTAATTCAAAGCGATGATTTTAAATATTGTGGTATTGATGGAAAAATTTTATATCATGTGAATTTAGCTATTGAACGCGGGCTTATTGATGCTAAAAAAATAAAAATAAATGATATTGATGATTTAGAAGATTATTTGATTGAAAAAGGTTATAAATATGTCTTTTAAATCATATTCTGAATTATTTTTGAAAATTTCTCAAAATAACTATAAAGTTTCAACACATTATAAAGTTAATGGTATTATTAAAAATCGTCTTTCTTATTTTTTTGAATATGATATAAGTGAAATTAAACCATCCATTATAAAAAACTGGATAAGCAATATTAATGATGTAAGTATTAAGTCAAAAAAGCATTATTTAGGTATTTTAAGTCAGATATTTGATTTAGCTTTAGACGATGAAATAATTTTAAAAAATCCAACAAAGAATATAAAACTTCCAAAACATCAAAAAAACGCATTAAGCCATTTTCTAAAGATGAAGTTCTAAAAATTATTGATTTTAGTAAAAAATATAATGATAAATTTCAAATATTTTTAAAATTAGGTTTTTTTACTGGTATGAGAACTGGTGAGATTTTGGCATTAAAAATAAATGATATAGATTTTAAAGCTAAAACTATAAATATAAACTCTACTCGGTCGCGATTTGGAGAAAGTACTCCTAAAACTTTTTATAGCATTCGAAAAATACCTTTATTTAATGTTATTTATAGTGATTTATATGAGTATGTTCATAAATACAAAAATAATACTTATCTTTTGGAAACTCAGTATTCAGATCCTTATAAAGATGATTATGTTTTTAGTCGAAATTATTGGAAAATAATTTTAAAAGATTTAAATTTAGAATATAGACGACTTTATTCAATGCGTCATACATTTGCAACTAATGCACTTTTATCAAAGTCTTTAAGTCCTATTGAGTTAAGTAAAATCTTAGGTCATTCAAATTGTGAAATGGTTTATAAAGTTTATGTTTCTTATATAAATAATTTAGAAAAGAATATTGATTTTGATATAAATATTTATTAAAAATAATAGTTATAATAAATAATTATAATATTAAGTATTATTTTTTTATTTCTTTCATACCCTTTTATTATGGAAAAATAGTATTCAGATAGTGGCGGACAGAGAGGGATTTGAACCCTCGAGACCCGTTAAGATCTGCACCCTTAGCAGGGGTGTGGTTTCAGCCACTCACCCATCTGTCCATATTAAAAGGGAAAGTATATCTTATTGTTTATAAGATATACCTTAAATTTATACACTGAAATAAGCTATGATTAAAGTTATAATAAAACCAGCACCTAAAACTGCTATTTGTTTACCTCTATCTTTGCGTATAGCTATAATAGTGATTAAAAGTCCTGAAATATAAAGTATTATCATGGCAAGTGCAAAAGCTAACCCAAGTACAGAAAAGTACCACATACCTTTATCTTTATGAAGCAAAATCATATTTCCAAGCAAGCTTCTATCTTTTGTTGTAATTTCATAGTCATTCTCATCTAATTTTATAATACTTGCTATATAATTTATAGTCCCAAGTTCTATACCATCGCCTTTTTTGTTGAGTTTTGGTTCCAAAGATGAAGGAATTTTTAAGTTGTTTTTCTTTAAAAAATCAATTAAAAATTCAGCTTCAGCACCCTCTTGAATAATAGCTTGAACTTTGTAATTTTGAATTTTAGCTCCACTTTCTCCATCAAAACCAGCTATATAAGCAAAACCTGTGATTGCATATAAAAATGCAAGTGGTAAGAAAAATAAACTAATGTAAATGTGAATTTGTCTGAATAATTTGTTTTTATTCATTTTTACTCCTTTTTGAAAAATAATGAAAAGTATATTGATAGAAAATGAAGTGAAAGTAAAATTAATATTTTTTAAATTTACGAGCTAGGGTAAAAAAACTACGAACAATCCCATAAAGCACATATAAACTAGCAATAATCAATGCACTTTCTAAAAAATACAGATAAAGCATAGAAAATAAAATTACTAAAAGGATTAACACCTTCAAAACATTTGCTCTTTTTAGATCGATTTTCTTAAAACTTGGATACCTTATGTTGCTTACCATTAAAAAGGCTAGAAGCATTTGGATACATATTATTATTAAAGAAAAATCATGTAAAAAATCATAATATAAATAAGCACTTACCCATAAAGCACTTACAACTGCTGCTGTTGGTATAGGTAGACCTATAAAAACCGATGGTTCATAAGTTCCTGTTGTGACATTAAATCTTGCCAAGCGTATAGCGCCAAAAACTACAAATAAACCAGCTATTAATGAGCCAAAACGACCATATTCATAACCTATGCTCATATAAAAAAGCATAGCAGGTGCTACACCAAAGGCTATTAAATCAGCTAGTGAGTCAAACTCAACTCCAAATTTAGAAGTAGAGTTGGTAGCTCTTGCAACGCGTCCATCTAAACCATCGCAAATTAATGATAAAATAATATAAATTAATGCTTTATCAAAGTTTTGATTAATAGAAGCAATCACTGAAATAATACCTAAAAATATGGAAGCGGCTGTAAAAAGATTAGGTAAAATATAAATTAGTTTAAAATTCATGGATTTAAATATCCTATTAATGTACCAATGCGTACTTTATCATTTTCATTTACGCAAATTCTAGTGTCTTTTGGAAGTAATAAACTCACACTGCCATCAAACATAAAACCTATATTTTGTCCATGGCTTAAATGATGACCAAAATCATCAATATGAGCTTTTCTATTTAATGCTCCAAAAATAACGCGTAATGCCCATTGTTTGCTCTTGGAATTAGCTAAAAACAACATTCTTTCACCCATTAAATTTGTATTTTTCATAAATGGACATAAAAAAAGTCCATGCCTTATTCTAGTTTCTTCTATATTCATATCAAGCGGAGCTATGATATTTCCTTGGGAAAAAATATTATTGATAATTTGCACTTCTATACACTCGCCAAGCTCTTTATATGAGCTTGTTTTGATACATTTGATTTTTCCTTCTATGGGAGCTATAATGGTGTTTGGATCTGCTATATAATCAATTTTTTTAGTTCTAAAAAGATAAATAAAAAATATAAAAATACACCATAAAAGCCAAGAAAATCCCCATATAAATTGAAATATTGCAAAAACTATAGCTAGAACTATAAGCAAACTCCAACCAGTTTTTGCAATAAAATTTGTTTTCATTAGTCTTCCTTAGTAGCTTCTTGCTCTTTTTCTTCTAGGCGTGTTGGAAGATTATTTTCTTCTTCATAGTTTTTAATAATCTCTCTTACTTTGGCACCATCAATAGTTTCTTCTTCATAGAGTGCTTGCACCATCACCTCTATGGCACCGCTATAGGTTTTTAAAATTTCTTTTACACCTGCATAGCGTTCATCCAATGTTTTCTTTACATACTCATCTAAATCTTGAGCCATTTTATCAGAATAATCTTTTACAGTTTGCCCACCACTTAAGAAAGTATTTCTTTGCTTTTCAAGTACCATTAAGCCAGCAATTTCACTCATACCATACATAGAAATCATAGCTTTGATAATATCAGTTGCACGCTCAAGGTCATTGCTTGCACCTGTTGAAATTTCTTTAATGAAAATTTCTTCAGCTGCACGTCCACCTAAAAGTACATCAACTTCAGCTAAAAGTTCATGTTTTTGCATTAAAAATTTATTTTCTTCAGGGGTATTGAGTGTATATCCTAAAGCTGCTAAACCACGAGGAATAACAGAAACTTTACTTACTTTTTTAGCACCTTTTGTAGTTTCAGCTATTAAAGCATGGCCACACTCATGATAAGTTACGATTTTTTTCTCTTTATCATTAATTCTGCGTGATTTTTTCTCAAGTCCTGCTATGGCTCTTTCTACTGCCTCTACTAAGTCTTTTTGCTCCACATGTTTTTTAGAATCCCTACCTGCAAGCAAAGCCGCTTCATTAATGATATTTGCCAAATCAGCACCCGCAAGACCTGCTGTTAATCTTGCAATATCTTCTACTTTTACTTCAGGTGAAATTTTAACATCTTTCATATGGACTTTTAAAATATCACATCTACCTTTAAAATCAGGCTTATCTACCAAAACTTGCCTATCAAAACGCCCCGGTCTAAGTAGTGCTGCATCAAGTACTTCAGGACGATTTGTCGCTGCTAGAACAATTACTGGTGAGCTTTCGGTACCAAAACCATCCATTTCAGCTAGAAGTTGATTTAAAGTTTGCTCTCTTTCATCATTTCCGCCCATCATACCGCTTGCTGCACGTGATTTACCTATAGCATCGATTTCATCTATAAATACAATAGCTGGAGCTTCTTTTTTAGCATTTTCAAATAAATCTCTTACTCTAGAAGCACCAACTCCTACAAACATTTCTATAAAAGATGAACCTGATACGCTAAAAAATGGCACATCAGCTTCGCCTGCCACTGCTTTTGCAAGCAAAGTTTTACCTGTACCTGGAGGACCAACAAGCAAAAGTCCTTTTGGAATTTTTGCTCCAAGATTGATGTATCTTTCAGGGTATTTTAGAAAATCAACAATTTCTTTAACTTCTTCTTTTGCTTCTTCAACACCTGCAACATCATTAAATTTAACCTTCGGTTTTTCTGAATTTACAAGTTTTTTAGAACTTCCTATACCAAGTATAGATCCACCCATATTTTTTTGCATACGAGAAGCTAAAAACATCCATATACCAAAGAAAATAAATACTGGCAAAACCCAAGAAAGTAAGATATCTATAAACCAATTGCTTTCATTAAAAGCACCATAGGAAACGCCTTTTGAGTCAAGTAAAGGAACAAAAGTAGCATCATTTGGAACTTTTTTGGTAATATATACCATATTTCCTGCTTTAGATACAGCTTTTATAGTAGTTTGACCTATATTAACTTGGGCAATTTGATTATTTTCAATTAAAGTTTTTAATTCAGAATAAGTAACTTTTTTAGTGTTTTCTCCGCCCATAATACCTATGCTACCATCATCTGAAAATCCTTTAAATAAAAGAATCATCACAATGGCAAAAATGGCAAAAATAAAAATGGGATTTTTGTTAAAAAAGTTATTATTGTTTTGATTATCTTTTAAATCATTTGGTTTTTTATTCATTATTGCAATTCCTTTTTATAAACTAAACTCAACCATTCTCCTTTGTGTTTGCATTCTAACAAAGTGAAATCTTTGAATTTATTTTTAATCCTTTCTTCATATTTATTTAATATACCAGATAAGATCAAAATTCCACCTTCTTTGGTTTTTTCTTTAAGATCTTTTTCTAGTATGATCAATATATCGGCAATGATATTTGCCACAACTATATCATATTTATGTAAGCTTTTATTAATAGAACCTACCCAAATATCATCAAAGCTAACTTGATTTAATTTTGCGTTTTCTTTACTTGCAACTATAGCTAATTCATCTGTATCACAAGCTTGTACTTTGGCTCCAAGTTTTGCCATGATAATGCTTAAAATTCCACTTCCACAACCCACATCTAAACAAAATTTGGAATTATCTGTATATTTTTGTAGAAATTCTATACAAGTATAAGTACTCTCATGATGTCCTGAGCCAAAAGCTAGAGCAGGATCTATAATGATATTAATTTTATCTTGTTTAGCTTCTTGCCAAGTGGTGTGAATATGGATATTATCGATCGTCAAAGCTTGTATACCTTTTTTATACTCTTCTATCCAATTTTTATTTTCTTTTTTTTCTAAGGTAGAGTGGAAATTAATATGAGTATTTAGTTTTTGACATAATTTTTGATGAAAATCATGCAAGGCTATTTTAATGAGTTCTATATCTTCTTCTGATCTTATATAAATACCATTGTTTTTTTCTTCTATAGCGTCTATCTCTAGAGAAAAGATAAGATCAAGGAATAAATCTAAATATTCCTTGTCTGTTTGAAAAAAAAGTTCGTAATAATGTGTTTGCATAAAAACTTATAATTAGCCTTCGTTTGTTCCTAAAACATCTTCAAGTTTTTCTTTTAACACTTGAGGAGTAAAAGGTTTTACAATATAGTTATTTACGCCTGCTTTTAAGGCGGTGATAACTTCTGCTTTACCACCTTCTGTAGTTACCATAATAATTGGCATATCAGCATATTTTTCTTCCGCTCTTACTTTTTTTACTAATTCCAAGCCATTCATTTCAGGCATATTCCAGTCAGTAATTAAAATTTTAATATCATCATTTTGTGAAAGTAAATCCCAAGCTTCAACCCCGTGTTCAGCTTCTAAAACATCCTTGTGGCCTAATCTTACAAGGGTATTTTTGATTATTCTTCTCATGGTAGAACTATCATCAACTACTAATAACTTCACTTTTTTTCCTTTGTCTTGATGTGATTACATAAAACTGTAATTGTATCGTTTTTATTTTTATTAATCAATTAAAAGTTTATATTATATCATTTTAAAATAAAATTAGAATTTAATCACTCTCCGTTTTTATTGTGATTAAATTCAGGCACAATCTCCTTTAAAACTTTTGCAGGATCTGTGCTGTGGAGTAATTTTTCTATTTCTTGATTTAAAATTTTTAAATCTTTAAGATCACTAGTGGTAACAAATATACTTTCATATTGAGTTTTTAAATCATTTTCATGGATTAAAAGCTCTTCGTAAAGTTTTTCGCCTTTTCTAAGCCCAGTGATTTTGATTTCTAACTTTTTATTAGAAAGTAAAAGCATTTTTTTAGCTAAATCCATGATTTTAACAGGCTCACCCATATCAAGTACAAATAATTCTCCACCTTTGGCAATAGCCGCAGCTTGTAAAACAAGTTGCACAGCTTCATCTACTAACATAAAATAACGCACTATATCAGGATGAGTAAGAGTAAGTGGCTCATTAGCTGCAATTTGAGCTTTAAATTTAGGTATTACACTTCCACTTGACCCTAAAACATTACCAAAACGCACACAAGCTACTTCAAAATTTTCACAACTTGAACTTAATGTATAAAGTTCACAAATTCTTTTTGTGCAACCCATGATGTTAGTCGGTCTTACAGCCTTATCAGTGCTTATCATAACAAATTTAGCAACCTTATAAGCTTTTGCAAGATCGATTAAATTTTTAGTACCTATGATGTTATTTAAAATAGCTGAATGTGGATTTTGCTCACATAAAGGCACATGTTTGTAAGCTGCTGCATGTAAAATCAAATCTATGTTTTTTTCTTGTAAAAGTTTTTCCAACGCTTCTTTGTCTAATATACTCATCATAATAGGTTCGATTTTTTCTTTATGTAAGCTTAATTCTTCATTTATTTTATATAAATTATACTCACTATGATCAAGCATGATTAAGTGTTTTGCACCAAATTTAATGCATTGTTTGCAAAGTTCACTTCCTATAGTTCCACCAGCTCCACTAACTAAAACTACTTTATCTTTGATAAAATCAATCACGCAAGCATTATCCAAATCTTTTGGCTTACGCGCTAATAAATCTTCGATACTTATATCTCTTGCTTCATTTTGCGTAAAAGAAAAAAGCTTTATATCATTAATCCCATAAGCAATGAGTTCATCAAAAAGCTTTTTTAATTCTTCTTGCTCAAGTTTTAAAGCAATGATAGCAGTATGAATTCCTTCAGCGGTATATTTTCTGATTGCTTCTTTTTCTTCAACTATAAATTTATCACAATAAGTACCTATTAAATTTTTACGCTCATCTACTACAGCTACAGGGAAAAGTCCTAAGCTCCCTTCTTTAGCTCCTTTTAATAAATGCAAAGCCTTTGAAGTGGCGCCAACTACTATACAAGGATGTTCTTCGTTGTATTTTGGCTTTCTAAAATCAACTATCATTCTTTTGCTTATACGCAAACTTCCAATTAGCATACAAGATAAAACAAAGTCTATTCCTATAACGCTTCTTGGAAAAGGATTAAAAAAATCATCATAAAAATAATAAATTGCTAAAAATACAAGCTCAGCCAAAGCTAAAGCGATGACTAATTTACGCGCTTCATTAAGGGAGAAAAATCTCCAAGCAACTTGATAAATTTTAAAAAAAGCTAGAAAAATGATTTTAAGTAAAATCAAAATCACAGCACTTTTAAACATACCTTCATAAAATTCACTTGGGATGTCTGCACTAAAGCGTAAAGAAAAAGACAAATAAATACTTATAACAAAAAGTAAAATATCAGCACCTAGAAAAAATCCTAAGCGTTTGCTTTTATAATCCATCTTAGTCCTTTAAGGTGTTTAAGATTAAAGTAGAAACTTCCTCTACATCAGCTTTGCTCATAGTAGTTGCACTTGGAAGGCAAATTCCATTACTAAAGAAAAACTCACTATTACCATTTAAGTAAGCACCGCAGCCTTTGTAAAGTTCTTGCAAATGCATTGGCTTCCAAAGTGGACGACTTTCGATTTTATTATCTTTTAAAACTTGTATGATTTTTAAAATTTTATCTTGAATTTGAACATTTTTATTTTCACATATACAATGTTTTTCATAAGTATTAAGTTTATTTAAATCAAAATCAAGTAAAGCAGTGCTTAACCAGCGATTTGACTTGGTATTTTCAAGCTCATTTAAAAAAGTAAAAGTTCCACTTAAAAATTCTTTATACCAGCTATAAATTTCACGCTTTTTACTCACTCTTTCTTCTAAAACTTCCATTTGAGCAGTACCGATTGCACCTAAGATATTACTCATTCTATAATTATAGCCATATTCTTTATGCTCATAATGAAGGCAATTTTCTCTAGCTTGGGTACTATAAAATCTTGCTTTTTCAAGATTAGCATGATTTTCACTCACAAGCATGCCACCACCACCTGTTGTGATGATTTTATTACCATTAAAAGAATATACTCCAAAATCCCCAAAAGTACCTAAGGCTTTATTTTTGTAAAAACTTCCCAAAGCTTCAGCAGCATCTTCGATTAAAAAAATCTCATTTTCTTTACAAATTTGGACGATCTCATCCATTTTAGAAGCATTACCATAAAGGTGTGTTAAAATAAGAGCTTTTGGCTTTTTAGGACTTTCTTTGATAGCTTTTTTTAATAAATTTACATCTAAATTATAAGTTTCATCACAATCAATAAATACAGGCGTAGCATTCATGTAAGAAATAGGTGCTACTGAAGCAATAAAGGTAAAACTTGAAGCTAGAACTATATCGCCTTCTTTGATGCCCAAAACTCTTAAAGCTAAATGAATAGCTGCAGTGGCTGCATTTAGAGCAAGTGCGTTAGAACTTTTTGTATAATCTTTAATACTTTGTTCTAGGGCATTAACAAATTCACCCAAAGGTGCTATATAATTACTTTCAAAAGCTTTGTGTATGTATTCTAATTCTTTTCCACTCATATGTGGTGCTGATAGAAAAAATCTCATTTTACCTCCTTTATTTTCTTGGCAGGAACTCCAGCATAAATGCCTTTAGAAGTTAAGTTTTTAACTACAACTGCTCCTGCGCCTAAAGTTATATCATCATTTAAACTTATACAAGGAATAACACTTGAATTAACTCCTAAAAAACAACGCTTTCCTATTTTTATATTTCCTGTTAGTTTAGCTCCAACGCTAATATGGCTAAACTCATCTACAAAACACTCATGCTCAATCACACAAGCAGTATTTAAAATCACACCTTTTGCTATGCTAGCTTTAGCATTAACTACGACATTTGGCATGATTAAAATACCCTCATCATCTAAAAAAGCACTTGGGCTAATAATAGCACTTTTGTGTATCAAATTAACTAATCTAAATCCATCATCTTTTGCTTTTTTGAAAAGTTTTTCTCTAATAGAGTTTGCGCCAATAGCAATAAACATATCGTGTTTTTCTAAATTGGAGTGATATTTTAAGCCTTTATTATCATCTAAAAAGATGATTTTTTCATATCCTAAATTTCTAGCTACATCAGCACAGACTAAACCATGCCCACTAGAACCATATATATAAATACTTTTAGTTGTGTCCATTGAATTTATCCGTTGTAGCTACTCCTTCTTTATTAACCCCGCTTCTTTTTAAAACTTTAATAATGGTCATAAAAAAGATTTTAAGATCAAATAAAAAAGAGCAATTTTGCACATATTCTACATCATATTTAAATTTTTGCTCCCAAGAAATAGCATTGCGTCCATTAATCTGTGCCCAACCTGTAATGCCTGGTCTTACATCGTGGCGTTTTTTTTGCTCTTGATTGTATAAGGGCAAGTATTCTACAAGTAAAGGTCTTGGGCCTATGAAGCTCATATCGCCTTTTAATACATTAAAAAGCTGCGGTAATTCATCTAAACTCAAGCTTCTAACTAGCTTACCAAAAGGCTTTAAGCGTAATTCATCAGGAAGTAATTCTCCATTTTCATCGGTTTCATCACTCATAGTTTTAAATTTATAAATATAAAAAATTTTTTCATTTAATCCTGGTCTTGCTTGTTTAAAAAGCACACTTCCTTGAACGATTTTTAAAACAATACCTATAAGCACTATAAAGGGTAAAAAAATAATCAATAAAATCAAAGCCAAAAAAAAGTCAAAAACACGCTTTAAACCATTTTTATACATTTATAAAACCCCTATAAAAGTCAAGATATTTCAAAGCTATGATATTTTCATCATAATTTTGCGCTCTAAGAAAAGCATTTTGTGCTAAAGTATTTTTTAGTTTTTCATCTTCTAGTAAAACTGCGATTTTTTCAGCTAAATCCTTGCTATCTTTGCTTTTACAAATTAAACCGTCTATGGCATTATTCACTGCTTCAATGCAACCTTCAGCATCACTTACCACACATGCTTTTTTACAAGCTTGTGCTTCTAAAACCGTTCTTGGATAGCCTTCTTTATAGCTTGGTAAAACAAAAATATCGCATAAATTTAATAAATGTGCAATATCACTTCTTGCGCCAAGATAAAAAACATTATTTGAGTTTAAAAATTCTAATGGTGCACAAGATTTATTATCATCTCTTCCACCCACTAAAACAAAATTTGCCTTATCTTTTAAAATTTGGCTTGTTTCATAAAATTCTTTAATTCCTTTATGCCAAAGTGCTCTTGAAATCATTAAAACGATAGGTTTATCAGGCATATTATGTTCTTTTAAAAAAGCTTGTTTTTCTTCTGTGCTAATTTTTAAAGGTAAAAATTGTTTTAAATTTAGCCCTACGGATTTTATGATTTTGATTTTTTCTTCTTTTAAGCCTAAATTTTTCATAAATAAAGCATTGCTTTCATTGACAAAAATAAAACCATTAGCAAGTTTAAAAGAAATTTTATAAAGTAAATTAATACTCATTCTTACTAATTTGCTTTTAAAATCATCGTCTATATAAAAACTTCCTAAGCCCTCAACTAAACCAAAAGTGTATTTAATACCCGCCATTTTAGCTGCTATAATACCTGTTGTATTGCTTTTGTGAGCGCTTGTTTGTAAAAGATCTAAATTTAAGCTTTTGAGTGTATTTTTTAAACTAAGTAGATTTTTAAAAACAATTAAAGGATTAACACTTGATCTAGCTAAATCATAAAAGCAAACCTTATAGCCTAGCTCTTGTAACTTAATAGCAAAATCATCTTTTGGAGTGATGATTATAACTTCATGATTATTTTTTTCTAAAGCTCTAATGAGTGCAAGACGAAAATAATACACACTCATTGCGCTATGGGTTAAAATTCCTATTTTCATCTTTTTAGCCTATAAATTTTCGCTCTTGCATCATTAGTGACTTGCTCAAATAAATCTTGATCGTATTGATTTAATAAAAACATTTGTATATAAGCACTATTATAAAGATTTTCATCTAAAATCACAAAGCTTTTATATTCTCTTAAAAAGAGTAAATAAATTTGAGCTTTTGAATCAATTTCATTGTAATAAAATTTGCCATTAGTGATGGATTCTATATCTACAAAAGCTTTTAAAGGTATAGTTGTACCTTCTAGTTTTAAAGCTCTAAAATCATTAATAATTTCTACTCCATTATCAAGCATAACAGAACCTGTTGTTTTATCTTGAGCTATGGCATTAGCTTGAGAGAAAAATAAACTTTTTTCTTGCTCTCCATTGTCAGGATTTGTATTTGCAAATTGTGCTACCACGGGCATGATACGCAACATTCTATAAGGCATGTAAATATATACATCTCTAGTTTTATTGGTATCAAATTTAAAATCTTTATCATTTAAACTTTCTAAAAAATCTTTAGCACTTGTTTGGTTATAATCTTTTACCATAGCTTTTAAAACATCAGGATAATTTTCTTTGAAAGATTTTTCAGTGTATTCTACGCTAAGTCTTGCCATGTTAGCTGCTGGAATTTGTTCTTTACTTAAGACAAAAGATGAGAAAAAATTATCTTTTCCTAAGTGTTTTCCACCATCAATTAAGGTTTTTACATCGCTATAATAGCGTATTGGATAACCATAATCCCACCAAGCAACGACATAATCTTCTCTTTGAGCTTTATTTTTTAAATCATTTAAAATACTAGCTTCATAAGAAGTAAAAACAGTAGAGGATTTATAATAATAAATATGCATTAGGGCAGGACTTATACTAAAAAATGCAATGAGTATGAGCAAGATGTTTTTATTTTTTAGATTAAGTTTGATTTGTTTTTTTTCTAAAAAATTAAAAAATGTATATAAAAAATACCCAAAACCCAAAGCCATCACAGGAACTGCATAAATGGTAAATCTAAGCCCAGCTCTTAAAGCCATAAAACCTAGTGCAAGCATAGGTAGAGCCAAAAGCATACTTTTGTGATCTTTGCAAAGCAAGATAAAACCTATAAAAGAAAGGACAAATACTAAAACACTGGAACTAATTCTTTGCATAAATACTTCAGGATCGATAGTATTTACTTCCATAATAGTTTCATTAACATTAAAATACATAAAGGCAGCATCTTTTAAATTTTGCACATCAGAAGCTTTAAAAACATAAAATTTAAGTTGATATAAAACAGGATCTAAACCGCCACTTAAATGTAATATCAAAATGCTAATAAAAATCAAAGCCCAAATCATATAAAAATTAATTTTTTCTTCTTTAAAGGCAAAAATAGCAAATAACAATACAATCAAAGCAAGTTTATATTGCCATGCTAGTATACTTAAAGCTATGATCATTAAAGCAATAGCTAGATAAAAAATCTTTTCTTTTCTATGAAATACTAAAGTATAAAGACCAAAAAGTCCTATCATGGCAAAATTTAAAGAATAACTTGATGGATACCACCACAAATAAATCATGATGAAAACCGGACTTAAAAGTAGGGTAAAAATGTCTTTATTAATAGTTAAGCGTATAAAGGTAAGCAAAATAAGCATTGGCAAAACTAACACTAGCATATCAGTATCATAATACCCACTCATAGTGCGGTTATAATAACTATTTGCAATGCTTCCAAGTAAGGCTGCTATAAAGCCATAGGTAGTGAGTTTATACTCTCTTGCGATTAATATAATAGGCACAACAATCAAAGAAGCAAAAAAAGTACTCATATATAAAATAATACTTTCAAAGCTAAAAGGCAAAATATTATAAAGCCAATAAGTCAAAGTAGAAAGTGAGCTTCCAAAATAAGATAAGTCATTAGGTTGGTGAAAACCTACTATCATATCCCTTGCACCTTCTGCAAAAGCATAGCCATCATTAGTAGTAATCATAAGTTGATCATTAAAGAAAAACTCATAAAACTCACTTGCCCAAGCCACCCAGTATAACCTACACAAAACACTAAAAGCAAAGGCTATAAGGATTAAAATACAGGTATATTTTATAGAATTATTATCAGTGAAATTTTGTTGCAGTTTCATTTTATGCCTTGTTGAAAAATTCAAATAATTGCTTTGCTATGCTAATTTTATCAAATTCTTTTGCACGCAAAAAAGCCTTTTGTCTATATGAAGCTTTTAATGCTTCATCATTGCACATTTTTTCTAAGCCTTCTTGCATGGCTTTTTCATCATCTACTTTTACTAAAAGTCCAAACTCATCATCTAAAAATAGCTCCCTTGCGCCACTTTTATGATCAGTGCAAAGTACGGCAGTATTACAAGCTAGGCATTCGATTAAAACATTGGAAAAACCTTCAAAACTTGAAGCAAAAGCAAAAAAGTCACATTTGCTCATATATTTATAAGGATTTTTATCAAAACCTAGTAAAAAGACTTTGTCTTTTAAATTTAAAGTTTCTATTAAAGCTAAAAGCTCATCTTTTAAAATGCCCTCGCCTAAAATGACTAATTTTAAATCAGTTTTAACTTTTGCATAAGCTCTTATAAGCATAGCATGATTTTTACCATGATCAAGCCTACCAACACTTAATATAAAAGGATCTTTAAAGTCTATTTTTTCTTTAGATTTTTCTATAATGTTTTCTAAGTCTATGGCATTGTATAAAATATCGCATTTTTTAGCCTCTATATTGAAATTTTGTATTAAATCTTCTTTGTTTCCTATAGAATTTGCTAAGATTAAATCTGCTTTGTTATAAAGTTTTTTAATAAGAAATTTATTGATAAAAGAATTTAGATTATTATGTTTATAAATCACACTTGGAGTAGTGCATTCATTGATAATAAGGGTTGATTTAAGTCCTAGGGATTTTGCCATTAACGCAATATAATTAGGTCTATTTAATAATACAAATTGCAAGTTGATTTTTAAATCTTCACAAAGTTTTTTGTATTTTATAGCTAGCAAGGGTAGTTTTAAAAATTTAGCTAAATTACTTTCGCTTGGATTTGATTTTTCAAGATAGTGGATATTAACTTCAGGAATATCATATGATATTTTATCATTCATTAAAATCAAATGTACTTCATATTTTAAATTTAATACAGGCAATAGCGTAGATACAACCCTTTCAGCACCACCGCTTCCTAAAGAATAAATAAAAATTGCTAGTTTTTTCATATTAAACCCTTACTTCTTTGATTAAATCAAGCCATTTTTGTGCTACATTGGCCACTTCATAATCTTTACATCGCTGCTGTGCATTAAGTGATAGTGTTTTTCTTAAATTTTCATCTTGCATTAAAAGGGCGAGTTTTTCGCTTAAAGCTTTTTCATCATCTAAATCTACTAAAAATCCATCTTTTCCATCATCAATTAAATCTTTATGGCCGCTTGTGTATTTAGTGCTAATGCGTGCTACTTGATAATATAAACTTTCAAGCAAAACCGTTGGCAAGCCTTCTATGAAAGAGCAAAGGCAGATTATTTTTGCTTTTTTATAAAGATCTTGCATATTTTCAACTTTACCTAGAAAATTAACTTTGATATTTAAATTCTTGGCTTCTTGTTCTAAATCTTGTCTTAATTCTCCATCGCCTGCTATGAAAAAATTGTATTGATTTTGTAAATTTGTATCTAGCCTTGCTATGGCTTTTAAAAACATAGAAGCATTTTTATTATGATCAAGTCTGCCTACGAAAATGACATTATTTTCTTTTTCTAAATTTTCTTTAACAGGGCTAAAATGACAAGGATTTGGCATATTGATAACTTTTTTAACAAAGTTTTCATAGTAATTTTTATCATCATTACTTAGCACGGTTAAAGCATTTGCATGAGGAAAACTTATACGGCGTAAAAACTTCCAAATTTTAGATTTTAAATAAGTATAAGAGCTATGCTCGCTAATGATTAAAGGTGTATTTAAACCTTTGTTTGCCCAAATGCAAGCAATATTAGTTGTATCTAAAAATGAGATAAAAACATCGCTTTTGTGGTCTTTAAGTGCTTGTTTTAAGGCTTTGAATTTTTTAATACGCGAGGCTATTTTATTATAAAGAGTGGAAAAGTCAAACTGCTCTAGGGTAAAAAGTTTGATTTTTGGCTCAAGCTTGTAAAAAGAGTCTTCTTTGTGAAATTTAATAATATTTATTTCATGATTTTTGCAAAGTTCATTAGCTAAAGTGACTAATACTCTTTCAGCACCGCCTGAATTTAAAGTAGCTATGATGAAAGTGATTTTCATACTTGTTCCTTTAAATGCCCATGTTTTACTTCAAATACTCTATCACAACCTTGTATGGTTGAGAGCCTATGGGCTATGATGATGAGGGTTTTATCTTTTGAAATTTTATAGATTTCTTCCATGATTTTTGCTTCACTTTCTTGATCAAGAGCACTAGTTGCTTCATCTAAAACTAAAATTTCAGGTTGTTGATAAAGCGCTCTTGCTATGGCTATTCTTTGTCTTTGGCCTCCACTTAAAAACGAACCTGAATCACCTACCTTAGTATGCACTCCATCTTCAAGTGAATTTACAAAGCTTTCAAGATTAGCTTGTTTGATCACTTTGTGTAAAAGCGCTTCATCTACTTCTTCTCCAAAGCTAATATTTTTAGCAATAGAATCATTAAAAAGATAAATTTGTTGAGGTATGTAGCCAATTTTACTTCTAAAACTTTTTATATTGCTCTCATCAAGCTTAATTCCATCTACAAAAATAGCTCCATCGCTTGGTTTTAAAAGTCCTATGATAAGATCAACTAAAGTACTTTTACCACTTCCACTTTTACCTATAAAAGCGATTTTTTCATTTTTATTAAGCTCAAAATTTAAATTTTTAAATAAGTTTTTCTTACCCTTATAAGCAAAGAAAAGATTTTTCAAAACGATTTTTTCTTTAAATTCAATACTTTCATCGCCTAGTTTTTCTTCTTTTTCATTGAGCATATTATAAATAATATCTAAAGAGTTTTTATAATATGTGATTTCATTATAACTTGTGATGATACGATTAGCACTTGGCATAAGCCTATAAAGAGCCACCACAAAAATAGTAATAGTTGCTAAGATAGATGAAATATCACTTTCATATCTTAAAACTAAATACACCACAATAAAACAAAGCATACAAAAACCTATACTTTCAAGGTAAATTCTAGGAATGCTTGACATGCTTTCATTGCTAATGTTTGCTTTGGCAAAAAGCCCACTTTGAATTTCATAAAGCTTTTGTGTGCTTTGTTCTTTGGTTTTGAGTTTGATGATTTTAAGGTTGTTTAAATTTGCATTTAAAATTTCAAAATAATTTTTCATCGCCTCTTCTCTAGCTATGGAAGCTTTTTTTACCAAGGGTGAGAGGATTTTAATCAAAATAAAAGCATTTAAAAGTAAAAAAGCACTTAAAGCTAGGGTGATTTTATAGTTGATAATTAGCAATAAAGTATAAAGTAAAAACACCACAAAGCTTTCACTTAGCATAAGTAAAAAAGCACTAATTAAAGTGCTTAAATGAAATACTTCTTGAGTAATAGTTTTTAAAAGTTCTGATTGATTTTTGTTAGTAAAATTTTCATATTCAAGGTGTAAGTATTTATCAAAAATACGACAAGCAAGGCTGTGGTAACGCCCTTTAGAAAAACGCGCAAGCAAATGAAAATAAAAGGCATTTAAAAAGGCTCTAAAAATATAAAAGGCGATTAATATACAGCCAAAATAAGCAATAATCTTATAACTTGGTAAATTTAAATACTCATATACAGGTTGAAAATAGGAGCTTTTTTCTAAAAGCTCAAAATTACTCGCCACTGATACAAAAGGCATGATCAAAGAAATAGCAAAGCTTTCTATGAATCCTATAAAAATAGAAAAAATTAGCAAAGCAAATAAAAATTTCTTATCATGAGCATTGAGTATGAAAAAAAGTTTTTTTAACACTGTTTTTCCCACTCATAAGCACTTTTACAGATTAATTCTAAATCATCATATTTTGGTTTCCAATTGGTTAGAGTTTTGATTTTATCAGCATTTGAAATAAGCACAGAAGGATCCCCAGCTCTTTTTGGTGCAAGTTCTACTGTGAAATCCACCCCGCTCACTTTTTTCATAGTTTCAATAACTTCTTTTACGCTAAAACCGTGTCCATATCCTACATTGAAAATATTACTTTCATTGTTTTCTAGGTATTCTAAAGCAGCTAAATGTGCACTTGAAATATCATCAACATGGATAAAATCTCTAATACAAGTACCATCTTTAGTATTATAATCATCACCAAAAATATAAAGTTTTTCTCTTTTTCCTGTGGCTACTTCAGCAGCAACCTTGATAAGTAAAGTAGCTTTTGGATAGCGTTGACCTATAGGATAACTCATGCAAGCACCTGCTACATTGAAGTATCTTAAAATGCAATATTTAAATTCAGGATTAGCCATATTAGCATCTTGTAAGACTTTTTCGCTCATTAGTTTGCTTTGTCCATAAGGATTAATCGGTACTAATGGACTTTGCTCATCTACGATAGGAGTTTGTGGCTCTCCATAAGTAGCTGCGGTTGAAGAAAAAATGAATTTTTTCACACCTGTTTCTAAACAAGTTTGGATTAAGTTGCTTGTGTTTGCGGTATTGTTCATATAGTATTTTAAAGGATTTTCCATACTTTCAGGAACTTCAATACTAGCTGCAAAATGCACAATTGCATCAAATTTTTCTTCTTTGAAAAGTTTTTTAATCCCAGCATAATCGCTTAAATCTTGCTCAAAAAACTTAAAAGGTCTGATTTTAGAAAGTTCATCCAAACTTTTTTTGCTACCTTTTGAAAGATTATCTAATACACAAATTTCATGATTTGTTTCTAAAAATTGTTTTAAAGTATGAGAGCCTATGTATCCTGCGCCACCGGTGATTAAAATTTTCATTTTTATCCTTTTTGTGATATTTAATAATAGTTATTTTAATATACTTTTCTTAATTAATTTAAAACTTGCTCTTTTCTTTTTCTATGGCCTCTAAAAATGGCTTTTGATAGCTTTTATCGCTATGTTTTTGCAAAAGTTCTTCTTTGAAATTTTCTAAAATATTAAGATAATCTTCTTGGGTTAAATTACCTTTAATGAGTTCGTATTTTAAAAATAGCATATAGGTGTTTAACACATCACTTTCGCAGTATTCGTGAATTTTTTCTAATTTGTTTTGATAAAAAAGTTCTAATACTTCATTTCCATGCACATCATATTTTCCAGGAAGTCCTGCCATAGCACAAAGCGTGTCAAGTCTTAAGCCTTTTTGACCAAAACTTCCTAAAGATTCTAATAAATCACAATGTTTATTTTCTACAAATTTGCTTTTGTAGTTATTCCATTTATCGCTTGCGTCCAAATAAGCACTTGCGTTGATATTGTATTTTAATGCTCTTATAACAAGCAAAGGCATGTCATAGCTTTTACCATTAAAACTTACAAGGCGGGGTTGGTGTTTGTCTATGAAGTTAAAAAATTCTTCTAGCATTTGTTTTTCATTTTCGCCTTTGATTTTATTGACTTTGATGAAATTTCCAAATTTATCTGCAATCACTGCACAAATGCTTACAACTTTATGAAAAGGTAGGGGTAAAAATTCACTTCCACTTTCTTCTTTTTGTCTTTCTAAAGCTTGCTTGCTAATGCTTAAATCATCGCCATTAAAATCATAAAGATGTTTTATCAATTCTACATCAGGAATGCTCTCACAATCAAAAACACAAATATATTCTTGCATGATAAACCTTTTTTTAAAAAAATCTTTGTTAAAATCATAACAGAAAATTTAAAAATAAAGTAGCATATGAAAATAGGTTTGGTTAAGTTATCCGCACTTGGAGATATCATCCATGCGGTGATTGTTTTGCAATTTATTAAAAAGCATTATCCTAAGGCGAGTATTGATTGGTTTGTAGATGCAAGATTTGCAGGATTGTTGCAAGATCATCCAATGATTAATGAAGTATATGCCCTGCCTTTAAAAGATAGAAAATTCAAAGAAGTTTTTGCTATGCTTTTTGAAGCTAGGCAAAACAAATATGATGTTGTGATTGATTTGCAAGGTTTGATTAAATCTGCTTTAGTGAGTAAATTTTTATGTGCTAATACTTTTGGTTTTGATCAAGAAAGTATCAAAGAGAGCTTTGCGAGTAATTTTTATACACATAAATTTGCGTGTAATTATGAAGAAAATATTATCGTGCGTAATCTTTCTTTGGTAGCTTATGTGTTAAATGAACATTTTGATCATAGTGACATAGAGTTAAAACAAAGCTGTTTTAGTGTAGATGATGAGTTAAAAGAAAGCTTAGAACAAAGGCTTTCTTTAAGTGAAAGTGCGCCAAATATACTCATACATGTAGGCTCATCTATGCCTAATAAAATTTACCCAAAAGAGCGTTTGATACTACTTTGCAGAATGCTTTTAGAGTATTTTACTAGTGCAAAAATCATGCTTGGTTGGGGTAATGTTAATGAGTTTAATTTTGCTAAAGATATAGTTTTAAATTTAAAACATTTGAAAATAGAACTTGCACCAAAATTAAGCTTAAGTGAGCTTTGTGCTTTAACTAAGACAAGTGATTTAATTATCGGAAATGATAGCGGGCCTACTCATTTAGCCTTTGCATTAAACAAGCCTTCTATAACGATTTTTGGTGCTACTCCTAGCCAAAGAAATACTTATGAAACAAATATCAACAAAACAATCAATGCAGGTAAAAAAATACTGCATTCAAAACATATAGATAAAAGTGATTTTTGCATACAAAATATCGATGAAAAAGATATTTTTAAACTAGCTTGTGAGCTTTTAGAAAAATGATAAATTATGTATATCTAAGCCTTTTTTATATATTAAAAGCCCTTGTGAAGATTTTACCTGTAAAACTTTTAAATTCTTTTGCAAATTTGGTTGCTTTAATCACTTATAAGTTAAATCACAAACACCGCAAAATCATTGACATAAACTTAAAAATTTGCTTTCCTGAAAAAGATCAAAAATGGCGTGATGAAACTAGTCTTAATATCTATAAAAATTTTGCTAAATTTGGGATTGATTTTATCAAAAATCAAAATGCAAGCAAAGAAGAAATTATCGATAAAATTTGCTTTGATGATGAGGAGCAAATTTTAAATATAATGCAAAGTAAAAGACCCTTGATTGTAACTACGGCTCATTATGGTAACTGGGAGCTTTTGGCTTTGTCTTTTGGAGCTAAATTTCAAGGAATTTCCATAGTTGGAAGAGCACTTGATAGCGTGATAATGGATAAAATTTTAAGTAAAAATCGCACGCAATTTAATATAGAGCTTATAGAAAAAAAGGGCGGGCTTAGAAAAATGCTAAAAGCCTTAAAAGAAGGTAGATCGCTTGGAATTTTAACCGATCAAGATGCAGTGGATAGTGAAAGTGTAAAAATACAATATTTTAACCAAGAAGTAAATTTCATAGCAGGTGCAAGTGTACTTGCTAAAAAAACAAATGCTATGATTTTACCTTGTTTTGTGTATCAAAAAGATGAGAAATTTTTTGTAAAAACTTTTAAGGCTTTAGATGCAAGCAAGGCAAGTATAGAAGAGCTTACTAAGTATCAAGCAAAGTGTTGTGAAGAGATGATTAAATTTAAACCTGATGAGTATTTTTTCTTTCATAAGAGATTTAAAAGATACAATCATGAATTATATTTATAGGGTATAAAATGGATTTAAAGCAAATTAGTGTGATAATGATTGTTAAAAATGCTCAAAAAACTTTAAAAGCTTGCTTGGAATCTTTGCAAGAATTTGGCGAGATAGTTTTGATAGAAAATGATAGCAATGATGATACTTTAAAAATTGCTTATGAATTTAGTAAAAGTTATAAAAATATCAAGATTTATCAGCATAAATTTATAGGTTTTGGACCTTTGAAAAATTTAGCCATAAGTTATGCTAGTAATGATTGGATTTTTAATATTGACGCAGATGAGCTTACTAAGAAAGAATTTTTACAAGAATTAGGGCAAATTGAGCCTAATAAAGAAGATATCATAGCTTTACCAAGAGAAAATTTATATAATGGAGAGTGGATTAAAGCTTGTGGATGGTGGCCTGATCATGTAATGCGAGTGTTTAATAAAACCCATACTAGTTTTAATGAAAATTTGGTGCATGAGAGTTTGATTTTACATGAAGATAGCAAAAAGATTAAGTTGCAAAATGGTTTGAGACATTTTGCGTTTGATGATATCGATAGTTTGCTAGATAAGCTTCAAAAATACTCTAAGCTTTGGGCTTTGCAAAATTTACACAGAGAAAGTAGTGTTTGCAAGGCATTGCTAAGAGGAATTTGGACTTTTTTTAGAAATTATGTTTTGAAAAAAGGGATTTTTTATGGCTATAAAGGCTTTATCATAAGTACTTGCAATGGTCTTGGGGCCTTTTTTAAATATATGAAATTATATGAGTTAAAAAAACAAAAGCCAAAAACTTGTGCTTTAATCATCACAACCTATAATCAAAAAGAAAGGCTTGCTTTGGTGCTTGATAGCGTTAAAAACTTAGAGCCTTTACCAGATGAGGTTTTAATAGCTGATGATGGAAGCAGGGAAGATACGGCTAAGCTTATACAAGCTTATCAAAAGGATTTTCCTTGTAAGTTAGAGCATATTTGGCAAGAAGATGAGGGATTTCGTGCTGCGGCAAGCCGCAACAAAGCGATTAGAGCTTCAAATAGTGAATATATTGTTTTAATCGATGGTGATATGATTTTAGAAAAAAACTTCATTAGTGATCATTTAAAATTTGCTAGTTTAAAGACTATTTTGCAAGGCTCAAGAACTATTTTAAATGAAAATGAAAGCAAAGAACTTTTAAGCAAAAATGATTTTAGTTTGACATTTAATAAAAAAGGTTTTAAAAATCAAAGAAATATTTTTTTAGCTAAATGTATATATAAATTTTCAAAACTAACTAAGAAATTTTTTAAAAAATCACAGCTTGTTAAAGGTAGTAAAACTTGCAATATGAGTTTTTATAAAAGTGATTTTGAAGCCATTGAAGGTTTTAATGAAAAATTTATAGGTTGGGGCAGGGAAGATAGTGAGTTTGTAGCTAGATTTTTATTTAATGAGGGAGTGTTTAAAAGGCTTAAATTTAATGCTCTGGCTTATCATATCTACCATGAAGAAAATAGTAAAAATATGCTTGAAATCAATCATCAAATTTATCTTGAAACTATAAAAAATGAAAAAACAACTTGGAGATAAGGCATGAAAACCGTAGGCGTAGTAATCCCCATATACAATGTAGAAAAATATCTAAAAGAATGTTTAGATAGTGTAATCAATCAAACCTATACTAACTTAGAAATCATACTCGTAAATGATGGTAGTACAGATGAAAACTCACTCAATATTGCAAAAGAATATACTCTAAAAGATAAAAGAATAACTCTTTTTGATAAAAAAAATGGTGGTTTAAGTAGTGCTAGAAATGTAGGTATAGAATTTTTTTATGGTGAATATGAAATACAATATATTGAAAAAGAAAATGAATTAAATATTTTTAAGATTGTTGGCAATAACCCACAAAATATTTATAAAATTTATAAATATAAAAATGCTTTAGTAGATGATAAATTAGAAATTCCAAAGATTGATTATATTATCTTTTTAGATTCTGATAATTATTGGGAGTTAAACTGCATAGAAGAGTGTGTTATAAGAATGCAAAATGTAGATGTATTATGGTTTGACCATACTTGTATTTATGATGATGGTATAGAAGATAAGGGTCAAAAAACAAGGATGAATATATTTAATTTCACTCAAGAATGTACTATCACTCCAAGAGACTATGCTAAGCAAGCTATAAAAGTAGGTTCAAGGGATATCTCGTTTAGCTGGGGTGGTATGATAGATTTTTCATTTTTAAAACAATTAAAACTTAAATTTATTAACAAAATCATCAATGAAGATATTCATTTTGGTATGGTTTTATTTAGCTGTGCTAATAATATTTATATTTTGCCAAAAAGATTGTATTTGTGCCGTTTGAGAGCAAATAGTATATCAAATCATGATAAGAAAGTCACAAAGGCAAATGTATCAGAGTACTTTAAAGACTTATATGAATTTTTTGGAGAAAATGCTAAAGAGGCAAAAAACTATTTAAAAGCAGCAAGTAGGATGATAACAGCTTTAGAGTTGATAGAATTTTTTAAAGATCAAAAAAATGAAAATTTTCAAGCTATAAAGGAAACCTTTCTGCCTTTTTATGTAAAAAAGGCTTTGAGGATTAAAAAATTTAAAAAAGATCCTTTAAATTTAAAAGAAAAATTACCTATAATAAAACCTTTTATCCAAACAAAAATTCCTTATGATCTTTGGAAAATTTGGCAAAAAATAAAAGGTATTTTTAGATAAAATCAACTTTGCAAAATGATTTTATCTATCATTGAATCTTTTTTTATAGATTTAAAATGCGTGAGTTTGTGTAAAAAACTTTGCTTTTGAATTTTTTCCCAAAGAGTTGGATTAAATTTTTCTTTGGCGCTAAATTGTAATAAATGACATTCTATATCACTCATATTTTTATAGGTATCATTTACAAAGCCATGTTCTTTTAAAAGTTCAAATATGATATGCAGTACAAAATAATAGTGATTTTCATTTGATTGCTCATTTTTCCAATAATTTATTAAAATATCTTTTAGAGTTTGAATAAAAGTATTGCTTGCTTTGGCTATCATAAAACTACTTAGCATTTTAACCTTAAAATCATCATTCCAGTTAAAATATCCATAAGAAAAATACCCACTTTTGATAAAATTTTTCAATTTCTCTTTACTAGGTTTTGTTTTTGATCTTTCAAAGATAAAAAAATCTTTATTACAAAGTTCACTAGGAATTTTAGAGCTTAAAAATATACTTGCATCACACCATATACCTCCATAAGTTGCAAGTAAGCATACTCTTAAAAGATCTGAAAAAAAAGTTATAGTTTTTTCTCCAAAAAAATTATTTTCTAATTTTTCTATAACAAATGATGGAAAATCAAGGTAATCTTTTATATTATCTTTATCTAGAATGATGATTGTGTAGTCATCTTTCATTTGTTCTTGTACAGAGTTAAAGCATTGTTGTATCATAGGCGAAGCTTGATTTTTACCTTGATACCAAAATTGCCAAATAATTTTATCATTTTTAAAATGATGTTTTTTTTCAAAATTAAAATGAGGAATTTTCCCATCTAAAAAAGGGTTTATATAGTTGTTTAAAAGATAATTAGCCACTTTGGGGTGTTCTAACTTATATTGAATATGATTTCTTAATTTTCTTCTTATTGATTTTATAGGTATAAATGAGCTTAGTTTTTTTGTTAAAGTATTATAAATTAAAGAATTGTTTTGTTGTATTTGCATATATATTCCTCAAAAGTTTTTCTGATATAATATCAAAAATAATTAAGGTTATGTATATATGAAAACCGTAGGCGTAGTAATCCCCATATACAATGTAGAAAAATATCTAAAAGAATGTTTAGATAGTGTAATCAATCAAACCTATACTAACTTAGAAATCATACTCGTAAATGATGGTAGTACAGATGAAAACTCACTCAATATTGCAAAAGAATATACTCTAAAAGATAAAAGAATAACTCTTTTTGATAAAAAAAATGGTGGACAAAGTACAGCTAGAAATGTAGGCATAGAATATTTTAGTGGAGAATATAAACTCAAAAACAAAACTCAAGCTTTAAAAGAAAATTCTTTAATAGAATTTAATATAGAAGGTAATAATTCTTATGAAATATATACTGTATATAAAAGCTATAAAGCTTTTAATAATGAACAAGATTTAACTAACTTTACTTATCCTATTATAGATTATATTATCTTTTTAGATTCTGATGATTATTGGGAATTAAACTGCATAGAAGAATGTGTACCTAGAATGGATGGGGTAGAAGTGGTGTGGTTTGATGAAGCAAAATACTATGAAATATCTTGTAAAAATCAAAGTCAAAGTAGTAGATTAAAAGATATTAATATAAAACAAGAAAAAAAGATTACTCCATTAGAATGGTTGCGACATTTAGCAAGAAGCAAGATGAAAGATTTTTCTTTTGCTTGTTCAGGTATGATAAATTTTAATCATATAATAGATAAAAAAATAAAATTTAAAGATGGTATTTTTGCCGAAGATCATTTATTTGGAATTTTGCTTTTTTCACAAGCTAAGAGTATTTATGTTTACCCTAAAGTATTTTATTATTACAGAATTCGAACAAATTCATCAACAAATCAAGATAAGATAATCATTAAAGATAACATACTTCCTCATTTTAGAAATATATTAGATGCTTTTAATGGAGATGCATTTTTAGCAAAGGAATATTTTAGATATTCTAGTTGGGTGTTAATAGCCTTAGAGCTAATTAATTTTATTAATAGTTATCAAGATAAAACCATCTCTTTGTTTTTAAAAAAAGCTATTTTATATTTTTATATAAAAAATGCATTTAAGATAAAAAAATTTAGCAAAGACCCACTGTGTGTTCAGAGAAAACTTAAAGATTTAAAATCTTATAAGATATCAAAGATTCAATATAAAATATTTAGATTATTATCGAGTTTTATTAAATAATGAGATTATTTTTTTTGGATGTCTAATGCATAATCTAATTATGTAATATAGTTTATATAATTTAACAAATTTTAAGTACTTATATAGATTCTCACGGATTTTTAGAGGATCTTTTGTAATTTTCTTTTGTGCTATAGAGTACAAATAACTTTTTGATGATTTTTTTAAAAAAGAGGTTTGATTGTCAAATTTTTGTATTTTTAAAAAAATAACTAGTAGGCAGTATAGGTGAAAATATTCTCTAAGCTCTTTATAATCGCTAAAATGCTCTTTTAGCGGCTCTAGATATTTAGGTAATTTTTGTGGTATTAAGGTATTTTGGATATTTGTTATGGAGCCTTTTCTAATTCTATATATCATTAAGGTTGTATTGATATAAAAAACTTTTTTAGCCAAGCAAAACAATATAGTTCCAAAATCATGATCTTCATGATAAATTCCATGAGTGAAACGAAGATTATATTGATTTAAAATTTTAGCCTTAAAAGTTCCTTGCCAAGCAAAATAAAACTGAAAAAAGTTATTTTCTTGCAATAGCTCTATACCGGTATTAAAAAATATTTTTTTACTTTTTTGTATTAGGTCTGTTGGCGGTTTTTTTAAAAAACAAGAATTTTCTTCATGATATTCTTCAAATCCATGTGCACAAATATCCAAATCTTTTTCAAACATTTCTTTCACGCAAAGCTCTATACAGTCATTTAAAAAATAATCATCTGAATCTAAAAAGTGAATTATAGAATTTGGTAGCTCTTGCACTAATAAATCATTTATATTTTCTATATTTGTTTTTATGTATCTTTTTTGAATAGGTATAAAATTTGATTTTATAGTTTCTTTGTTAATTATTTTTGTATTTTTGTCAAAGGTATGAGTTGAGGCAAAAGAGATTATATCTTGTTTTTTCTCATCTTCAAAAAAGCTTCTAAGTTTAGTTCCTTTTATAAATTCTAATCCCATATTTCTTGCCGAACTCAATCCTCCATTTTCCTTAGAGATTAAAAATATTCTTTCATCTTTATTGAGATATTCTAAAGCTATATCTAAGCTTCCATCATCACTTCCATCATCTATTAAAATAATATCTAAATGTTTATAGCTTTGATTGATAACGCTATCTAGACATTCTTTTAGGTATGGTGCTACATTGTATATCGGTATAATAATGGAAATTAAAGGATTATTCATATACACTTTCACTTGGTTGTTTTTTGTATTATATCTAAAAAAGAAAAATAAGAGAGTATGAAAACGAGAGAAGTGATTATAAAGATATTTTTATTTTTTATACCTATAAGTTATGTGAGAAAAAAAATAAGATTTTTTTTAGACAATAAGACTATTGTTTTACAAAAAGTAAATTCTATATTAAATGAAGATTTAGTAAATAAAATGAACTTGTTTTCTAATAATTATTTTCTCGAGATTAACAGAGCTATTTATGGTGTGAAAAAACATCAAGGTTTTTTTGATTTTGATTTGAATTCAAAAGATCCAAAATCTCCTTTAAATCCTTGGGCTTTTATAAGAGTGAAAAATGAAGCTATCACCTTAAGAGCTTCTTTAGAAAGCATATTACCTGCTGTGCAAAGAGGTGTTATAGGATATAATGATTGTACTGATGGAAGCGAGGAGATTATTTTAGAATTTTGCAAGCAATATCCTTCTTTTATACCAGTAAAATATCCTTACGAAGTACAAATTGAAAATCCGCAAGGTGAAGAAAATAAACTTTATAGCTATTATAATTATGTTGCAAGCTTTATTCCTCAAGGAGAATGGCTTATAAAAATAGATGTGGACCATTACTATGATGCTAAAAAATTATATAAGAGTTTTTATATACCCAAAAAAGATTATCATGTGGTTAGTTATTCTAGAATAGATTTTGTATTTAACGATGGGAATTTTTATGTTTATCGGGATAAAGATGGAATGATTTTAAGAGCCCCGGGAGATTGCTTATTGATACAAAATACTAATTTATTTTGGAAAGAAGTATTAATTAAGGGGGATAGTTTTAATTGGAATATAGTTGATATTAAATCAAAATTTGCAAAATCTTATGAAGTTTTATCTTTTGAAAAAAAAGTTTTCTTTTATACAGAACTTAATAATTATCATTTTCCATTTATTAAAAGTTACAGAAAAAATGATTACAATCAATTGGCTTGGATTGGTTTAGATGAATTTATTAGGGATTATAAAGAAAAATTAAAAGATCAAATAGACTTTGAAATGTTAAAATATAAAGTATTAAAGCAAATATATGAAAAGCTTACATCTTTAGAAAGCGATAAAATTTAAATTGATTTTTTTTAAAAAAAATATTGATTTTAAAATAGAGAGAATTTTTCTTACCTGATAATACATATTTTTCAATCAATAAAAAATAATTAATTAAAAACAGCAAAGCTAGATTAAAATTATAGTTATGTTGTATCTTCTTTAGAAGATTTGTAACATTATCTTGTTCTTGTATATTTGTTTTTATGTTTAGTGATGTTAAGGTTCCGGTTATAGAGGAGTTGCTTATTTGATAATTATATAAATTTTTCTTCAAATAAAATATAGCATTTGAGATATTTATTAAAGGATAATATAATAAAACATCTTCAGCCATATTAATTTTGGTATTTTTTTCCAGTGGTATTAGACTAAAAGCTTTGAGATATAATTCTTTTTTTATGACTTTTCCCCACATTGTCCAAAATAGATTTTTGGTTTTTAGTAGCTTTTTTAAAAAATCTTTTTTTATGTAGCTTTTTTCTTGAAAATTTAATTTTCTTTCTATTTTACTATTGTTGTTTAACACAAATGCATCAAAAAATATTAAATCTATCTTATTATTTTTATTCAAAATTTTAACACATTCTTCACAAGCATTAAGCTCTAAATAATCATCAGGATCTAAAAACATAATATAAGGTGAAGCTGCTACTTTAACACCTTCATATCTTGCTCTTAAAAGTTTCAAATTTTCTTCATTATGTATGATTTTTATTCTATTATCTTTGCCAGCATATTCTTTAGCTATATCTACACTTTTATCGCTTCCACAATCATCTACTACAATGATTTCTATATCTTTAAAAGTTTGGTTAATACAATTTTCTAATGCCCTAGCAATATATTTTTCTACATTATAAGTTGGTAGTATAATTGATATTAAAGGATTATTCATATATACTCTTTTATTTATTTCTAAAAATTATAGCAAAATATCATTTAATATTATAAAACTATAAAAAAAGGAATCAATAATGAAGGGTAATATAAATGCAGGGGGGGGGTAATGCTGTAATTTGTGGCAATGGACCTAGTTTAAAAAAGATAAATTATAAAAGATTACCAAAAGAATTTGATGTTTTTAGATGTAATCAATTTTATTTTGAAGATAGATATTTTGTAGGTAGAAATGTAAAATATGCTTTTTTTAATTCTTTTGTATTTTTTGAGCAATACTATACAACAAAGCAACTTATACAAAATAAAGAATACAATATAGAAAATATAATATGTTCCACTTTTAATTTGCCATTAATAGATGATGAGAGTTTTATAAAATTATTTCCTAGTTATTTTTGTGATGCATTATTAGGACATGAAGTATTAGCTAAAATAAATGATTTTCTTACATTTGTGAAATACAATGAAATTTATGAAAACAAAAGAATAACTTCTGGAATTTATATGTGTGCTGCTGCTGTTGCTTTAGGATATAAAAATATATATTTGACAGGTATCGATTTTTATGATGATAAAAATAATATATATGTATTTAAAAATAACAATAACAATATCTTAAAATTAATTCCAGAGTTTGAAATTGGTGACAGCAATAAAAGACATTCTAAAGAATTTGATTTGCAAGCTTTAAAAATGCTGAAGAAGCAATATGAAGTTAATTTCTATACCTTAAATGAAAATAGCCTAATTAGTAAATATATAGATTTAGCACCTATAGAGAATAGTAATTTCATATTAAAAAATAAACCGAGTAATTATATAAATGATATTTTGATACCAAATTCCGAATATAAAAATACCATATACAGGATACAAAATCAAAATTCAAAATTTAAACAAAATATATATTATAAGCTATTTAAAGACTTATTCCATCTTCCAAGTGACATAAAACACTACTTAAAGGAAAAATATGCAAATAAAAATAGAAAAATTAACTATTTCTCAGAAAAATCCTTTGATAATCCCTGAAATAGGCATAAACCATAATGGTAGTTTAGAGATAGCAAAATTTATGGTAGATGCAGCCAAAAGAGCAGGAGCTAAGATAATAAAACACCAAACTCATATAGTCGAAGATGAAATGAGTCAAGAAGCTAAAAATGTTATACCAGGTAATGCAAATATTAGCATTTATGAGATTATGGAACAATGTGCATTAAGCTATAAAGATGAACTAGCTTTAAAAGAGTATGTAGAAAAGCAAGGTTTAGTATATCTTAGCACTCCATTTAGCAGAGCTGCTGCAAATCGTTTAGAAGATATGGGTGTAAGTGCTTATAAAATAGGCTCGGGTGAATGCAATAATTATCCTTTAATAAAACATATAGCACAATTTAAAAAACCTATGATTATAAGTACCGGTATGAATAGCATAGAAAGTATAAAACCCACAGTTAAAATACTTAGAGATTATGAAATACCTTTTGTTTTACTTCATACTACAAATTTATATCCAACCCCATCACACTTAGTAAGATTACAAGCTATGTTAGAACTATATAAAGAATTTAATTGTCTTTATGGACTCAGTGATCACACCACAAACAATCTTGCATGTATAGGCGCAATAGCTCTTGGAGCAAGTGTGCTAGAAAGACACTTTACGGATACTATGGATAGAAAAGGCCCTGATATAGTTTGCTCTATGGATGAAAGCACTTTAAAAGATCTTATAAATCAAACACAAGAAATGGTGCTTTTAAGAGGCGATAATAATAAAAATCCTTTAAAAGAAGAGCAAGTGACCATTGATTTTGCATTTGCTAGTGTAGTAAGTATAAAAGATATAAAAAAGGGTGAAATTTTATCTATGGATAATATTTGGGTAAAAAGACCTTCAAAAGGTGGCATAAGTGCAAAGGATTTTGAAGCCATACTTGGAAAAAGAGCAAAAAAAGATATAAAAAATAATATACAACTAACATGGGATGATTTTGAATGAAAAAAATAGTTTTTGTTAGTGGAACTAGAGCTGATTTTTCTAAAATAAAATCACTAATGATGAAAGTTGATAATTCAAATGAATTTGAATTATTTATATTTGTAACCGGTATGCATATGAGTAAAAAATTTGGCTCTACTTATATGGAAATAGAAAAATGTGGTTTTAAAAATATATATAAATATATAAATCACGATAAGTATTATCAGATGGATAAGGCTTTATCATCAACAATAGATGGTTTTTCTAAATTTATACATGAGATAGAGCCTGATTTGATAGTAGTGCATGGTGATAGAGTAGAGCCTTTAGCTGCTGCTATAGTAGGAAGTTTAAATAATATCTTAGTGGCACATATAGAAGGCGGAGAGCTTTCAGGAACTATAGATGAGAGCTTAAGACACGCTATTAGTAAATTAGCACATATTCATTTAGTAAATGATGAAATAGCAAAAAAAAGATTAATACAAATGGGTGAAGATGAGAAATCCATTTTCATTATAGGTTCTCCTGATTTAGAATTGCTAAATAATACTATATCTTTAGATGAAGCAAAAAAATATTATGATATAAAATTTAAAAATTATGCCATAGCTATATTTCATCCAATTACAACCGAAATAAACTCTTTATATAAACAAAGTGAAGAATTTGTAAATGCTCTTATAAAAAGTGAGAAAAATTATATAGTTATTTATCCAAATAATGATTTAGGATTTGAGTTGATTTTGCAAAATTATGAAAGGCTTAAAAATAATGAAAGATTTAAAATTTTTCCTTCTTTAAGATTTGAGTATTTTATAAGTTTGTTAAAAAATGCCAATTTTATCATAGGAAATTCAAGTTGTATAATAAAAGAAGCTTTATATCTTAATGTAAATGGAATTTTAGTTGGCTCAAGACAAGATGGTAGAACTGACATTAATAAAACAATAAGAGTAAATGCAGAGGAAAAGGATATATTAGAAGCTATTTTAAATACTAGCAAATGCACTAATATTATAAACAAAAGACTAGAAATTTTAAATAGTTCTGAGCAATTTTATAGGTTATTGAAAAATAATATTTTATTTACTATAAACAAGCAAAAAATATTTATGGATAAAAAATGACTTTAGCTATAATACCTGCTCGAGCTGGTTCAAAAGGTATAAAAAATAAAAATTTAGCTCTTTTACACAATAAGCCTTTGTTGTATTATACTATCAATGCGGCAAAAAATTCAAAGTATGTAGATAAAATTGTTTTAAGTAGCGATGGTAGTGATATATTAGAATATGGAAAAACTCAAGGTGTAGATGTGTTAAAAAGACCTAAAGAGTTAGCGTTAGATGATACAACTAGTGATAAGGTTGTATTACATACCTTGAGTTTTTACAAAGATTATGAAAATATTGTTTTATTACAACCCACTTCCCCTTTAAGGACAAATGTACATATAGACGAAGCTTTTTTAAAATTTAAAAATGAAAACTCAAATGCATTAATAAGTGTTGTAGAATGCGATAATAAAATTTTAAAAGCTTTTATAGATGATAATGGCAACTTAAAAGGAATTTGTAATAACAAATATCCATTTATGCCTAGGCAAAAATTACCAAAAACTTATATGAGTAATGGTGCAATTTATATAGTAAAGTCAAATTTATTTTTAAATAACCCAACTTTTTTGCAAGAAAAAACGAGTTGTTATATAATGGATGAAAAAGCTAGTTTGGATATAGATAGTGAAAAAGATTTGAATAAAGTTGAAAGAATTATCAAAGGTTTTATTGTTTAAGATGTTTTTTATTATATGTAAATTTTAAAATCAAAAAATAAAATCTTATAATTTCTCTTATAATTTTAGATGGTATGCTAAGTTTCTTTTTTCTTTGTGTTATAGTAGTTTCTACATGATTTAAGTCAAGCAAAAATGGTTTATATATAATGTTTTGTATTTTATTATAATAATACATATCCATATAATCATCTACAGGCTTAAACCAATATCTCGCTTTTTCAATAAACTTTTTTGCAGCATTTGGGTGTATAAAATATCCTTGCGTGCCACCAATATTTTCGTAACTTATATAAAAATTATTATTTAAATGGTGTATTTTTTTATCAAAAAGGTAATAAAATCTTATGTATTCATAGTTATTTAGTAATTTTTCAATGATATTTGAGTTGTTTAAAAACTCATCGCTAAAGATGACATCATCTTCTAAAATGATGATGGGGTTATTAAGTTCTTGGCATTTTTCCCATAAACTATAATGAGATGCAAAGCATGATTTTTCACTATCGCTAAGTTCACGCCCAAGTGCAAATTGACACCACCATGGGAAGTGACTTTTAATTGCAAATGCTCATTTTTAGAACCATCGATGGCTTTAAAAAATTCAAATTCTAGTTGATTTTTTAAATTTGGATTACACGCGAAGAGTTTTTGAATTTGTTCTTGCATAAAATTTTTTCTATCTTTTGAGTGTTCTAGATTGATGATAAAAACTTTTATTTTTTTCAAACTCTACTCTCTAACCCTAAAATTTCTTTTTCTAAAACTTCTAATATTTTTCCATTAAAATGCTTATATGAAAAAACACTAGCTAATTTTTTAATGCATTTTAAACTTTGCTTTTTATGTTGGTAATTTTGCCATAAAATTGCTTTATTTTTTATATAAATGTTATTATTGCACAAAAAATATATGAGAAGTTATAATGAAGAATATATTAGTCACAGGTGCAGATGGTTTTATAGGTTCGCATTTAGTTGAAATGCTTTATACACAAACTAAAGACAAGAATTCTTTGTTTTATGGTTATAAGATTAAAGCTTTAAGCCAGTATAATTCTTTTAATTATTGGGGTTGGCTTGAAGATATAGAGTGTTTAAAAGATATTGAAGTAGTTTGTGGAGATATTAGAGATCCACATTTTTGTAAAAATATCACTAAAGATGTAGAAATCATCTTCCATTTAGCAGCTTTAATAGCCATACCTTTTTCTTATGTTGCTCCAGATAGTTATGTAGATGTTAATATAAAGGGTACTTTAAATATCTGCCAAAGTGCATTAGAAAATAATGTAAAGCGTATTATTCATACAAGTACAAGCGAGGTTTATGGTACGGCTTTGTATGTACCTATTGATGAAAAACATCCTTTGCAAGCACAAAGTCCATATTCAGCAAGCAAAATAGGTGCTGATGCTATGGCAATGAGTTTTTATAATGCTTTCAATCTCCCACTGACCATAGCAAGACCTTTTAATACCTATGGCCCAAGGCAAAGCGCAAGGGCGGTGATCCCAACTATCATCACTCAAATTGCAAATGGAGCTAAACAAATAAAGCTTGGAGATGTAAGTCCTACTAGAGATTTTAATTATGTGAAAGATACTTGTTTAGGGTTTTTAGAGTTAGCTAAATGCCAAAAGGCTATAGGTGAAGTGGTAAATATAGGATCAAATTATGAAATAAGCATAAAAGATACTTTAGAACTCATTAAAAAACTTATGAAATCAAATGTAGAATTTATCACAGAAAATGAACGCGTTAGACCCGAAAATAGTGAAGTATTTAGGCTATGGTGTGACAATAGCAAGATCAAAAGCCTTACTAACTTTTCACCACAATATGATATAGAAAAAGGTTTAGCTCAAACTATAGAGTGGTTTAGTAAACCTTTAAATTTAAAAAAATATAAAAGTGATATTTATAATATTTAATTTCTATAATAAAAAGGAGTATATTTTGAGTCAATATATAATTGGAGCTAGCAGTTTTGCTTATGAAATTACAGAGTACATTTCTTATGATAATAAGTTAAATAATATACACAATGGGGGGGGGTAGATGGTTATTTTGATATAACAAATGAAACATATAACAAATATAATTTTCAATCTCCATATTTAGGATGTGAGGATTTTTATCATTTCAAGGAAAATGACAGTGTAATAATTGCAATATCAAATCCTAAAATTCGTGGTATTGTTTATAATAAAATTAAAAAAATGAAAATCGGTGTTTTTAGTTTTATAAGTTCTAAATCTTTCATATCAAATCAGTCTATCATTTTAGAAGGAGCTATTATTTGTCCTTTCGTTACTTTAACTTCCAATTGCAAAATTGGTGTTAACTTTCAAGCTAATATTTATAGTTATGTGGCTCATGATTGTGTTATAGGTAATAATGTGACATTTGCGCCTTCTGTAAAATGCAATGGTAATGTTATTATAGGTAATAATGTATATATTGGAACAGGAGCTATTATTCATCAAGGTAAAAATGACAAACCTTTAGTGATTGGAAATAATGTTACAATTGCAGCTGGATCTGTCGTAACAAAGAATATAAAGGACAATGAAGTAGTTTTTGGAAACCCTGCGATAAAATTAAATAAAGAAAATTTAAAGAAAAGAATATAAAATATGATTAATATTGATAAAATACATATAGGAATGAAGGCTTCTTGTACTCGAGTGATAACAGATTTGGATGTTGAAAATTTTGCAAAATTATCAGGCGATGTAAATCCAATTCATATAGACGAAGAATATGCTTTGAAGAGTCGATATAAGAAAAAAATAGCACATGGATTTTTTGTATCTTCATTTTTTTCTTCTTTATTTGGCACAAAACTACCAGGTAAAGGGTGTGTTTATGTTTCTCAAAATCTTAATTTTAAGAGGCCGGTTTATATTGGAGACGAGGTTGAAGCTGAAATTGAAGTGATTAAAGTTAATATTGCTAAAAAAAGAATTTATTTTAAAACATTTTGTAAAATAAAAAATAAAATAGCAATTGACGGGGTAGCTGAGATATTTGTCCCATGATACAAAAAAGTGAAAATATCATGAAAAAAACCTTAATTATAGCAGAAGCTGGAGTTAATCATAATGGTGATATAAATTTAGCTAAAAAGCTTATAGAAGTAGCCAGTGAAGCTGGGGCTGATTTTGTAAAATTTCAAACTTTTGTAGCTGAAAATTGTATAAGTAAAAATGCCAAAAAAGCAGAGTATCAACTCCAAGCTACTGATGAAAATCAAAGCCAGTTTGATATGGTTAAAAAATTAGAACTTTCTAAACAAGATCATGAAATTTTAATAGAACATTGTAAAAAATTTAATATTAAATTTCTTTCCACTGCTTTTGATTTAGAAAGTATTGATTTGCTTGTAAAATTTGATATAGAAATTTTTAAAATTCCAAGCGGAGAATTAACTAATCTTCCTTACTTGAAAAAAATTGCTAGTTTTAATAAAAATATCATCTTATCAACAGGAATGGCTACTTTAGGTGAGATTGAAAAAGCTTTAGATATTTTGGTGCAAAATGGTACTCAAAGAGATAAAATCATTATTTTACATTGTAATACAGAATACCCTACACCTTTTGAAGATGTAAATTTAAGGGCTATGCAAACTTTAAAAAAAGCCTTTTGTTTGCCCGTAGGATATTCTGATCACACTTTGGGTATAACTATACCTATAGCAGCTGTAGCTATGGGAGCTTGTGTGATAGAAAAACATTTTACTTTAGATAAAAGTATGCAAGGGCCTGATCATCAAGCTTCCTTAGAACCTGAAGAATTAAAAGCTATGATTAAATCCATAAGAGAGCTAGAACAAGCTTTTGGAAATGGTGTTAAAATTCCAAGCAAAAGCGAAATTAAAAACAAAGCCATTGCTAGAAAATCTCTTGTAGCTAAAAAAGTTATAAAAAAGGGCGAATGTTTTAGTGAAGAAAATCTTACCACAAAGCGACCGGGGGATGGAATTTGTGGTATGAAATATGATAAATATTTAGGTAAAATTGCTAGTAGAGATTATGCTGAAGATGAGTTAATTGATGAATAGAAAAATTTGTGTTATTAGTGGCACTAGGGCTGAATGGTATTTGTTAAGAAATTTATGTAAATACATTGAACAAGATAATGAATTAACTTTGCAGCTTATTGTTACAGCAGCTCATTTAAGTCAAGATTTTGGTTTTACTTATCAAGAGATTGAAAAAGAATTTAAAGTAAATAAAAAAATTTCCATTTTGCTTAATAACAATGACGGCGTAGGTATTTGTAAAAGTATGGGGCTTTTACAAATTTCACTTTGTGAAGCTTTTGAAGAATTAAAACCTGATATTGTGGTGATATTAGGCGATAGATATGAAATACTCTCTTGTGCTAGCGCTTGTTTGGTAATGCAAATTCCCTTAGCGCATCTTTGTGGAGGTGAGCTTACCTTGGGAGCTATTGATGATAGCATTAGGCATGCTATTAGTAAAATGGCGCATTTGCATTTTGCTAGTACTCAAACTTATGCAAATAGAATTTTGCAACTTGGAGAAAGTAAAGATAGAGTTTTTAATGTAGGTTCTCTAGGGGGAGAAAATATCAATAATATGAATTTTTTAAACAAGGAAGATTTGCAAAAAGAATTGAATTTGATATTTGATGAAAATATATATTTAATAACTTATCATCCTCAAACGATACAAAAATCAAGCGTTAAAAAAGAAATAAAATTATTGCTTGAATTTTTAGATAATTTGGAAAATTCTACTTTAATTTTTACGAAAGCAAATGCTGATGAGAATGGCTTATATATTAATGAGCTTTTAAATGAGTATTGTATAAAACAATCTCATAAAGCAAAGTTATTTGATAATTTGGGCTCTAAAAGATACTTAAGTTTAATGAAAATAGCAAATATGCTTATAGGAAATAGCTCTAGTGGAATTTGCGAAAGTCCTTTTTTAAGAATTCCTTGTATCAATATAGGTAACAGGCAAGAAGGAAGAATTTTTGCTGATAATATTATAAATTGTGATATTTATCATTTAAAACAAGCGTTTTTGTATGTTAATACCAAAGAATATCAAGATAAGCTAAAAAATTTCATTAATCCTTTTGAGTGTGAAGGTAAAAATACAAGTCTAATGATAAAGGATATTTTAAAAAATATTTCTTTGGAAAAAATTTTATATAAAAAATTTGTGGATATGCAATGAGTATTGAAAAATTAAAACTTGCTAAAAATGCAAGCATACAAGAAGCTTTAAAAATTATAGGTAGTGAGCGTGTTAGAATAGCTTTGGTGGTAGAAAATGATAAATTTTTAGGTGTAATTAGTGATTCTAACATTAGAAGAGCTTTATTAAATGGCAAAAAGCTTGAAGATAGTATAGAAACAATTTATACTAAGAATTCGCTAACTATTAAAGAAAATACAAGTAAAGAAGAGCTTTTAAAATTAGCTAGTCAAACTGATATTTATGATTTTCCTGTCTTAAATAGCGAAAATGAAGTCATAGCTATAAAATCTATTGCTTCAATTCTTAAAGAAAAAAGCTTTGAAAATGAAGTAGTTCTAATGGTTGGAGGTCTTGGAAGTAGATTGGGTGAACTTACCAAAAATACTCCAAAACCTATGTTAAAAATAGGTAAAAAACCAATACTCGAAAATATTGTTTTAAATTTCAAAGAACAAGGTTTTAAAAAGTTTATATTTTGTGTAAATTATAAAAAAGAAGTTATTTGTGATTATTTTCAAGAAGGCAAAAGTTGGGGTGTTGAAATTTCTTATATTAAAGAAAAACAAAAACTTGGCACTGCCGGGGCTTTGTCTTTGGTGAAAGATATGAAAAAATCATTTATTGTTATGAATGGAGATATTTTAACTAAACTTGATTTTGATCAACTTATTCAAGAGCATAAAAAAAGTAAAGCAGTGATGAGTGTGGTACTTAGAGAATTTGAGCAACAAATTCCTTATGGTGTTGTGAAAATTTCTAACAATGATATAAAAGATATAGAAGAAAAACCTATGCAGAAATTTTTAGTTAGTGCTGGAATTTATGTATTAGAACCAGAAGTTTTAAAGTATATCAAAAAAGATGTGTATTTGGATATGCCTAATTTGATTAAGCGATTGTTAGATAAAAAATTAAAAATAAATTCTTATATATTGCAAGATTATTGGATTGATATAGGAAGACTTGAAGAATATGAAAAGGCGATTGTGGATTTTCAATGAAAGCTTTGATTGTAGGATTTGGTAGTATAGGAAAAAAACACTACTTAGCTTTAAAGCACTTAGGTTATGAAGTTAGCGTAGTTTCAAGAAGTTATAAAAAGAATGATTTGCAATGCTTTAAGAGCTTGCAAGAAGTAAAGTTAGAAGAAATTGATTTATTTGTTATAGCAACTATAACGATAAATCACTATGAAACTTTAGAATCAATCGATAAAAAAGTAAAAGGCAAAACTATTTTAGTTGAAAAGCCTTTATTTGAAAAATATAGAGAGTTTAACTCTATCAATGGTAATTATATTTATGTAGCTTATTTGCTACGCTTTCATCCTTTAGTGGAAAAAATAAAAACTATTATACAAAAAGATCAATATATTTATTTTGTTGAATTTAATTGCTCATCATATTTACCAAACTGGAGAATTTGTGATTATACTCAAAATTATAGTGCAAAAAAAGAATTAGGCGGAGGAGTTTTATTGGATTTATCCCATGAGCTTGATTTAGCGTATTATTTTTTTGAAAAATTAAAATTATTATATGCTCAAAATTTAAAAATTTCTGAACTTGAAATTAATAGTGATGATTTTGCATTTTTATCTTTAAAATCTAAAAAAGAATTAATTCATATCAAACTTGATTATTTTTCTAAATTTACAAAAAGAGAGATTGTTTTGCATTCTCGTGATAAAACTTATAAGGCAGATTTAGTCAATAATAAATTATACATTTTTGGAACAACTACCTCGTTGCAGGTGGAAGAATGCCAAAGTGATACGATAAAAAATTTAATAAGTCTTCATGAAAAAATTATAGAAAAGGATTGTAGTGTGTGCAATCTTTATGAAGCTTTTGATGTTTTAAAATTATGTGATGAAGTCAAAAGGAGATCTAGTGAATAATATTTTATGCACAATATGTGCAAGAGGTGGTAGTAAAGGGGTTAAAAATAAAAACATTAGAAAAATTAATGATTTGGAATTAATTGCTTATAGCATAATCCAAGCAAAAAATTCTCAACTTTTTAAACATATTGTAATTAGTACAGATAGTGATGAAATAGCACAAGTTGCTTTAAAATATGGCGGAGAAGTTTTTTTCAAAAGAGATGAAAATTTGGCAAAAGATGATAGTGCTAAATTGCCTGTTATAAAAGATACTTTATTAAAAAGCGAAGAGTATTTTAATATCAAATTTAACACCATAATAGATCTTGATGCTTCTGCGCCTTTGCGAAATAGTAAAGATATTTGCAAAGCATATGAGCTTTTTAAACAAGAAAAAAAATCAAATTTAATTACAGCTACTCCAGCAAGACGCAACCCGTATTTTAATCTAATAGAAGTAGATAATGATGAGGTAAAAAAGTCTAAAGAAGGAAATTTCGCTACGCGTCAAAGTGCTCCAAAATGTTATGATATGAATGCTAGTATTTATATTTTTACTAGGGAAAAATTGTTAAAAAATGATACTTTATTTGGAAAAGATACGAGCTTGTATATAATGGATGAAAAGACAGCTTTTGATATAGATAGTGAGTTTGATTTTGAAATAGTTGAATTTTTAATCAAAAAGGCTAATTTAAAACAGGAAGATTTTTAATGATTAAAGATAAAGTAGTATTTATAATAGGAGCATGTGGCCGTATAGGGAGTGCTTTGAGCAAGGCGTGTTTAGAACATAATGGAAAAATTATCATTGCAGATATTAATGAGGAAGGATTATTTCACTTAGTATTAAAATTAAATAATAAAGAACGCATTTTAAGCAAAAAAATTGATATAAACGATTATAAAGCAATTGAAGATTGTTTAAAAGAAGCTGTTTTAAAATTTGGAAAAATTGATGCTTTTGTTAATTGTGCTTATCCTGTGAGTAAAGATTGGGGGAAAATTGCTTATTATGAAGCAAGTTATGAACAAATTTGTGAAAGTTTGAATTTGCATCTAGCTAGTTTTATTTTTATAGCTAATATAATGGTAAAATTTTTTAAAAAGCAAGGCTTTGGAAATATTATTAATTTAAGCTCAATTATGGGTGTGTATGCACCTAAATTTGAAAATTATAAAGGAACTTCTATGCAAAGTTCCTTAGAATATAGTGTGATTAAAGCTGGTATTAATCATCTTGGTGTTTGGCTTGCTAAGGAGCTTTTTAATACAAATATAAGAGTAAATAGTGTAGCCTTTGGCGGTATAAAAGACAATCAACCCCAAGTGTTTTTAGATGCTTATAGAAAGTGTTGTGCTTCCAAAGGTATGTTAGATGCTAATGATGTGTGCGGGACTTTGATATTTTTAATGTCAGATTATTCTAAATTTATAACAGGACAAACTATAATAGTAGATGATGGATGGGGACTTTGATGAGTATTTTAGAAAATAATATTAATGCAGTGTTTGATCATAATTTAAAAGAGCAATTAAAAAAAGTAAATCAAACTTATCAAATAGTGCAAGGTGATGATAATTTAGATATAAATATTATAGATGGGGGGGGGGAGGGGCATAGGCTTTATGATAAGCCGCTAGAAGAATTAAATAAAACATTAAATTTATACAATGATAAATATCTTTTATATCCTATATTATTCTTTTATGGTTTTGGAAATGGAATTTTATACAAAGCTCTTTTGCAAAATCCAAATCATAAGGTTATTTTAGTATTTGAACCTGATGTAAATATAATCTATACTATGTTCAAAGCGATAGATTTTTCTAAGGAATTAAAAGAAAATAGATTATTACTACTAGATCCAAATAATGAAAATATCAATGATTTGAAAAATTTGTTTTTAAGCAATTTGATATTTAAATTTTTAAGGACTTATTTTTTAGAGATACATTGTGATTATTATGATGGCAAGTATCAAGAAGAAATTTTGAAATTAAATTCTTTAATACAAGATGCTATAAAAGAAAATATAATTTCTATTGGAGATGATCCATTAGATGCCTTGCGAGGTATAAAACATTTTACACAAAATATTCCTAAAATGATAGCCAATCCAAGCTATAAAGAATTATTAAATAAAAGAAAAAATTTAAGTGATACAGCTATAATAGTCTCAACAGGACCTAGCTTAACTAAACAACTTCCACTTTTAAAACAATACCAAAACAAAGCCAGTATATTTTGTGCTGATAGTGCTTATCCTATACTTGCAAAAGCAAATATTAAACCTGATTATGTTTTTTCACTCGAGAGAACTGATTTTACTAGTGAATTTTTTAACAATGATTTTGGTGAATTTGATAAAGATATATTATTTGTTATTAAATCGGTTACTCATCCAAATACTATTAAGTATTTAGAAAAAAATAAAAGAAAATATATGATAGTTTCAACTCCAGAATATTTTTTTAAATATTGTTCTTTAAATGATTTTGGGTATTTTAACATGGGATGGAGTGTTGCTCATATGGCCTGTTATTTATCGGTTCATTTAAAACATAGTAATATAATATTTATTGGGCAAGATTTAGCTTATGGTGAAAGTAAAGTTTCGCATGCTATTGGACATATATACGGAGAACATGATTTAGATGATGAAGGTTTATACAAAGAAAATTTAAAAACTGAAGCTTATGGTGGTGGTAAATATATTGAGAGTTCATCTATATGGATTTTTTTTAAGAAAGTACTTGAAAATGATATTCTTACTTTTAATAAGATGAATATGAAAATTTACAACTGCACTGAGGGTGGAGCAAGAATAAATGGAACTATTGAAAAGCCTTTTAAGCATATATGTGAAAAATTATTAAAAAAAGATTTGAACAAGCCTTTTACAAAACTTGAAAATTTAAATTTAAATAAACAAAATGAATTATTATTAAAAGCATATTTCAAAATTATAAAAAACATTAAACAATATGAAAATTTAAAAAAAGAATTATGCGAAAGAAATATATCTATAAATAAAAATTTATTACATATTGATAATTTAGATATTCAAGATTCTATACATATGTTTGAATTAATATTAAAACAAATTGATGAACTTAAAACTAGCATATATCGTTGTGGTTTGTTAAATGGACCTTTAATCAGACAATTTGAATTAAATTTAGCAAGAATTTATGTGTTAAATCCAAAAACACAAGAAGATAGTTACAATAAATCAATGCTTTGGATAAAAGAACACCTAGATTGGATAAAATTAATCATAGCTCATATAGACTCTCAAAAGGAAGTTTTACAAAGAAGTATAGTTACAACTAAAGATGAGCTTATAGAAAAAGGTTTTCTAAATTTAGTAGAAAAAATCGAACAAAGAGCTTTAAAAAATGTCAATTTTTGATATTTTATAATCTATTTTTTAAATTTATTAAATCGATTTCAAAAATTTCAAGTAATTTTTCATTAAATTTTTTATAATCACACGAGAGCTTTTTTATAAGCTCAAAACTTCTTTTTTTATCTTTGTAATTTTGCCATAAAATTTCTTTATTTTTGTTTTCATATCTACCATTGTCATTAAATTCATAGCGGTATGTACATTCTTTCGATACAAAAAAGCTCTCACTTAGCATAAAAATTATATAGTTAAAAAGCACATCTTCTCCATAACAAAGTTTTTCTTTAAAATCAACATGCTCAAAACTTTTTAAAATCAAATTTTTCTTATATACTTTTGCCCAAACACTCCAACAAAAATGCTTTTGTTTAAGTAAAAATTCCAAAAATTCATCTTTTTTAAAAAGTTCATCTTGTTTAAATCTATAAAATTTCTTAAATTTCACCCTATGTACATATGCATCAAACACTACCATATCTACATTTTTGATTTTTTCAAGTCCAACTTCACAAGCATTAAGCTCTAAATAATCATCAGGATCTAAAAACATTATATAGGGTGAGCTTGAATTTAATACACCTATATTTCTACTAGCAAAAGTTCCTAAATTCTCTTCATTATGTATGATTTTTATCCTATCATCTTTACTAGCATATTCTTTAGCTATATCTATACTTTTATCATTGCCAAGGTCGTCTACCACAATGATTTCTATATCTTTAAAAGTTTGTTTAATACAACTTTCTAATGCTCTAGCAATATACTTTTCCACATTATAGGTTGGTAGTATGATGGAAATTTGACTCATTTTAGCTCTTTATTTTTTGATATAATTATAGCTTTTATTTTTAAGGAAAATTATGAATATTTTTATCAACCTTCCTACTTGGCTTGGTGATGCGGTGATGGCTAGTGCGGCTATTTATGCTATGAAAGAAAAATACCCTCAAGCTAAATTTACTTTTTATGGTTCTTTTGTAAGCACAGAGCTTTTTAAACGCTTTGAAAATGCTCAAATTTTAGTAGAAAATAAAAAGCAAAGATATAGGCAAATTTTAAAAGCTAGAAAAAACCTTGGTAAATTTGATCTAGCTTTTTCGTTTCGCTCGGCATTTTCAAGCAAGATCATTTTAAATCTAATCAAAGCAAAAAAAAGATTTTATTTTGATAAAAATATTCTAAAAGAAGAACACCAAGTCTTAAAATACTTAAATTTCATAGAAAAAGCCTTAAATTTTAAAGCCACTTCAAATGCTTTAAAACTCCCTATAAAAGCAAAATCAACTCAAAAAATCTTAGGTATAAACCCGGGTGCACATTTTGGAAGTGCGAAAAGATGGGAAGCGAGCTATTTTGCAAGGGTAGCAAAAGAATTTAGCTCAACTCATCAAATTTTAATCTTTGGAGTAGAAAGTGAGAGAGAAATTTGTGATGAAATTGAGTATTTTTTTCTAAAAGAAGGTATCAAATCAAAAAATCTTTGTGGCAAAACTAGTATTTATGCTTTATGTAAAAATATTTCTATGCTTGATTTGCTCATCACAAACGATAGTGGTCCTATGCATATAGGTGCAGTTTATGGGGTGAAAACGGTAGCTATTTTTGGCTCGACTAAATTTAGTCAAACCTCGCCTTGGCAAGAAAATGCTAAAATAGCACATTTAAATTTAGCTTGTATGCCTTGTATGCAAAAGGTCTGCCCTTTAAAACACCATAAATGTATGAAAGATTTAAAGCCTGAAGTGGTAATAAATTTAGCAAAAAATATTTTAGGAGTGTAAATGGTTTTTAGTTCTTATGAATTTATATTTATATTTTTACCTATAGTTTTAATTATATTTTATATACTTAAAAAATTTAATCATATTCAAAGCGCAAAATTATTTTTAGTTTTAGCAAGTTTATTTTTTTATGCTTTTTGGAAGGTTGAATATGTTTTGATTTTATTGCTTTCTATGGGTGTGAATTTTTATCTTGCAAATTTAATTTTACTTAATAGGGGGGGGGGTAAAGCTATTATTTTATAGTGGTGTGTTTTTTAATTTAGCTTTACTTGCTTTTTTTAAATACACTGATTTTCTTTTAGAAAATTTTAATGTATTTTTTCAAATAGTCCAACTAGATTTTAATATTCCTTTGCCGCATATATTACTACCTTTAGCTATATCTTTTTTTACTTTTCAACAAATTGCTTTTTTAGTAGATTGTTATAAAAGAACAAATATAGAAAGTTTAAAAAGTGAAAATACATATAAAATAAATATTTTAGATTATGCTTTGTTTATAACATTTTTTCCTCAACTTATAGCAGGTCCAATAGTACATCATAAAGAAATGATGCCTCAATTTAAGAGTATGCTTTGGAATAATTCTATTCTTATTAATTGGGAAAATATAGCTAAAGGATTATTTATATTTTCTATGGGTTTATTTAAGAAAGTATATATTGCTGATTCTTTTGCGCTTTGGGCTAATGCAGGGTTTAAGATAGTTGAAAATGGAGGTACTTTAAATATTTTTGAAGCTTGGGCAACTTCTTTATCTTATACTTTTCAGCTTTATTTTGATTTTAGTGGCTATTGTGATATGGCTATAGGTATAGCTTTGTTTTTTAGTATAAAACTTCCTATTAATTTTAACTCTCCTTATAAAGCATTAAATATAAGTGATTTTTGGAGAAGATGGCATATAACATTAGGTAAATTTTTAAAAGATTATTTATATATACCTTTGGGTGGTAATAGGGTTTCTAAGATTATAAATTTAAGAAATCTTTTTATAGTGGCTTTTGTAAGTGGAGTATGGCATGGAGCTGGATGGGGTTTTGTGATATGGGGAGTGTTGCATGGACTAGCTATGGTACTTCATAGAATATATTCATTTATAACCCCAAATGCAAAATTTAAAGAAAGCATCATTTATAAAATATTTGCATGGTTTGTAACTTTTAATTTTATTAACCTTGCGTGGATATTTTTTAGAAGCGAAAATCTTCAAGGTGCTATAAATCTTTTAAAAGCTATGTTTGGTATAACTTGGATGGAATTGCCAATAAAATGGCATAGAATGAAAGAATCTTTAGCGCAAATTAGTGGTAGTAATGAAACTTTAATTTACATCATCGTTTGTATGATTTTATGTATTGGGTTTAAAAATAGTATTGAAAAACTTGAAAAGTTTAAAGCTAGTTATATAAATTCTTTATTAGTCATGCTTTTTTTATATATAGCTTTGATAACTTTAGGAGTGGTTCCTTATACTGAATTTATTTATTTTAATTTCTAAGGATAAAAATGTTTAAATCATATAAAAAATTTGTAATTTGTTCTTTATTAATACCTTTGCCTTTTATATTGTTTTTAGGAGTTTTGCTTTATGTGTACGATCCATTGCAGCTTTATCATGAACCTTGGTTTAGAAAAAAAACGTATTACAATGATTTAACTATTAGCTCCAAAGGTATAATCGATCACAATAAATTTGATTCTATAATTTTTGGAACTTCAATGCTTCAAAATACTTCATCTTTTGAAGCAACTTCTAAACTTGGAGGGCAATTTATCAATTTATCAATAGGTGGAAGCACTTTTGAACAAAGAAAGATTATTTTAGACTATATATTGAAAAAACATACTATTAAACATTTAGTAATATCTTTAGATGAATTTGCAATTATGGATGTAAAATTTCAAAATTTTTCTAATTTTAGCTATTTATATGATCAAAACACCTATAATGATTTAAAAATTTATCTTAATAAAAAATTTATTTTCTGCGCATTGAAATTTTCTAGTAATAAAAAATGTGTTGGAGATGATACTGAGTTAGAAAATTTACCAAAATGGATTAAAAGCCCAATTGCACAAAAACAATTTGGAGGGATTGGAAATTGGATTAAAAATATAGAAGAGGGTGTCCGAAAGGATATTAAAAAAATTGTGCAATTATACAATGGAAATTACATACATGATTATTCGAGTATAGATCTTAATGTTTTAAAAAATCATATTGATATTTACATATTTAACTATGCTAAAATGTATCCAAATGTCCAGTTTTCTTTAATCTTACCAACTTATTCTAGAGTTTATCACAAGATGGCACAGGTTGATTTTCAATATTACCAACAATGGGTAGATTTGGTAAAATATATTATTTTAAAGTCAAAAACACTTGAAAATGTTAAAATATATGGATTTGATGATTTAGATTATGCAGATGATATTGCAAATTATAAAGACTTAAATCACTATAATATAGACATGAATTCAATGCAACTTGATGCTATTAAAAACCAAACAAACATTTTAACGCCTGAAAATATGGATGAGTATTTTAAAATTACGGAAGAAAAAATCAAAAATTATGATTTAAATCCTTTAATTGAGCAAATAAAAGCAAGCGGTATTTTAGATAAATAGTGTAAATAAAAGCTTTTTTTGCATGAAAACCTCTTGCAAAAGCTTGATAAATGTGTTAAACTTAACAATCATTTTTAATCAAGGAGCTTTTTATGACTAAAGCAGATTTTATTTCTCAAGTTGCTCAAACTGCTGGGCTAACTAAAAAAGATGCAACTGCAGCTACTGATGCAGTAATCGCTACTATTACTGATGTATTAGCTAAAGGTGATAGCATTAGCTTTATCGGTTTTGGTACATTTTCTGTAGCTGAAAGAGCTGCTAGAGAAGCTAGAGTGCCAAGCACTGGTGCTACTATTAAAGTACCTGCTACTAAAGTTGCTAAATTTAAAGTAGGTAAAAACCTTAAAGATGCAGTTGCTGCTGCTAAAACTGCTAAAAAAGCTAAAAAATAATTCTTTGCGCAAAAGTTAAAAAACTTTTGCGTTTTTCTTCATAGTTAAGTATTAATTTTCTTTTGATATTGTTTTTAAAAATATTAAAGGAAGACAATGTCAGTTTATAATAATATCTTAGATTGTATAGGTAATACCCCGATTATTTCTTTAAAAGAATTTGCTCCAAATCTTTATGCTAAATGCGAGTATTTTAATCCAAGTCATTCTATAAAAGATAGAGCGGCTGTGGAGATGATAAAACAAGCTTTAAATGAAGGTAAAATCAATCAAGAAACAACCATTATAGAAGCTACAAGTGGAAATACCGGCATAGCTTTAGCAATGATTTGTGCAAGCTTAAAGCTTAAACTTATCATAGCTATGCCTGAGTCTATGAGTATTGAGCGTAGAAAAATGATGAGTTTTTTTGGTGCAAAGCTAGAGCTTACTCAAGCAAGCAAAGGTATGCAAGGGGCGCTTGATAGAGCTAATGAGCTTTTGAGTGAAATTCCAAATTCGTTTATGATAAGTCAATTTGAAAATATCAACAACAAAAATGCACATAGAAAAAATACTGCTTTAGAAATTTTAAAAGCTTTACCCGATCTTGGTATTTTTTTAGCAGGTTTTGGTACAGGTGGAACTATTAGCGGGGTAGGAGAAATTTTAAAAGAACACAATCCTAATGTCAAAATCATAGCCTTAGAACCCGCATCTTCGCCACTTTTGAGTCAAAATACCGCTGCAAGCCATAAAATTCAAGGTATAGGTGCAAATTTTATCCCTAAAATTTTAAATCAAAAAATCATAGATGAGATAGTTTGTGTAAGCAATGAAGATGCTATAAATACAGCCTTAGAGCTTGGTAAAAATGGCATAATGGCAGGAATTTCAAGTGGTGCAAATGTATATATGGCTAGAAAAATTGCTTTAGAAAACCCTGATAAAAAAGTCTTGACTATGTTAAATGATACAGCCGAGCGATATTTGTCAACTGATTTATTTGCAAATTTATAATTAGGGGTGTGTATGAGTCAAAATAATGAGCATTTTGATTTAGATCTTGAAAGGGCGATTTTAAGTTCTTGTATATATAGTGAAGATTCTTTTTTTAGTGTTTCTTCGGATATTGAAATTAATGATTTTTCGCTCAAAGCTCATCAAGATATTTATAAAGCTATTTTAGCTTGTGTGAATGCAGGCGAGCCTATAAGTGCAAGTTTTATAAGAAAACATAAAAAAGTAGATGAGCAAATTTTAGCTGAAGTTTTAGCTACTACTTCCATAGCAGATGTGAGTAAATACGCTTATGAATTAAGAGAAAAATCCATTAGACGCCAACTTTTAAATTTTGCTTATACTATACCTACAAGGGTAAATGAAGATAAAAGCATTTCTCAAATCTCAGATGAAATAGGCAAAGAAATTTTTAATCTTACAAACCGTGTAAATAGTAATAGTATTAAGGATATGACTATGGTGATGTCTGAGCTTATGGATGAGTTTAAAAAGCAAAAAGAAGCTGAAAATAAAGATATTTTGGGACTTGATACAGGTTTTAGTGAGCTTAATAAAATGACAAAAGGTTTTAAACCTGGCGATCTTGTAATCATCGCAGCACGCCCTGGCATGGGAAAAACTACAATTTGTTTAAATTTTATAGAAAAAACACTAAGACAAAATAAAGGTGTTGTGATGTTTTCACTAGAAATGCCTGCTACGCAAATCATGCAAAGATTAATCAGTGCAAAAACTTCCATTCCTTTGCAAAAAATTCTAATCGCAGATTTAAACGATGATGAGTGGAGTAGGGTAGGTGATGCTTGTAATGAATATGCACAAAAAAATCTTTATATTTATGATAGTGGTTATGCTAGCATAGCAGACATTCGTTCAATTTTACGCAAAATCAAGGCTCAAGATGAGAGTATTGAGCTTTGCGTAGTTGATTACATCGGCCTTATGATGAGTAATTCAGCTTTTAATGATAGGCATTTGCAGGTGAGTGAAATTTCAAGAGGTTTAAAGCTTTTAGCAAGAGAATTAAATATGCCAGTAGTGGCACTTTCGCAATTAAATCGTTCATTAGAAAGTAGAGCAAATAAACGACCTATGCTTAGTGATTTAAGAGAAAGTGGCGCTATAGAACAAGATGCAGATACGATTTTATTTGTATATAGAGATGAGGTTTATAGAGAACAAGAAGAAAAAGAAAGAGAAAATAAAGCCAAAAATGAAGGCAAAACTTATGAGAGAAAATTTATGCCAAATCCTGTGCAAGAAAAAGCTGAGCTTATTATAGGTAAAAATAGAAATGGTCCTGTAGGGCATGTAGATTTGCTTTTCTTAAAAGAAAAATCGTGCTTTATTGAAGCTCCAAAAGAAGATTTTATAGTTACCAATTTTGAAGGTTAATTTAAAGAATAGCGATAATCGTTTTGTATAAAAAGCTCTAAATCTTTAAAATCAATTTTTCCCATCAGCTCTTTTACGAGCTGTTTGTATATTATTTTTTCATCTTTAACTACAAAAGCTGATCTTGCTAATAATCCTGCAAATATACTATCATGTATTAATACTCCATAATTAGTGCCAAAATCTTTAAAGGCAAAATCACTTGCAACTATGATATTATCAATTCCTTCAGTTGCACAAAAACGATCCATAGCAAAAGGTAAGTCCATGCTAACAACAATCACTTCAATGTTTTTTATAGATGCCAATCTTTTGTTAGTTTCTTTAGCTTGTTTGGAGCATACTTGAGTGTCTAAGCTAGGAAAAGTTAGTAAAATTTGAGTTTTTCCAGGTGGTGCTATTTCTACTGAGGCAAGATTTTTAGTTTTTAAAGTCACTTTTGGAGCATTATCGCCAATTTGTAGTTGATTTCCTATGAGTTTTATGTTTTGTTTTTTATATATAATGCTTGACACAATTTTCCTTTTTATAATAAAATCATCTTAGCTAAAAGTAAAAAGCTGAAAAAACCCAAACCATCAGTAATTGCAGTAATCACAACACTTGAACCTACCGCAGGATCAATTTTAAATTTTTTCAAAGTTAATGGCACAAAAGAGCCTACAAAACCGGCTAAGGCTAGATTGATTAGCATTGACAAAGCTATAACAAGTCCTAAAAGGGCTGTTTTAAACCATATAAAAGCTATAATACTCATAACGCTTGCAAATATAAGCCCATTTAATAAAGAAATTCCACTCTCTCTTAATATAACTTTTTTAGCATCTTTGAATTCTACTTCATTGAGTGAGAGTTTTCTAACTGTTACCGCTAAGGCTTGTGAGCCTGTGTTACCTCCCATGGAAGCTACAATAGGCATAAGTACTGCTAGAGCTACAAGTTGTTCTATTTCACCTGAAAAAAGACTGATGATATTAGCTGAAATTAATGAAGTTGTAAGATTAATCATGAGCCAAAAAGCTCTTGCTTTAGCTGCTTTAAAAGCACTTTCTTCTTCAACATCTGCATCAACTCCGGCTAAATTATAAATTTGCTCTGTTGCATTTTCTTGGATTAAATCATGAATATCATCATAAGTAATTCTACCCAAAAGCACTCCATCATCATTTATAACAGCCAAAACACTTAAATCATAATCTTCTACTATATCAATAGCCTTTTGTATATCTTCATGATCTTTAATGCTATAACATTTATATTTTTCATTGTTGTTTTTAATAATATCTGCAAAACTTAGTTTAAAATCCCAAAGCAAGAGATCGCTTAGGTTGATAGCATTGCAAAGTTTTCCTTGTTTATCTATGATATAAACTTGAAAAATTTGATCTACTTGTCCTGAATGCTTTAAAATTCTATATCTTTTAATGGCCTTTTCTATACTTTCATTAATAGAGGCTGTGAAAATTTCTGTTTGCATATAAGCACCAGCGGTATTTTCATCATAATTTTTAAGGCGTAAAATTTCTTCTTTATCTTCTGAACTTAAGCGGTTTAAAATAGCTAAAGTTTTTTGTGGATTTAGCTCTTCAAAACGCTTAATTAAGTCTGTTGCATCATCACTTTCAAGCTCTTCTACTGCTTTTGCAATCTTTATAATGCTTAAGTTTTCTAAAATATCTTCTAAGATATGTTCAGGCGTTATAGTAGCTACATTTGCAAGTGTGTAAGTATCAAAAGATTTAAGAGTTTTTAAATAAAGCTCTTCATCATGCCTTTTAATAGTTTTTAAGGCTTCATTGATTTCATAGGTACTTTGATCTTTGAAAGTATTTTTTAAAAGTTCTTGTGCTTCTAAAAAATCATTCATCATCTCAAAGCTCCATAGAATTTTCTATATTTTGTTCTTTTGGTGGATTTTTATAATTTTCATCAATGCTTTGCAAGCGGTTTTCATACTCTTTTGCCATTTTTAAAAATTCTTCTTTGTTTTTTCCACTTAAGCTTGATTTTGGAATTTTAACTATAGTTTCAGGATTAATTGCTTTATTATTTAGATAAAGTCCAAAATGCAAATGTGGTCCAGTGCTCATACCAGTAGAGCCTACATAAGCAATCACTTGTCCTTGCTTAACTTTTTGTCCGCGTTTGATTTTTGCAAAGCGACTAAGATGAGCATATAAAGTCATATAGCCTGACATGTGTTTTACTTGTACAACCTTACCATAACCACCTTTTGTCCCAACAAAGCTAATCGTTCCATCTCCTGCACTTTTAACTGGAGTACCCGTTGGAGCTGCATAGTCAATACCTAGGTGTGCTCTATAGCGTTTTAATATAGGATGGTATCTTGCTCTAGTAAAACGATCTGAAATCCTTGTATATTTGACAGGTTTAGTTAAAAAGAAATTTTCAAGCTCTTTTCCTTGAGCATTATAATAAGAATCTTTATATAAAAATACAGAATATTCTTTACCTCTAATATTAGCTAAAGCTGCTTGGATATTAATATCGCCAAAAAGTCTTCCTAGTCTTCTTTTTTGCTCATAAATTAATACTACACTATCGCCTTTTCTAACATTTTTAAAATTAACACTATTTTTAAAAGCTCTTACCATAGCTCTTGCTAAGGTTACGCTACCACTTTCATCATAAACATCTTGATAAGCTGAATTGTTAATAGCTACGCGAATAGTTCTTTTTTCTTTGGTATAAGAAATTGGAGTAAAACTTAATACGAATTTATTTTCAGTGTTTTTGTAAATATGAATTTGTAAATCATCACTGATTGGGATTAAAACCTGTTCTAATTCTCCTTGATCATCTTTTAACATTTGGTATTTAATACCACTTGCAATTTCTGCACTTAGTTCTTTATCTTCAGCATCAAGATTATAGTATAAATTTAAAGGTATGGAGTGATCTTGTAAAAAATCAAGTAAAGTTTTGCCATTCTCCCAAGAAAGTTCTTCAACACTTGAAATAGCAAAAAGTTTTATCGATATAAGTAAAGATATGAAAATTTTTTTCATGGTATTTTAAAGCCTTCTAAAATTTAAACATAAATTTGTATTTTACTTAATTTTTCTTACAATTTTGTAAGGAAAATACAATATAATTTAATTTTTACACTTTTTTAAGGAGTATCAGTTGTCAAGAATTATTTTAATGCTTTGTTGTTTTTTAGCATTTTTGCAAGCTAAAAATTTTGATTTAATACAAACAAAACTTGAAAAAGTAGATGATATTTATGGTTATATAAAAGATGATCCTAGAATTTTATTGCACTCAAGTGGTATAGTTGTGCATGAAATTGATACACAAAAATCAATTATTGCAAGAGCTAGTGTGATAGGGCGTGAAAATGGCTTAGTTAAATTACAATTTAAAGTTTTTGATATGCTAGCTCAAGATGCTATGCCTTTACCAAATGTATTGCCACAAGTAGGCGATAAAATAGTTTTAAATTATTTATATGATAGAGCCTTGATTATAGCTCCTGATAAAAATGTGTATGATTTTATAGCTCAAAAATTAAATGGACTTTATTTTTTACACCCTGATTTATTTGGTGCTCATATGATACAAGAATACCGCCAAACTCCAAGAAGATCAGATTTTAGATCTTTTTGTTCAAAAAATGCTGTTGGGCTTTTAGTGGTAGCTTTAGAAAATAAAGCTGAGATAGTTGATTGTCAAGATTTTGGCAAGATAGAAGAATTTAACATACCTCAAGCTCAAAGTTTGCAAATTCCATTTTATTCAAGAATTACAGGTTATAAAAGCGATATTTTTAGCTTAAATGATGAAGCAATTGGAAATTATTATGTATATTATGAAAAATTAATTAGCTTAACTAGAGACAAATAATGCAAGAAATCCATCAAAAATTTTTTCAAGATCTTTTAGGGGTTGAAAATGCTCATTTTGATCCTATCCACAAAAGAGCGTATAGTTATGATGCTACTAAAAAGCATTATTTACCTGATGGAGTGCTTTTTCCAAGAGATGAAAATGATATTAGTCAAATTTTAAAATATTGTAATGAAAATAAAATCATCGTTATTCCTAGGGGCTCAGGTAGTGGATTTACCGGTGGAAGCTTAGCTATTAATGGTGGAGTAGTGTTAAGCTTTGAAAAACATATGAATAAAATTTTAGAAATTGATCTTGAAAATTTAGTTGCAGTAGTGCAGCCTGGTGTGATAAATATGGCTTTACAAGAAAAAGCAAAAGAATATGGTTTATTTTATCCACCTGATCCTGCTAGTATGGAGTATTCTTCTTTAGGGGGGAATGTAAGCGAAAATGCAGGGGGTATGAGAGCTGCTAAGTATGGTATAACTAAAGATTATGTAATGGCTTTAAGAGCTGTTTTACCTAATGGAGAAATCATTAGAGCAGGTAAAAAAACTATAAAAGATGTAGCGGGTTATAATCTAGCTGGAATTTTAATAGCAAGTGAGGGATCTTTGGCTGTGCTTAGTGAGATTACTTTAAAACTAGTAGCTTTGCCAAAGTTTAAAAAGACAGCTATGGGGATTTTTAACAGCATTGATGAAGCAATGAATGCAGTTTATAAAACTTTAGCTAAAGGTGTGACTCCTGTATCTATGGAATTTTTAGATCAATTAAGTATACAAGCATTAGAACAAAAATTCCAAAAAGGCTTACCTATGGATGCGGGTGCGATTTTAATCGCTGATGTAGATGGCAATGTAGAAGAGGCTATTGAAGCAGATTTAAAAATTTTGCAAGAGAGTTTTTATGAATCTGGCGTTAGAGAGTTTAAAATAGCAAAAGATGAGCAAGAAGCAGCCAATATTTGGTTTGCTAGAAGAAACTGCTCTCAAAGTATAGCAATGTATGGAAATTTAAAGCTTAATGAAGATATTACGGTGCCGCGTTCAAAACTGCCTGATCTTTTAAAAGGCATAGCTGAAATTTCTAAAAAATATGGTTTTAAAATCCCTTGTTTTGGTCATACTGGCGATGGTAATGTACATACTAATGTAATGGTAAGTGATAAAAATAATCCTGAGTTGGTTAAAAAAGGTTATGAAGCTGTGGAAGAGGTGTTTAAGCTTACAGTTTCTTTGGGTGGGACTTTAAGTGGAGAGCATGGTATAGGCATTTCAAAAGCTCCTTTTATGAAGCTTGCTTTTAGCGAAGCTGAAATGGACTTGATGAGAAATATCAAAAAAGCATTTGATCCAAATAATATACTTAATCCTTTTAAAATGGGACTTTGATGAATTTTAAAAACTTCATAAAAATTCTTTTAAGCATAAGAGATAAAGAAATTTTAAATTATGCTGCAGCTTTGAGTTTTTATACTATTTTATCTTTAATACCGCTTTTATTTTTATGTTTTTGGGTTTTTACTCAAATTCCAAGTTTTGAAATGTATCAAGAAAGAATTAAAAATTTAATTTTTACTTTTTTAATCCCAACTCAACAAGAATTAATAACACAATATATTAACACTTTTTTAAAAAATAGTGTCAATCTTGGTTTAATTGGTCTTTTAGCTATGGCTTTGACTTCTTTGGCATTTTTTTCAGGTTATGATTATGTTATTAATAAGCTTTTAGAAGAAGACTCTAAAAGTCTTTGGCATAGTATAAGTTCTTATTGGACTTTGGCAACATTAACTCCACTTGGACTTGGAGTGAGTTTTTACATTTCAGGTTTTATACAAAAAACCTTAGATGATTTTAATATTGCTTTAAATTTTTTTGAGATTTTACCTTATGTGATTATATGGGCTTTGTTTTTTACATCTTATTCAAGTTCAGTGAGTAAAAAAGGTGATTTAAAAACTTTGCTTATTAGTTCTTTTGGTGCTTCTGTGATTTGGTATATTTCTAAGATGATTTTTGTGTATTATGCTGTATATAATAAAACTTATTTAAATGTATATGGTTCTTTTTCTGTGATATTGTTTTTCTTTTTGTGGATTTATATTTCTTGGATTATTTATCTTTTGGGTTTAAGGGTTTATTTGATTTTAAATCAAGAAAATAAAGGGAATAAAACCAAGAGAAATTACAAAAAGAGCTAAATAACGATGAAAAATAGCCATGAAGGATAAAAATATATAAATAAGATAAATTTCTAATGGTATATGTAACAATATGCTATTTAATTTAAAATCAAATAATGCTAATAATATTTCATCTAATACATCTCCATAAGATAATAAATGCAGTAATAAACTTATAGGGTAAAATAAAGCAAATAATATGCTTAGAGGTATACCTAAAAATTGTTGAAAACTAATAAGTGGAAAAAAATATAATACAGGAATCATCATTGCTAAAAAAGTCCAAAAATTTATAAAAATAATATGAATATAATTTTTTGAAAAATTATCTTTAAAATGATGTAAATATAAATAAATATAAAATACTCCTAAACTTGAAAACAAAAAGCCAACGCTAAATAATAAATTTGGAAATAAGCTTATACATAAAATTACACTTAAGAATAAAAATTTAAAACTCAAAATTTTAATATTTTTGCTAAATAGATAAAAAGCAAAAATACTCATACATAAAGCTCTTATATAAGAAGGGCTAAAGTCTATTAAAAATATATACAAAATTAAAAGCAAGAAAGCAAAAATACTAATATCAAGTTTTAAACTTCTATAAGGAAAATATCGTTTGTGAAAAAAGGCATATAAAGGAGCAAAAATCAAAAAGCAAAAGCTAAATAGCAAGCTCAAATGATATCCACTAATAGCAATTAAATGCGCGATATTGTAAAAATTTACATCATTTCTAAGCTCACTTGATACATTTTTTGCAAAAAATAAAGCCCCGTAAAATTCTTTGATTTTTTCATTTTGATGTTGATTTAAAAAATACTCCACTAAGATATTTTCTTTTTGAGTATTAGTTTTATGAAAATCATAACTTGGTACAAAAAAATTTTTACTAAGATAATCTTTAAAGTTAATATTTTTAGTAATAATCCTAAGATTTATAATATCATTTTTACTTAAATTTAGATCTTTAAAACTAGTAGTGTAAAAAACAAAATCAGAATTTTTAATTTTAAAAACTTGGTATTTTTTACCTTTTTTATTAGTTTTTTGATAGCTAGATATAATGATATTATTTTTAAGCAATAAATGTTTTGTGAGTTTAAAATTTTGGTATTTTTTATACTCATAAGTGAGATTTAGGCTAAAAATTGCTAAAAAACATAATAATAAAATTAAAAATTCTCTATAAGGATCTTTTATAGAGAATTTTAAATTCATTTTTTCTTAGAAAAGCGTGATAAGTATAACCATATAATAAAAATTAAAGTGATTATAAAGGCAGGTGCTATATAAGGATGATTTGAAAAAATTTCAAAAGCCTCCTTTAAGGTGTTTCCAAAAATAAATCCAGCATAACCAAGTATTATAGCCCAAATTAAACTAGCTAGGGTATTGATGATAAAAAATCTTACAAAGCTAAATTTGCAAAGGCCTGCTGCTATAGGAATGATAGTTTTTACCCCGTAAATAAATTTTTGCACTACTAAAAGTAAATCTCCATATTTTTTGATTTTTATCATAGCAAGAGCGATTTTTCTTCTATGATTTTTAAAATAAGGCATTATGTCTTTTTTATAATATTTTCCTAGAATAAATAATAGGGTTGAACCTATGGTATTAGCCAAAAAGGCTAAAAATATACATAAATGCAAATCAAGTTTAGTTGAACTTGCGCAAAGTACCCCGGCAGCAAGTATGGCCACCATTCCTCCACCAAAAGAATAAAAAAATAAAATCAAATAACCATAAGTGCTAAGATTATCAATCATTTCTTGCATGAAAAACTCTATCTTGCAAAATCAACAGCTCTAAGCTCTCTGATGACATTAACTTTTATTTCACCAGGGTATTGAACTTTTTCTTGAATTTCTTCAGCTATTTCTTTAGCTAAAAGTACAGATTCATCATCATTGACTAATTTTGCATTAACAATAACTCTAATTTCTCTACCAGCATTAATAGCATAAGCTTTTTTAACCCCTTCTTTACTTTTTGCTATATCTTCAAGTTCGCTAACTCGTTTCAAGAAGGCCTCAAGCACCTCACGCCTTGCTCCAGGGCGTGCAGCGCTTAGTGTATCTGCTGTGCAAACTGCAGCTGATTCTATACTTGTAGCCTCTTCATGTCCATGGTGAGCATAAATTGCATTAATCACTATAGGATGTTCTTTGTATCTTTTGCAAAGTTCAGCTCCTAAATCTACATGAGAACCTTCAAATTCATGCGTTAAAGCCTTGCCTATATCGTGTAAAATTCCAGCTCTTCTTGCTAGTTTTTCATCGCCACCACACTCAGCTGCTATGATTCCAGCTAAATGCGCTACTTCCAAAGAGTGTGCTAGAGCATTTTGTCCATAACTTGCTCTATATCTTAATTTTCCTATTAATTTAACAATTTCAGGATGGATATTATTAAGTCCTAAATCCATTACTATAGTTTGACCTTCTTCTAAGATATTATCCTCAAATTCTTTGCAAACTTTTTCATGAATTTCTTCTATTTTTGCAGGTTGTATTCTACCGTCTTCAACTAAAAGTTCAATCACCTTTGTAGCAATGGCGCGTCTATAAAGATTAAAACAACTTACTATAATTGCTCCAGGCGTATCATCTATGATAATATCAACACCCAAAACCATTTCTAAGGTTTTAACATTTCTCCCTTCTTTACCTATAATGCGTCCTTTTAACTCATCATTTTTGATATTTACCACATTGATCAACCTTTCAGCAGCGAATTCTCCTGCAAATCTTGAAGTAGCTTGTGCTAAGATAAAATTAGCCTTTCTTTTGGCTTCATTTCTAGCCTCTTCTTCGTATTTTCTAACAATATGAGCAATTTCAGCTCTTGAGGTTTCTTCTACTTTTTGCAAGACTATACTTTTTGCCTCTTCTTGTGTGAGACCAGCTGAATGTTCAAGAATTTTTAAAACATCATTTAACTTTGTTTCGTAGCTTTGTTTTAAATTTTCATTTTCTTCATGTAAAGCTTTTATAGTTTGCTGCTCTTTTGCTAATTTGTTTTTGTTTTCTTCATGAAGCTTTTCTTGATAATGAAGGTTTTGTTCTTTTTTGTTGAGTTCTTCTAGCTTAATAGAATGCTCTTTTTGTAGTTTTTGAATTTTTTCATCAAATTTTTTCTTTGCTGCAAATTCAGCCTCAGCAACTGAATTTTTAGCATCTTTAAGTGTTAGCTCAGCTTCATATTCAATGGCTTTTGCTTTTGCTTTTGCTTGCTCTAAAAAGATATTGAAATTTGCATCATTAATCTTTTTGGCGACTATATATCCAATCCCTCCGCCTATGAAAACGGCTATTAATGCGACTAATATTTCTATCATTGTTTTTAACTTTCCTAAAATATTTTTTATAAGGGTTTATATAAAAATTTCCTTTTATATCATGGTCTTGACTAAAAATTTGATGAGATTTTGCATCCATCATTTGTGTGAAAATAACTAAAGGTTTTTTATAAGAAATATTTTCAAAAAACCTATCGTAAAATCCTTGGCCATGACCAACTCTTCCTAATTTTGCATCTACTCCTATAACAGGGATGATTGCAACATCTATACGAGTTTGCAAAAAAGAATCTTTTGGTTCATATACCCCAAAACTCTTTTTATCAAGAGTTAACCTTAATTTTACTACCTTTAAACTTTTATCTTGCATAAATGGAACAAAAATTCGGTATTTTTTTGTTAAAAAATGTCTGAATTTATAAAGATTAATTTCATATTTTAAAGGAATATATATAAGGATATTTTTATAATTTTTACAAGATTTTAAAATTTTATTTACTTCTTGAAAAACTAAAAAATCTCTTTTGTATTGAAATTTTAGTTTCGATTTCATTTTAAATTTCTGTTTTATTCTAAAGTCATTTTTTATCAAAGCTTTCCTTGGTTTTTTAACTTTTTATGTTATACTTTTAAGCTTAAAAAATCATAAGGATATGACTTGAAATTTAAAATTTTTTTAGCAATTTTTGCTATGATTTTTTTTACTTCATGCTCAAGTGATAAAGAAAATTCTAGTAATGAAAATACTGATAATGCAAGTTTAAGTCAAAGTGAAAATACTGATTTTACTTTGAAATTTTTAGATGGTAGAAAAATGTATGTGAAATATCATGAACAAGAATTTAATTTTGATGATACGGCTAAAGCTAAGTTGTTTGTATTTTTTACAAGTTGGTGTGAGCCATGCAAAGCTGAAATTCCACATTTAAATAATTTAAATAAAAAATATCAAGATAGATTTGAAGTCATAGCGCTTTTTTTAGAAGAAGATAAAAAACAAGAATTATTGGAGTTTATACAAAAAGAAAAGATGAATTTTCCTTCAGTTTTAGGAGAGAATAGTTTTATTTTTTCTAAAGTTTTAAATATCAGCTCTATACCAACAATGGTTTTATTTAATGCAAAGGGTGAAAAAGTTAAAGAGTATTTGGGTTTAATTCCTGAAGAAATGTTAGATATAGATATACAAAAAGCGATAATGTAATGTTTGGATTTTTAAAAAATGGTTTAAAAAAGACTTTAGAAAGCATCCATTTAGTTAAGGCTTCAAATAAAATCATTACAAAAGATTTGCTTGAAGAGATGCTTTTAGAAGCTGATGTGGCATATGAGATAGTTGAAGAGATTATTTACTATCTTCCTCCAAGTGATGAGGTTAAAAAGGCTGATTTAGAGCGTGTTATGGGGACTTATTTTATTTATGATAAGCCTGAACTTGCTAATGCTAAGCCTTTTGTGGATTTGATTTTAGGTGTAAATGGGGTAGGTAAGACTACAAGTATTGCTAAAATGGCACATTTGCATAAAGAAAATGGTGAAAAAGTTATACTTGGAGCTTGTGATACTTTTAGAGCAGGAGCTATAGAGCAGTTAAAATTATGGGCACAAAAATTAAATATAGATATTATAGCTACTTCACAAGGACATGATCCTTCGGCAGTTGCTTATGATGCTATTTCTAAAGCTTTGGCAAAAAACTATGATAGGGTTATTTTAGATACAGCAGGACGCTTGCAAAATCAAAAAAATCTTGCAAATGAGCTTGAAAAAATTGTTCGCATAAGTGATAAAGCTATGCAAGGAGCTCCTCATAGAAAAATCCTTGTACTTGATGGCACTCAAGGTGTAGCAGGAATTTTGCAAGCAAAAGCTTTTAATGATTTAGTAAAACTTGATGGAGTGATTATTACAAAACTTGATGGAACTGCCAAAGGTGGAGCTTTATTTAGCATAGCAAGAGAGCTTGAACTTCCTATTTTATATGTAGGAGTAGGGGAAAAAATGCAAGATTTATGTGAATTTAGTATTAAAGACTATTTAGAAGCTATATTGGAACCGATGTATAAATGAGCTTTTTGTTAAAAAATTTATCCGCACTAAATAATCCTTACTTGATGGAAAAATTAAAGCAAAAACACAGTAGCACTTGGGCGATGGATAATAGGGGGGGGGTAGATCAACTAAATTGGATAAATCAAAATGGAGAATATTTATATAAAAACCCAAAAAAATATTTAGAAGAAACCATTGCTTTATATCAAAATAAATATCTACTATATCCTGTTTTATATTTTTATGGTTTTGGTAGCGGTGTTTTGTATAAATGCCTACTGAATAATCCAAATTTAAAGCATATAGTTGTTTTTGAAGATGATTTAGAATTGTTATATAGTGTGTTTAGTGTTTTAGATTTTTCGAATGAATTAAAAGAGCGAAAAATAATCATTTTAAATAGTGAAATTTCAAATCAAGATTTAGAGTATTTACTTTATATGAAACCTTTTTACAATTTTTTAAGAATATATGATATGCACATACATAATGAATACTATGAAAAATTTGAAAATAACATTCTCAAATTAAACAAAAAAATTTCAGAAATTTTAAAAATTATTATTTTGCATCAAGGTAATGATATTAAAGATTCTTTGCAAGGTTTGGTGCAATATATTTATAATTTACCAAATATGATAAAAAATCCTCCCTTGAAAAATTTATGGCTTATGCGAAATAAAAAAGTTAAATCAGCTATTATAGTTTCTACTGGCCCATCTTTAAACAAGCAACTTCCTTTACTAAAACAATATCAAGATAAATTTAGTATATTTTGTGTTGATAGTTCTTATTCTATTTTGGCAAAAAATAATATTAAACCCGATTTTGTTTTAATGAGTGAAAGAACTCATTTTAGTGCTGATTTGTTAAAGCAAAATTATGAAAATATAGATAATAATATAGTATTTATTTTATTAACCTTAGTACACCCTTTAGTGATTAAATACTTAAAAAACACTAATAGAGACTTTTTACTAATTCCATATCCAACCATATTTTTTAATAAAATTGATTTATTTGGTTTTGGAAAATCTCCATCGGGCGGAACAGTAGCTTATAATGCTTTACAATTAGCGTGTGATTTTAATCATGAAAATATTATTTTTATAGGTCAAGATTTATCATATGGAGAAGATGGAAAAACTCATGCCAGTGGATATTATTATGAAGATGAAGAGTTAAATGATGTTGAGGAAAAAGCTATAGCTTATGGGGGAATTGGCGAAGTTTTTACTCATAGTACTTGGAATACATTCAGATTTACTATACAAAATTATATAGCTAATAAAAAAGGTTTTAAATTTTATAATGCCACAGAAGGTGGAGCTAGGATAGAAGGCACTATAGAAAAACCATTTAAAGAGTGTTGTGAAGAATTTTTAGATGAAAATTTAACAAAGCCTTTTGAAAAACCATCGCCAATAGATAAGAATGCTCAAGATGATTTGTTATTGCAAAGTTATAAAGTAATTAATGATAATTTAGAGTTTTGCGATAGATTTGTTAAAGAATTTGAACTTTATTTTGAAAATTTGATTCAAATAGAAAATAAAATTCAATCTTTGGAGGTATTTGAAGATAAGAAGAGTTTGATTATCCAAAGTATAAAAAATTTAGATTTTTATAAAACTAAGCTTGATGAGTATTGTAAAACTTTTTTATATGAATTTATTAGACCTTTTTTGCAGCAATTTGAATTTAATTTAGCAAGAATTTATGTGATTAATCCAAGGACTAATGAAGAATGGTTTGATAAGAATATAGCTTGGGTAAAAGATCATATATTTTTATTTGAAATTTTAATAGCAAATATAAAAATGGCAAAAGATGAGATAAATAAACATTTAGATCCGTTAAAAGATGAGATTCGAAAAAGACAACTAGATAATATTTAAAAATAAAATATATAATCTTTTTAAAAATTTAGGTAATATTTATGGCTAAAAAACACATTTTATTTGAATGTCAAGCTTGTGGAAATCAACAAAGTAAATGGCTAGGCAAATGTCCTGAATGTGGTTCTTGGGATAGTTTTGTTGAGCTAAAGCAAGAACAAATTAAGGTTTTAAAAGAGTTAAATTCACTCTCAAACACCCCAAGTTCTGCAGTATGTATAAATGATGTTATAGCAGAAAATTTCACACGCATTAGCACTGATGATAATGAGCTTGATTTAGTTTTAGGTGGTGGGCTTGTTGTGGGTTCTTTGGTGTTAATTGGGGGTTCACCTGGGGTTGGAAAATCCACACTTTTATTAAAAATTGCTTCGAATTTGGCTAAAAGTGGTAAAAAAGTACTTTATGTAAGTGGCGAGGAGAGTAAATCTCAAATCAAACTGCGTGCAGATCGTTTAAATGCAAATTGTGAGAATTTATTTTTACTTACTGAGCTTTGCTTGGAAGATATTTTAAGCGAGCTTTCTAAAAAAGATTATGAAATTTTAATTATTGATTCTATTCAAACTTTATATTCTAATAAAATTACTTCAGCAGCAGGTAGTATCACTCAAGTTAGAGAAATTACTTTTGAGTTGATGCGCTATTCTAAAGCCAATAATATTAGCACTTTTATCATAGGACATATCACTAAAGATGGGGCTATAGCTGGACCTAGAATTTTAGAGCATATGGTAGATGTAGTGCTTTATTTTGAAGGCGATGCCAATAAAGAAATAAGAATTTTAAGAGGCTTTAAAAATCGTTTTGGAAATATTTCCGAAGTTGGTATTTTTGAAATGACTTCCAAAGGCTTGATTAGTGCTAAAGATATAGCTAATAGATTTTTTACGCGTGGTAAGGCAGTAAGTGGTAGTGCTTTGAGTGTAGTGATGGAAGGAAGCAGAGCTTTAGTGCTAGAAATTCAAGCCTTAGTTTGTGAGAGTGCTTATCCAAAGCGTAGTGCAACAGGCTATGAAAAAAATCGTTTAGATATGCTCATAGCTTTACTAGAGAGAAAGCTTGAAATTCCCTTGGGGCATTATGATGTTTTTATTAATGTAAGTGGTGGGGTAAAAATTAGTGAAACTGCAGCAGATTTAGCGGTGGTTGCAGCAATTATTTCAAGTTTTAAAAACCGCCCTTTAAGCAAAGATAGTGTTTTTGTGGGTGAGCTTAGTTTAAATGGTGAAATCAAAGAAGTATTTTCACTTGATGTGCGTTTAAAAGAAGCTAAAATGCAAAAATTTAAAAATGCCATAGTACCTGTAAAACCTATGGAGGAACTTGGCTTAAAATGTTTTGTAGCTAAAGAATTGCGTGAGGTTTTAGAATGGATGTAAAATTTGATGTAATCATTATAGGTTCAGGTCTTGGAGGCTTAAGTGCAGGCGCTTTTTTAGCTAAAAATGGAAAAAGGGTTTTAGTTTTAGAACAGCATTCTTTAATTGGTGGTTGTGCTACTTGTTTTAAAAGAAAAGGCGCTTTGATTGATGCGGGACTTCATGAGATGGACCTAGGTGAAGCAAAAACTGATATGAAGCATTTGGTTTTTGATAAGCTTGGTATAAAGAATAAAATTCAAATTTTACCTTTACCAAGTGCATGGAGTATTAAAAGTAAAAATTATAATCTAACTTTACCTCATAGTATAGAAAAAGTAAAAGAAGTTTTGAAAAAAGAATTTCCGCAAGAGTGCAAAGGTATAGATAAATATTTTAAAGCTATAAAAACGCAAGCTTATGCTATTCGAAGATTTCCTTGGGATTTAAAATTAAGTGAGTTATTGTTGTTTCCTTTTGACACTGCTTGGATATTTATTAAAAATAGATTGTTTAATAAAAAAGTTTATGATGTTTTAAATGCTTATATTAAAAATGATAAGCTAAAAAAGATTTTAAATGCAAATATGAGTTATTATCATCATGATAGTAAAGAATTTATTTTCAGTTTTCATGGCATTGCTCAAAAGCATTATTATGATGGTGGAGTGTATATTAAAGGTGGCTCGCAAGCTTTAAGTGATGCTTTGGCTGAGGTTATCAAAGAAAATCAAGGGCAGGTTTTAGCTAAGGCTGAAGTTGTTAAAATACTCACAAAAGAACAAAAAGCTTATGGAGTAGAATACATTCAAAATAATCAAAAACATACCATCCATGCGCAAAATATCATCGCAAATTGCGATCCTTTAATCGTATATAAAGACTTGCTTAAAGAGTTAAATTTAACCCAAGAAATCAAAGCAATAGAATCTAAAAAGCGTGCTTGTTCTTTAGTAAGCGCTTATTTTATTTATGATAAAGATATTTCTAAAATTTATGAAAATATGGATTATTGTAATTTTATATTTGAAGATGATTTTTTAAATAGTTCATATGAAAACACTAATATTTTAAAACTAGATATTAAACAAAGGCCTATGGCTTTTGTGAATTATTCTAAGGTTGATAGTGGCTTAGCTAGTGATAAATACATAGGTGTTGTAGCTTTTAGTTCAAATTATCAAGAGTGGGATTTAAATAAGCAAGATTATAAAGTTAAAAAAGAAGAAGTATTAAAAGCCATAGTGCAAAGACTAGATGAGATTTTTCCAAATTTAAGTTCACACTTAATCCATCAAGAATTAGCCACGCCAAAAACTATACAAAGATATACTAAAGCTTATGAGGGTACAATTTATGGATTTTCTCAAGATCAAGAAGGGGTTAAATATAGATTGCATTATAAAAGTAAAAGTATAGAAAATTTATATTTTGCTAATGCTTTTATATTTCCTGGAGGTGGTTTTACAGGTGCGATTTTGGGTGGATATTTTTGTGCTAATAAAATGAATTTTCATTAAAATATAAGCAATTTTTTTATAATATTAGCTTTGAAATATTTATTCTGCTAAGGATTTTTAATGAAAGATTTATTTTTATTTAGTTCTTTTATAGATTCTAGCCACACTTTTGCATACTTTTTTCATTTGGGTATAGTGGTTGTGATTTCTTTGATTTTAGCAAAACTTGCTACAAGATCTATGCAAATTGTCCCAAGAGGTAGTCAGAATTTGGCTGAAGCTTATATGGAAGGCATTTTAAGCATGGGTAGGGATACTATGGGTAGCGATGAAGCTGCTAGAAAATATTTACCTTTAGTTGCAACTATAGGTTTTATGGTATTTTTTAGTAATATCATAGGAATCATCCCTGGTTTTGAAGCTCCAACAGCAAGTTTAAATTTTAGTGCTTCTTTGGCTATTATAGTATTTGTGTATTATCATTTTGAAGGTATTAGAACTCAAGGATTTTTTAAGTATTTTGCACATTTCATGGGACCTGTGAAAATTCTAGCACCTTTGATGTTTCCTATAGAAGTGGTTTCTCATTTTTCAAGAGTTATTTCTTTATCTTTCCGTTTATTTGGTAATATCAAGGGAGATGATTTATTCTTAGCAGTTATTTTAGCTCTTGTGCCTTGGGTTGCGCCATTGCCTGCTTATATGCTTTTAACTTTTATGGCATTTTTACAATCTTTTATTTTTATGATTTTAACTTATGTTTATTTAGCAGGTGCAACTGTAGTTGATGAGCATCATTAATTTTTAAAAAGCAAAAGATATTTTTTGCTTTTTTCTTTTTTAATCTTCTTCTTTTATTCTTTTTTAAACTCTTTTTGAAATAAAAAACGCTAGAATAAACAAAAAATTCTAAGGAAAATTTTAATGTTTGAAGTTGTTATAGGACTTGAAGTTCATGCACAATTAAATACAAAAACAAAAATCTTTTGCTCATGTGCGACTTCTTTTGGAGAAAAATCAAATACTAATGTATGCCCAACATGTTTAGCTTTACCAGGTGCTTTACCTGTATTAAATCAAGAAGCGGTAAAAAAAGCCATAGCATTTGGAAAAGCAGTTAATGCAACTATAAATAAAAAAAGTATTTTTAATAGAAAAAATTATTTTTATCCTGATTTACCAAAAGCTTATCAAATTTCGCAATTTGATATTCCTATAGTGGAAAATGGTGAGTTATTTATCAATGTAAATGGAGAAAATAAACGCATAGGTATCACTAGGGCTCATTTAGAAGAAGATGCAGGAAAAAATATACATGAGAGTAATTTTTCAAAAGTAGATTTAAATAGAGCAGGCACGCCTTTGCTTGAAATTGTCAGTGAACCTGAACTTAGAAGTTCCGATGAAGCAGTGGCTTATTTGAAAAAATTACATTCTATTATAAGATTTTTAGATATTTCAGATGCAAATATGCAAGAAGGTAGTTTTAGATGTGATGCTAATGTTAGTATTCGTCCAAAGGGTGATGATAAGCTTTATACTAGAGTGGAGATTAAAAATTTAAATTCATTCCGTTTTATTCAAAAGGCGATTGAGTATGAAGTAAAACGCCAAAGTGAAGCTTGGGAAGATGGAAAATACGATCAAGAAGTTGTGCAAGAAACAAGATTATTTGATACGGTTAATTTAGTTACTAGAAGTATGAGAGGTAAGGAAGATTCTGCTGAATATAGATATTTCCCTGATCCTGATCTTTTACCTGTAATTTTAGATGATGAAATGCTAAATCAAGATATACCTGAACTTCCTGATGAGAAAAAAGCTAGATTTGTGAGTGAATTGGGTATTAAAGAAAGTGATAGTGAAGTGATTGTTTCTTCATTAGAGCTTTGTAGATATTTTGAGTATCTAATTAATCAAAAATTAAATCCAAAACTTTGTGTTACTTGGCTTACGACAGAGTTAATGGGGCTTCTAAAAGGCGAATTGACTATAGAAAACTCACCTATAAAACAAGAAAAATTAGCTGTTTTGATCAAACGTATAGAAGAAGGTGTTATTAGCGCTAAAGCAGGTAAGGATATTTTAGCTTATGTATTTGAAAATACAGAAGTTGAAATTGATGATGCTATTGAAAAACTTGGTTTAAAACAAGTAAGTGATGATGGTGCTATTGAAAAGATTATTGATGAAATTTTAGCAAACAATGAAGATAAAGTAGCTGAATATAAAAGTGGTAAAGATAAACTTTTTGGTTTCTTTGTCGGTCAGGCAATGAAAGCAGGTAAGGGTGCATTTAATCCTGCTAAGGTAAATGAAATTTTAAAAGCAAAACTTGGTTAAATATGAAAATAGCAGTTGTTGGTGCAGGAAAATGGGGAAGTGCTTTATATGATGCATTGAGCGTTAAAAATGAATGCGTAATAACTTCTTTTCACGAAAAAGATCTTTCTTATTTTGTTAGTACCAAAGAAGCTTTAGAATATGAATATTTAGTTTTTGCTTTATATGCTCAAGGAATGCATGAATGGCTTGCAAATAATTTTAAAGATTTAAATCAAAAAATTCTTGTAGCTTCTAAGGGTATTGATTGTAAAAGTTTAAAATTTATGGATGAGGTTTTTAGTGAGTTTATAAGTAGTGATAGACTTTGTTTTTTAAGTGGTCCTTCTTTTGCAAGTGAAGTTTTAGAAAAAAAACCTTGTGCTTTGGTTATTAGTGGTAAAAATCAAGAGCTTTGTAATCAATTTGCAAGTTTTTTTCCAAATTATATTAAAACCTATACAAGTTCTGATGTTAAAGGTGCTGAAATTTGTGGTGCATATAAGAATGTTTTAGCAATTGCAAGTGGAGTTTGCGATGGTTTAAATTTAGGCAATAATGCAAGAGCTTCTTTAGTTTCAAGAGGTTTAGTAGAAATGCACCGCTTTGGACAATTTTTTAATGCTAAAGAAGAAACATTTTTAGGGCTTAGTGGGGCTGGAGATTTATTTTTAACAGCTTCAAGTAACTTATCAAGAAATTATAGAGTAGGTTTGAATTTGGCTAGTGACAAAAATATAAAAGATATTTTAATGGAACTTGGCGAGGTAGCTGAAGGAGTGCAAACTGCTTATGCTATACATTCTTTATCGAAACAATTTCAAATTTATACCCCGATTGTTAACGAAGTAGTCTTAATGCTAGAGGGTAAGAATGCTTGGGAATCTTTAAAAGATTTGATGTCATCAAAGGAGGAAATATCATGATCATCAAAAATGCAAAAATTTATGGCGAACAAAAGCTTGATCTTAAAATAGAAGATGGGAAAATTACTCAAATTGCTAATGATTTAAATGATGATGGGTATATTGTTGATATAGAAGGCAAAACTTTACTTCCTTCGTTTATTGATTTAAATGTTAGTTTGCTTGATAATGAATTTAGTATAGATAAATTATATGATCTTGAAAAAGCATGCTTAAAAGGTGGGGTAGGGACTATTGTTTTAAAAGATAGTTTAGAAGCTAATACTCAAGGTTATGCGCTTTATTTTGATAAATTAAAATCTTTAGATATTAATGTTTTACCTACTATTAATGTATTAGATAAAACAGAAAAATTAAAAAATATTGCTACCTTAATTGATATGGGTGCAAAAGGCTTAGAGCTTTCAAGTACTTTAGGAGCAAATTATTTAAGACAATGTATGCAATATGCCAATATGAAATCAACCCCTGTATTTTTAAAGTGTTTTGATGAGAGTTTTGACGATCATGGAGTAATGAATGATGGACAAATAAGCTTTGAATTAGGACTTATAGGAATTAGTGATATAGCTGAAACTAGTGAAGTGGCAAAAATGAAAGAATTAGTGGAATTTTATAAAAATAAAGCTTGTTTTAGCTCTTTAGCAATTACAAGATCGTTTGAATTATTACATGATCAATATAGTGAAATTTCAATCCATCATTTAATCAAAGATGAAAGTACTTGTGAAAATTTTAACACTCAAGCAAAAATTTTACCTCCATTAAGAACAAAAGATGAAGTAACAAATCTTAAAAAGTTGCTTCAAGATAAGAAAATTACTTTCTTAAGTTCTTTACATGCTCCTAACACTAAAAAAGATTTGGCTTTTGATGAAGCAGATTTTGGAGTTAATGCCATAGCTATATATATGAGTTTATGTTTTACATATTTAGTAAAAGAAGGTATCTTAACTTGGAAAGAATTATGTGATTTTACAAGCTATAATCAAGCGCAATTTTTAGGATTAAATAAAGGTAAAATAGAACTTGGTTTTGATGCTGATTTAGTTGTATTTGATGAAAAACTTTCTTTTAATGGAGAAGGTTTATATGCAAATGATATCTTGCAAGGTAAGGTAGAAAAAAGTTTTATAGCAGGAAAAGTTTTTAGCCTTTAAGCTAAAAACTTTTATTTATCTTGCATAGCTTGAGCTACTTGAGCTGAACTATTTCTAATTTTTTCCATACATTCTCTAGCTTCTTTGGCTAAATCCACGCTTTGATTTACGCCACTTAAGCCATCTTTAATGCTTTGTACAACTTCAGCTGTTACATTTCTGATAGAATTAATGGTAGTAGTGATTTCATTTACTGAATGTCCAGTTCTTTCAGCTAGATTTCTAACTTCATCAGCAACAACAGCAAAACCTCTACCATGCTCACCTGCACGCGCTGCCTCAATAGCTGCATTTAGAGCTAAAAGATTGGTTTGATCAGCTATATCGCTAATGGTTTGAATGATATTTTTAATTTCTTCTGATTGCTCATTTAATGATGATACGAGATTACTACTATTGTTCATCATATCAGCAATGCCTTGAATATTTTGAACCGTATTTTCTATAACACTATCGCCCTCTTGAGTGAGATTGTCATTTTGTTCAGCTAATTCACTAATGAGCTTTAATTTTTCCTCATCTCTTACAACTTGTTCGGTAATATCTGTTGCAAATTTAATAACTTTGTAAATTTCTCCATCATCATTTTTGATAGGATTATAACTTGCTTCTAAATGGATTAGTTTGTTGTTTTTACCAAAGCGTATGAATTTTCCTGATTGAAATTTACCACTTCTTAGCTCTTCCCAAAAAATTGTATATTCTTTGGAATTTCTAAATTTTTCCTCGCAGAACATACTATGGTGTTTTCCTTTGATTTCACTTAGTGAATAACCCATGGTTTGAGTGAAGTTTTCATTAGCATTTAAAATCTCTCCATAAGGATTAAATTCAATAATAGCCATAGAACGATTAGCAGCATCTATGGTGTTTTTTAGATCAAGCATTTCATAGTTTCTTTGAGTAATGTCATTTGCAAATTTAATAACCTTATACACTTCATTGTTTTGGTTTAAAATAGGAAGATAATTGGCTTCAAGATAAATATCTTTCCCGCCTTTTGCAATACGTCTAAAAAGTCCATTTCTTGATATACCGCTTTTTAAATCTCTCCAAAAATCAACATAGCGTTGCGACTTTACAACCTCTGGTAAACAAAACATACTATGGTGTTTACCTTTGATTTCATTTAAAGAGTAATTCATAGTTTTTAGAAAATTTTCATTAGCATTAATAATAGTTCCATCTGTTTGAAATTCTATCATGGCCATAGTTTTGCTAATAGCATTAAGTATATCTTGAAAAGTTTGATTAGATTGCTCTAATTGAGTAATTTGTTCATTAATTTTTTTCTTGTTGATAAACATAAAACCCCTTTATAAAATAATTCGGAATTATATAGTGCTTTTTAAAATAAATAATTTGTTTATATTAGCTTTTTGTTAAATTATAAAATTTTTCTTGGAGAGAATTTCTTATTTCATCGTTAATTTTCTCATTGTCATTTAGATATTGTTTGTTAAGTTCTTCAAGCTCTTTTAAAAATCCAAAAAGTGTTTCTTCCCATAAAGCATTATTTCTTTTACTTAAATTCATTGTTTGGATATGATTAAGTTTTCTACTCATATTGCTTAAATTCTCTAAAAATTCATCTTTATAATTTTCATCTTGGAGTGTAAAGGTATTTTGTAAAAGATTATTTTTTATATTTCTTATCTCTTCGTTAATTAGATCACAAAATTCAGGATAAATATCATTTTTAATAGGTTCAAGTAAGGCTTGTTCATCTAGTTTTAGAGTATATTTTTTTATGGCAAAAAAAAGAATTAAAAAAGTTATTGCACTGACTAAAATATAGAAAGTCATTTTGTTTTGATAATCCTTAAAAAATAAAAATGGTGCGGTTAGCGAGATTTGAACTCGCACACGCTGAGCGCACCACCCCCTCAAGATGGCGTGTCTACCAATTCCACCATAACCGCATAAGCCCATAAGAGGGCTTTGAAAATTTTTAAGCTGCTACTAATGCTTGGAATGGATTAGCATAAAGAGCGATAAGAGCAATAACAAGTGCATAAATAACTTGAGCTTCAATCATCGCTAAAGCAATAAACATAGTAGTCATTAATTTACCACCAAGACCAGGGTTTCTAGCAGTACCTGCTATAGTTGCTGCTGCAGTATTACCCATACCGATAGCTCCACCTAAAGCTGCAACACCAAGTCCTAAACCTGCTGCTAAGATAGAAAAAGAAGCTAACCATTGATTCATAGAACCTTCAGCTGCAAATGCAAAACCGCTTAAAGCTAGCATTAAAAATACGATTTTTTTCATAGTTTTTCCTTGTAAAAATTTAAATCCTTTCGGCTTGCGTATCCCTACTCGTGATTTATAAAAGCGAAATTATATACAAATATAACTTTAAAATTATTGAAATTTAAATTAATATTATATATTTTAAAATAAATTAAAGTTTTTTTTAGCTACATTAAAAATTTTTATAGTTTTATAAAATTAAGGTTATCTTTATGAATGAAAAATTTTCTAAAATAGGCTTTGTATTAGCGGTAGCAGGTTCAGCTGTTGGACTTGGAAATGCTTGGAAATTTCCAACTTTGGTAGGACAAAATGGAGGTTCAGCTTTTGTACTTTTATATTTGCTTTTGACTTTGGGGGTAGGGTTTGTAATATTTTTGGCTGAACTTAGCATAGGAAAACTTAGTGAAAAAGATCCTGTAAATGCCTATTATACTTTAGCTCCAAAACACAAAAGAGCTTGGTCTATAGTTGGTTTTTCTTTAATAGGTGCTATTTTGATTGTTTCTTTTTATAGTGTGATAATAGGATGGATTGTTAAGTATGCTTATTTTGGGTTTTTTCCTTTACCAAAAAGTATAGAAGAAAGTGGCGCTATTTTTGGAAATTTACTTTCTAATGATGTTTTATCTCAGTTTATATGTTTTACTTTTGTGTTTATAGTAATTTTTTATGTAGTATCAAAAGGTGTTAAAAGTGGTATAGAAAAACTCAATGTTTGGATGATGCCAAGCTTATTTACATTGCTTATTTTAATGCTTGGATATTCTTTTAGTATGGATGGTTTTTCTAAAGCAAGTGAGTTTTTGTTTTCTCCAGACTTTTCTAAGCTTAGTGTAGGAGCATTTTTAAGTGCATTAGGGCTTGCTTGTTTTTCTTTATCTATTGGAGTGGGTTCAATTATAACTTATTCTGCAAGTTTATCTGATAAAACAAATTTTATTACAAGCACTATTAACATTATCATTATTAATATTATTATTGGTATTATGATGGGACTTATTGTATTTACTTTCATATTTGAATTTAATGGAGATCCAGCTCAACAAGGTCCAGGTTTGATTTTTGTATCTTTGATGAGTTTGTTTTCAAATATTGACCCAATTGGCTTTTTACCTTTGGGAAATATTTTAGCTGTGGCTTTTTTTATAGCTTTGTTTTTTGCAGGGATTACTTCAGCAGTTTCCATGATAGAACCTTTAACCTTTTATTTAATCAATTCTTATAATTTTACAAGAAAAAAAGCTTTGATTTTTATAGCTTTCATTGTGTATTTTTTGGGAAGTTTGTGTATTTTATCAGGAATTGAGTGGAGTAAAGATTCTTTAGAATTTTTTGGAAAAAGTTTTTTTGATATATTAGATTTTATTGCTTCAAATTTAATGATGCCTTTAGGTGGATTATTTGGTGCAATCTTTGTAGGTTTTGTGCTTAAAAAAGAAGCTTTACAAACTTTATTTTATCCTTATATGAGGGGTAAATACTTTGAGTGTTGGTATTTTTTTGTAAGATATATCTCGCCTTTAGCTGTGATTTTAATCATGGCAAAACAATTATTTTTTTAAGGTTAAAAGATGAATGAAAAATTTTCTAAAATAGGCTTTGTATTAGCGGTAGCAGGTTCAGCTGTTGGACTTGGAAATGCTTGGAAATTTCCAACTTTAGTGGGTAACAATGGTGGTTCAGCTTTTGTGGTGGTATATTTACTTTTAACCTTGGGTGTGGCTTTTGTGATATTTTTGGCTGAACTTAGCATAGGAAAACTTAGTGAAAAAGATCCTGTAAATGCTTATTATACTTTAGCGCCAAAAAATAAAAAGGCATGGTCATTTGCGGGATTTTTTATGCTTGGTGCTATTATTTTAGTGTCTTTTTATAGTGTTGTTATAGGTTGGATAGCAAAATATGCTTATTTTGGGTTTTTTGAATTACCTAAAGATACAAAAGAAGCAGGCGCTATTTTTGGAAATTTACTTTCTAATGATGTTTTATCTCAATTTATATGTTTTACTTTTGTGTTTATAGTAATTTTTTATGTAGTATCAAAAGGTGTTAAAAGTGGTATAGAAAAACTCAATGTTTGGATGATGCCAAGCTTATTTATACTGCTTATTTTAATGCTTGGATATTCTTTTAGTATGGATGGTTTTTCTAAAGCAAGTGAGTTTTTATTTGTACCTGATTTTTCAAAATTAAGTGTTAATTCTATATTAGATGCACTAGGGCTTGCATTTTTTAGTATGTCTTTGGGTGTATGTGTGATTTTAACTTATGCAGCAAGTTTGCCCGATAAAACAAATTTTATAAGCAGTGCTTTAAATATTATCATTATTAATACTATCATTGGTTTGATGATGGGACTTATTGTATTTACTTTTATATTTGAATTCGGAGCCGATCCTACTCAACAAGGTCCAGGACTTATATTTATATCATTAACAACGCTTTTTGCAAAGTTAGGGTTTTTGGGAAATGTTTTAGCCATAGCCTTTTTTATAGCTTTATTTTTTGCAGGGATTACTTCGGCTATTTCTATGATAGAACCTTTTACTTTTTATCTTATAAATCGTTATCAAATTTCAAGAAAAAAAGCTTTGGTTTTTGTGGGTATGATTGTTTATTTTCTTGGAAGTTTATCTATACTTTCTTTTTATCATGTAAGTGCATCAAGTTTAAATTTCTTTGGGAAAAGTTTTTTTGATATTTTAGACTTTTTCATACAAAATTTATTAATGCCAATTTCTGCTTTAATTACAGCATTTTTTGTGGGTTTTGTGCTTAAAAAAGAAGCTTTACAAACTTTATTTTACCCATTTATGCGTGGGATATATTTTGAAATTTGGTATATCTTTTTAAGATACATTTCTCCATTAGCGGTTATTTTAATCATGGCCAGACAGCTTTTTTTCTAAGGTGTTAAAATGAATGATAAATTTTCTAAAATAGGTTTTGTATTAGCAGTAGCAGGTGGAGCTATAGGGCTTGGAAATGCTTGGAAATTTCCAACCTTAGTAGGCCAAAATGGTGGTTTTGCTTTTGTGCTTTTGTATTTGCTTTTGACTATTAGTATAGGATTTTGTGTATTTTTGGCTGAAATTGCTATGGGAAGATTAAGTCAGAGTGATCCTGTAAATGCTTATAAAAGCTTAGCAACTAAATATGCTCAAAAATGGAAATTTGCTGGATTTTTTATGCTCGGTGGAATTTTTGTATTATCTTTTTATCTTGTTATTATGGGTTGGGTTTTAAAATACATGATAACTTCGATTTATTATCTACCTAGCAATACTCAAGAAGCAGGAGCTTTATTTGGAAATTTAATACAAAATAGTATTTTAGAAAGTAGTTTGTATTTTTTAATTGCTTTTTTTCTTACCTTGTTTGTTGTTTCAAGAGGGGTTAAAAGCGGTATAGAAAAACTTAATGTTTGGATTATGCCAAGTTTGTTTATTATGCTTGTTTTAATGCTAGTATATTGTTTTTTTCAAGATGGTTTTAAGGAAGCTTTTGTTTATTTGTTTTATCCTGATTTTACCAAGCTCAGTTTAAATTCTGTTTTAACAGCTTTAGGTCTTGCTTTTTTTACTTTATGTTTAGGTATAGGTTGTATTACCACTTATGCAGCCTCTTTAAAAGACGATACAAATTTAATTACAAGTTCGGCCATAATTGTGCTTTTAAATATCAGTATAGGTTTGATGATGGGACTTATTGTATTTACTTTTATATTTAAATTTAATGCTAATCCTGCAGAAGGAGCTGGGCTTGTATTTATATCTTTAACAACTTTATTTTCTAATTTAGGTGCTATCTTTGGACATTTTTTAGCTTTTTATTTTTTCTTAGCTTTATTTTTTGCAGGGATTACTTCAGCAGTTTCTATGATAGAACCTTTTACTTTTTATCTTGTAAATGAATATAAAATTTCAAGAAAAAAAGCTTTGGTTTTTATAGGCTTTGTAGTCTTTCTTTTGGGAATGAGTTGTATTTTATCTTTTAGTGCTAATTATGGGGCTAGCTTTAGTTTTTTTGGTTTAAGTTTTTTTGATATTTTAGATAAATTAACTTCTAATTTTATGCTCCCACTTGGAGCTATTGCAAGTGCTATTTTCGTAGGATTTTTTGTGGAAAAAATAAAAATTTACAATTTATTTTCTAAGTTTATGAGTAGAAGTATTTTTGAAGTATGGTATTTTTTACTTAGATTTGTTGCACCTATTGCGATTATTATCATTATGTTAAATCAAATTTTATAAATTTATTTTTTAAGAAAGTAGAGTTATAATTGCAAAGATGTAAAAATAAGGAAAAATTATGGCTAAAAAGTTAATTGATGTGATGGATACCACATTTAGGGATGGTTTTCAATCTGTTTATGGTGCTAGAGTTTTAATGAATGATTTTTTTCCTGCCCTAGAAGCAGCTAAAGAAGCAGATATTAAGCATTTTGAATTTGGTGGTGGAGCTAGATTCCAAAGTTTATTTTTTTATTTGAACGAAAATGCTTTTGAAATGATGGACAAATTTAGAGCCATCGTTGGAAAAGATGCAAATTTACAAACTCTTGCAAGAGGGGTTAATACCGTAGCACTTGATACAGGTAGTAAAGAAATTATCAATTTGCATGCAAAAATGTTTGCAAAACACGGCACAACTACAATAAGAAATTTTGATGCATTAAATGATGTAAATAATTTAAAATTTAGTGGAGAATGTATAGTTAAACATGGTTTAAAACATGAAATTACCATTACTTTAATGGATTTACCTCCAAAATGTAAAGGTGCGCATGATGTGCCATTTTATGAAAGAATTTTAAAAGAAGTCCTACAAGCTCAAATTCCTTTTGATAGTATTTGTTTTAAAGATGCAAGCGGAACTTCAAATCCAAATAAAATTTATGAAGTTATTAAAATGGCTAGAAAAAACCTGCCTGAAAATATGCATATAAGATTACATACGCATGAAACCGCAGGGGTAAGCATAGCATGCTATTTAGCGGCTTTAGAAGCAGGTGTTGATGGTATAGATTTAGCTGCAGCTCCTGTTAGTGGTGGTACTTCTCAACCTGATATTTTAACAATGCTTCATGCTCTAAAAGGAAGCAATTTTGATCTTGGTTTAGATGAAGAAAAAATTTTAAAATACGAAGAAGTATTAAAAGATTGTTTAAAAGATTATTTTCTACCACCTGAAGCAACGGCGGTAAATCCTTTAATACCTTTTTCACCTATGCCAGGTGGAGCATTAACTGCTAATACGCAAATGATGAGAGATAATAATATTTTAGATAAATTTCCTCAAGTTATAAAAGCTATGCAAGAAGTAGTAGAAAAAGGTGGTTATGGTACTTCTGTTACTCCTGTATCGCAGTTTTATTTCCAGCAAGCTTTTAATAATGTAATGTTTGGTCCTTGGAAAAAAATTGCAGATGGATATGGAAAAATGGTTTTAGGATATTTTGGAAAAACTCCCGTTGCTCCAGATCCTGAAGTAATTAAGCTTGCAAGTGAGCAATTAAAACTAGAACCAACTACAAAATTAGCCACAGATATTGCTGATGCTGATGAGAGCAAAAGTATAGCTTATATTAAAAACTTATTAGAAAAAGAAAATTTAGAAACAAGTGAAGAAAATATTTTTATCGTTGCAGCTTGTAAAGAAAAAGGCATAGCTTTCTTAAAAGGCGAAGCTAAGGTTAATGTTAGAAAAAATAGCAAATTAAAATCAAGTCTTATCGATGAAAATCAATTTACCGTTTCAGTTAATGGTAACAAATACCATGTAGAAGTAAGTGCAGGTTTTGATAGAGATGTTAATGTTAAAAGTGCTGTAAAAGTAAGTGCAGATAATGCAAAAGTTGCAAAAACTCAAGTAAGTGATAATGCTATTGTTGCAAGTATGAATGCAAATGTATTTAAAATTTTAGTTAAAGAAAATGATAGTGTAAAGGCAGGTCAAGTTGTAGCTGTACTTGAAGCTATGAAAATGGAAATTGAGATTAGTGCAAGTAAAGATGGAGAAATTGCAGAACTTTTAGTAAATGCTGGTGAGAGCGTAAGTGAAGGTCAAGCTTTAATGACTTATAAATAAGGAGGTAAAGATGAAAGGTTTAGAAAATTTAGGCTTAGAAAATATCGGACAAGTTTTTCACAATCTTAGTTATGATGAGCTTTTAAAGCACGAAAAAAACAATAATGAAGGTGTATGTACTAAAAATGGCACCTTTAGTGTAGATACAGGAATTTTTACTGGAAGAAGTCCTAAAGATAAATATTTTGTAAAACAAGATCCTTCGCAAAAATACATTGCTTGGGGTAAGATTAATCAGCCTATTAGTGAGAAATTATTTGAAAAGCTTTTAGCAAAAGCTAAAAAACAACTTAGTAATAGTGATATTTATATCCAAGATGCATATTGTGGAGCTTCGTTAAAAAGTCGTAAAACTGTGCGTTTTGTAACTCAAATTGCATGGCAAGCACATTTTGTAAAAAATATGTTTATTCGTCCAAAAGAAGAAGAACTTAGTGAGTTTAAACCTGATTTTGTGGTGTATAATGCTTGCAAATGTATTAATGAAGATTATAAAAAAGATGGTTTAAATTCAGAGGTTTTTGTTATTTTTAACATAGAAAAAAATATAGCAGTAATTGGTGGAACTTGGTATGGTGGAGAGATGAAAAAAGGAATTTTTTCTATGATGAATTATTGGCTTCCACTAGAAAATAAACTTTCTATGCATTGTAGTGCTAATGTTGGAGAAAAAGGTGATGTAGCGCTTTTCTTTGGGCTTAGTGGTACAGGTAAAACTACTCTTTCAACTGATCCAAAAAGAAAATTAATAGGCGATGATGAGCATGGTTGGGATGATGAGGGTGTGTTTAATTTTGAAGGAGGTTGTTATGCAAAATGTATTAACCTTGATCCTCAAAGTGAACCAGAAATTTATGGAGCTATAAAGCAAAATGCACTTTTAGAAAATGTAGTTTTAAAAGATGATTTAAGCGTTGATTTCAATGATGGTTCTAAAACTGAAAATACTAGAGTTTCTTATCCGATAGAGCATATTTTAAATCACGAGCCAAGCCTTAGTGCAGGTCATCCTAGTAATATCATTTTCCTTTCAGCGGATGCTTTTGGTGTTTTACCTCCGGTTAGTAAGCTTAGTAAAGAACAAGCAATGTATTATTTTCTAAGTGGTTATACTGCTAAAGTAGCAGGTACTGAAAGAGGCATTACCGAACCTGTTGCGACTTTTTCAGCTTGTTTTGGAGAAGTGTTTTTGCCATTACACCCAACTGTTTATGCAAAACTTTTGGGCGAAAAAATCAGCAAGCATAATGTAAATGTTTATCTGGTAAATACCGGTTGGAGCGGTGGAGCTTATGGTGTAGGCAAAAGAATGAGTATTAAAGCTACTAGAGCTTGTATTAATGCGATTTTAGATGGTAGCATACAAAATTGTGAGTTTGAAAACTATGATTTATTTAATCTTGCAGTTCCAAAAGAATTAGCGGGTGTAGAAAGTAAGTTATTAAACCCTGTTAATACTTGGGAGGATAAAAAAGCTTATGAAGAAACTAAATTAAAGCTTGCAAAAATGTTTATAGAAAATTTCAAACGCTATGAAGATGTAAAAGAAGGAGCAGAATTTAAACTAGCTGGTCCTGCTATCTAAAAAGAGTTAGCTCTTTTTAGAATAAAGATTGAGGATTGATTTGGGTTTCTTTATTTTTTGGAAGCTCAAATCCACCTAACATATGAAAATGTAAATGAAAAACTTCTTGTCCGCTATTTTTTCCACAATTTGTGATTAATCTATATCCACTTTTATCAAGTCCTAAAAGAGTAGCTAGTTCTTGGATAAATTGTGTCATTTCACTCATTAATTCAGGTCTTAATTCTTGAAAGTTTTCAAAATGCTCTTTTGGAATGATTAAAATATGAATAGGTGCTTTAGGATTAATATCATGAAAAGCTAAAAATTTTTCACTTTCTAAAACTTTATTAGCAGGAATTTTTCCTTCTACGATTAGTTCAAATACGGTTTTTTCTCTCATTTAGTAGTCCTTTTTTTATTATTTTTGCTAATTTTAAATAATTTTACATTAGAATGTTTAAAAAAAATTTAGTTGGAGCTAAAATTGCAAGATATGATAGAAAAAATTGCTTCTGCAAATACTTTAGCAGAACTTGAAAATATAAAAGTAAGTGTTTTGGGAAAAAAAGGTATTTTGACTTTAGAATTTGCAAAGTTAAAAGATTTGCAAAGTGAAGAAAAAAAAGAATTCGCTAATGGTTTAAATAAAACAAGAGATGAATTTAATGAAGCTTATCAAATAAAATTAAAAGAATTAGAAGAAAAAGCTTTAAATGAAAAAATGAAACAAGATGTGCAAGATTTTAGCTTTTTTGATGAAACTTCAAATGCAGGTGCTTTGCACCCAATCATGCAAACTATGGATAAAATCATAGAGTATTTTACAGCTTTAAATTTCAGTATAGAAAAAGGGCCTTTGATCGAGGATGATTTTCATAATTTTGAAGCATTAAATTTACCACAAAATCATCCTGCAAGAGATATGCAAGATACTTTTTATTTTGAAGGTAAAACCTTGCTTAGATCTCAAACTTCTCCGGTGCAAATTAGAACTATGCTATCTCAAAAACCACCTATTAGAATGATAGCACCAGGTGCAGTTTTTAGAAGAGATTTTGATATTACCCACACCCCTATGTTTCATCAAGTAGAAGGACTTGTGGTAGAAGAGGGTGATAAAGTTAATTTTGCAAATTTAAAAGATATGCTAGAACATTTTTTAAAACATATGTTTGGCGATGTAAAAGTGCGTTTTAGACCAAGCTTTTTTCCTTTTACAGAGCCATCTGCTGAAGTAGATATTTCTTGTGTGTTTTGTAAAGGTTGTGGATGTAGGGTTTGTAAGCAAACAGGATGGCTTGAAGTTTTAGGATGTGGTGTTGTTGATCCTAATGTTTATAAATTTGTTGGTTATAAAAATGTAAGTGGCTATGCTTTTGGTTTGGGTGTGGAGCGTTTTGCTATGCTTTTACATAAAATTCCTGATTTGCGTTCTATGTTTGAAGGTGATTTAAGATTATTGGAGCAATTTAGATGATTATTAGTAGAAATTGGTTAAATGAATGGATTGATTTAAGTGAAATACCAACACAAACTATAGTAAATACTTTAAATTCTATAGGATTAGAAGTTGATAGTTTCAAAAGTGTTAAAGCTCCCCAAAAAGTTGTAATAGGTAAGGTTTTAGAAAAAGTTAAACATGAAAATTCAGATAAATTGAATATTTGTAAAGTAGATGTTGGGAATGAAATTTTACAAATTGTTTGTGGGGCAAAAAATGTTGATAAAGATCAATTTGTGGCCGTATCTTTAGTAGGCGCAGTGCTTCCTAGCGGACTTGAGATAAAACCTGCTAAACTTAGAGGGGTTGAATCTATGGGTATGATTTGCTCTTCTAGTGAGCTTGGTTTTGGAAAAAGTAATGAAGGCATTATGGTTTTAGATGAAAGTATGGGAGAGTTAGTTTTAGGAAAAGCTCTTAATGAATATGATTTATTTAATGATGAATTAATTGAAATAGAACTTACTCCAAATCGCGGGGATTGCTTGAGTTTATATGGTGTTGCTAGAGATTTAAGTGCAGCGCTTGATTTAAATTTAAAAGAATTAAATCCTTTAAAAGAAGGTGAAAATAGCGTAGGTATAGGAAGAATACTAAGTGTTAAAAATCAAAGTGATGTTGAAGGATTTTTTGCTTATAAGGCACTAGAGATTAAAGAAGAATTTAAGTTAAATATCACGATACAAATTCGCCTTGCTTTGATTGAAGCATATAAAAATAACAACATAGAAAATCTTTTAACTTATGCAACTCATGCAAGTGGAGTGATTTTTTGTGCTTATGATTTTCATAAGCTTTGTCAAGATTGTCAAATTGATGAAAAGATTGTTTTAGAGATTAAAACTCAAGAACATGGGGAGTATGGGGTTTATTATAAAGATGAGTTGATTGCTTTAGCAGGTATAGAGCAAGAAGATAAATTTAAAATCAATGATGAGAGTAAAATCATCATTATAGAAGCAAGCTATACTCATCCTCAAACTATAGCAAACGCAATAGCCTTTTATAAAAAGAAAAATGACACTATATATCGTTCTTTAAGAGGCAGTGAGCCTAAGCTTTCTTTGGGAATGGAGTATTTATTTAATGAGTGCTTAAAAATTAGTGCAATGAGTGTTTTTTCAGGAAGCCAACAAGTTTTTAAAGAAAATGAAGCAAATATTATTGGGATTTTTGGTGCAGAGGTTGATAAAATCATTGGTATGCCTATAGATAAAAATAATTTAGTCAAAATTCTTAGAAAACTAGGCTTTGAAATAAGTGTGGTAAATGATGAACAATTTAATATTAAAATTCCACTTCACCGTAGTGATATAGTAAATATAGCTGATATTAGTGAAGAAATAGTAAGAATTATCGGTATTGATAATATCCCATCAAAAGCTTTAGAATTTAGAGAAAAAAATCGTTTAAATCAAGTATATTTTGATTATCAAGAGCTTAAAAATTTAAGATTAAAAGCAAGCAACAATGGATATTTTGAAAGTGTGCATTATGTTTTAGATAATGAAGAAGAATTAAGTCAGCTAGGATTTAAATGTATTAAAAACAAACTCATTAATCCTATTACTAACGAACTTAATACTTTAAGAAGTACTTTGATAAATCATCTTTTAAATGCAGTAAGCTTTAATCTAAGAAATTCAAAAAAGAAAATTAAACTTTTTGAGTGTGGTAGTGTTTTTGATGAGTTTTCAAATGAGCATGCTAAATTTGCAATGATCTTTAGTGGTTATAAAGAAGAAGCTAAAATCACAAATAAGGCCAAGCCTGTTTTAGTGGATTTTTATACCTTTTTAGCAGAATTAAAAAGCATTATAGGTGAGTTTAGTTTACAAAAATCAGAATATGCATTTTTAAGTCCATATGAACAAGCAAATGTATATAAAAACGGCAAGCGTATAGGTTTTGTAGGTAGAGTGCATTTAAGTATAGAAAATGAAAGGGATTTGGTTAAAACTTATATTTGTGAGCTTGATTTGGAAGGCTTAAAACAAGACTTTAAAACCGCTAAAGCATATTCTAAATTTCCATCTATGAGCAGGGATTTAAGTATAGTTATACCTAAGGGTTTTGAATATGAAAAAATCAAACACACTATTGCTAAATTAAATATCGAAAGATTAGAAAGCTTTAGAGTGGTAGATTTATATACAGATGAGAATTTAGGCGATTTTTATAGCTTGACTATTAATTTGGTATTTAGAGATTTTGAAAAAACCTTAGAAGATAATATTATCCTTGAATATATTGATAAAATTATCAAAGCTTTAGATGATGAGCATGGTTTAAAACTTCGATGAAGATAAGCCCTATTGATTCTTTTAAAGTAGAGCTTGAAGATATAGCTTCTGATAAGTCTATATCTCATCGCTTTGCTATTTTTTCTTTGCTTACTCAAGGAACTTGTAAGATTAAAAATTATCTAAAAGCACAAGACACTTTACATACTTTAGCAATCATTCAAGCTTTAGGAGCTGAAGTTGAAGAAATTGATGGATTAATTTATATTAAAGCTCCAAAATATATAAAATCTCCAAATTGCGTTTTAGATTGTGGAAATTCAGGTACAGCTATGAGACTTTTAATAGGTTTTTTAAGTGCTATTGAAGATGAATTTTTTGTTCTTAGTGGAGATTGTTATTTAAATGCTAGGCCAATGAAGCGAGTGAGTGGGCCTTTGATGAGTTTAGGAGCTAAGATTTTTGGAAGAGCTAACGCAAATTTAGCGCCTATTTGCATACAAGGGGCTAAGTTAGATGGTTTTGACTTTAGTAGTAATATTGCTTCAGCTCAAGTAAAATCAGCTTTAATTTTAGCAGCTTTATTTGCCAAAAAAGAAAGTTATTTTAAAGAAATTGAGCTTTCAAGGGATCATAGTGAGATTATGCTTAATAAAATGGGAGCTTGCATTGAGTATTTAAATGAGGATAAAACTTTTATCAAAATCAATCCTTTAAAAGAAAAATTAAAAGCATTTGAAGTATGTGTACCAAATGATCCATCATCAGCCTTTTACTTTGCCTTAGCTGCTTGTATTTTACCTCATTCAAAAGTAGTCTTAAAAAATGTTTTGTTAAATAAAACACGCATTGAAGCCTTTAAAATTTTAGAAAAAATGGGTGCAAAGATCACTTATAATATTACTAATGAAGATTTTGAAAGTATTGGAGAAATTTGTGTTGAAAGTACGCCTCTAAAGGCGGTAAATGTGAGTGAAAATATCGCATGGTTGATTGATGAAATTCCAGCTTTGGCTATAGCTTTTGCTTGTGCAAAAGGAAAAAGCATTATAAAAAATGCTAAAGAATTGCGCGTAAAAGAAAGTGATAGAATCAAATCAATTGTATTAAATTTGCAAAAATGTGGCATAAAAGTAAAAGAATTTGAAGATGGCTTTGAAGTAGAAGGCGGCGAAGTTAAAAATGCTAAAATAGAAAGCTTTGGAGATCATAGAATTGCGATGAGTTTTTTAATTTTAGGTTTAAGATGTGGAATGGAAGTAGATGATAGTGAATGCATCAAAACTTCTTTTCCAAATTTTATTGAGATTTTAAAGCAAATAGGAGCTAAGATTGGAGATTGAATTAGCAAAAAGTTATGGATTTTGTTTTGGAGTAAAAAGAGCTATTAAAAAAGCCGAGCAGATTAAAGATGCAGCTACTATAGGACCTTTAATTCATAATAATGAAGAAATCACAAGACTTTGGAAAAATTATAATGTTAAAACATTAAATGATATCAATGAATTAAACGCAGAAAAAAAAGCCATTATTAGAACCCATGGTATTACAAAGCAAGATTTAGAAAAATTAAAGCAAAAAGATATAGAAATTTTTGATGCTACATGTCCTTTTGTGACTAAACCTCAAAAAATTTGTGAACAAATGAGCAATGAAGGTTATGAAGTTGTTATTTTTGGGGATGAAAATCATCCTGAAGTAAAAGGGGTTAGAAGTTATGTAAGTACTAAAGCTTATGTAGTGCTTGATGAAAAAGAATTGCTTGATATTAAATTGCCTTCTAAAATTGCAGTAGTATCACAAACTACAAAAAAGATAGAAAAATTTATGGAAATTGTAAATTTTTTAATGCTTAGGGTTAAGGAAGTGCGTGTTTTTAATACAATATGTGATGCGACTTTTAAAAATCAAGAAGCAATCAATGAACTTGCTAAAAAAAGTGATGTAATGATAATAGTTGGAGGGAAGAACTCAGCCAATACTAAACAGCTTTTTTTGATAGCAAAAAACTATTGTGAAGATAGTTATTTAATCGAAAATGAAAAAGAAATTCAGAAAGAATGGTTTAGTGGTAAAGAAAAATGTGGCATTAGTGCGGGTGCTTCTACACCTGATTGGGTGATTGATTTGGTTTTGGAAAAAATCAAAGAATACACCAAAATTAACTAAGTTTAAAGAAAACAATACTATAATCAACAATTAAAATTTAAAACAAAGGACCACAATGAGCGAGGTGAACAAAAAAGTTCAAAACAGACTAGAGGATATTATCATAGAAGAAGATTTTGAGCAAATGCTTGAAGAATCTTTTAAGTCTGATGAGGAGGCAACTACACAAGGTATAATTGTCGCGATTAAAGGCGATGAGGTATTTGTAAATGTAGGACAAAAATCAGAAGGTATTTTAGTAGCAGAAGAAATTCAAAACGAAAAAGGCGAATTTATCTTCAAAGAAGGTGATACATTAGAAGTTGCTATAGTAGGTTCTCGCGGTGGCAGATCTTTACTTTCTCATAAAAAAGCTTTAAGAAAACAAAAAGTTAAAGAATTTATTAACAATTATAAAGATGATGAAAGTATATTTGATGTAAAAATCATTGGTAAAAATAGAGGTGGCTTTGTAGCTGTGGATGAAAATGGAGTGGAGTTTTTCCTACCAAAATCACAAAGCAGTTTTAAAGATTCAAATAATATTATCAATAAAACTTTTAAAGTTAAAATTATAAAAATAGATAAAGAAGCTCAGAGTATAGTAGTTTCTAGAAAAAAAATAGTAGATGAGGAAAGAAAAAAACGCAAAGAAATTATTTCAAATGTATTAAATCAAGAAGAAATTATAGAAGGTGTTGTTAAAAAAATCACTACTTACGGTATGTTTGTTGATGTAGGTGGTGTTGATGGTTTAGTTCATTATAGTGAAATTTCTTATAAAGGACCAGTAAATCCTAGTTCGTTGTATAATGAAGGTGATAAAGTTCCTGTAAAAGTGATTAAATATGATAAAGATAAAAAACATCTTTCTTTATCTATAAAACTTGCCATGCCTGATCCTTGGGATGAAATTAAAGATGGTTTAGAAGTTGGTGATACTATTAAAGTTACGGTTTCAAATATAGAACCATATGGTGCTTTTGTAGATTTAGGAAATGATATAGAAGGATTTTTACATATAAGTGAAATTTCTTGGGATAAAAATGCTAAAAATCCAAAAGATTATATTAATGAAGGTCAAGAGCTTGATGTGGAAGTGATTGAAATTAATGCTAAAGAAAGAAGACTTAGAGTTTCTTTAAAAAATTTATTAGCAAAACCTTTTGATGAGTTTTTAAAATCGTATAAAGTAGGTGATGTGCTAAAAGGCAGTGTTACTTCCGTGACTAATTTTGGTGCCTTTATAAAAATTGCTAATTTAGAAGGTTTGTTGCATAATGAAGATGCTTCTTGGAATAGAAGTGATAAATGTAAAGATATGTATAAAGTTGGTGATGTTGTAGAAGTTAAAATCATTAGACTAGATAAAGAAAATCAAAAAATTTCTTTAAGTACTAAAGAATTACAAAAAAGTCCTGTTCAAGTTTATGCTCAAAAACACCAAGTAAATGATGTTATTTCTGGTAAAATTAGAGATATTAAAGATTTTGGAGTTTTTGTAGAGCTTGAAGAAGGCGTTGATGCGCTTATTCATAAAGAGGATTTGGGAAATATTGATTTTTCAAGTTTAAAAGTAGGTGATACAATAGAAGCTTTGATTGTTTTCATTGATGAAAAGAAAAATAGAATTCGTTTAAGCGTAAAAAGCCTTGCAAGAATGAAAGAAAGAGAAGCATTAAATGAAATCAATGATAATGACAAAGTAACTTTAGGTGATATTATCAAAGATCAACTTTTATAATAAAAAATGAAAAAATATACCCTTTATGGTATTTTAGGTTTTTTAAGCCTAATTTTATTTATTGTTTTTATTTTTATGGTGAGATATGTAGATATTGGGAATTTACCTATCTCACAAAATGTTAAATATTCTTTTGATGAAATAAAAAAAGAGTTACCACAAACTTGGCAAGATAAACTTTCAAATATTAAAATCAATGATTTTTCTCCAGCAGCAAATGAATTTTATATGAGTTTTAATATGGATGATTCTGTAGTAAAGCCAAAACAAAAATTTTATATGCTCGATGTAAATAAAAATGATGTTTATTCTATGTTTTGTTTAAAGCAAACTCTGCATTCTTTTTTTATCAAATACACTTTAACACAGAGTAAAGATGAAGTGGCAATTTATTTAGATACAAATAATGAAAAAGTATTAAATACACTGATCGACAAATTAAAAATTTATAACATAAATGCAAAATTAAAGGAGGTTTGGTTATGAAAAAAATTATTGTATGTGATGCGATATTAGACAAAGGCGTAGAACTTTTAAGAAAAGCTGATGATGTTGAGCTTATCGAAGCAGCACATTTACCTAAAGATGAACTTTTAACAAAATTAAATGATGTAGATGTTGCTATTACTAGAAGTTCAACGGATGTGGATTTGAAATTTATCAATGCATGTTCTAATTTAAAAGCTTTAGTTAGAGCAGGCGTTGGGGTTGATAATGTTGATATAGATGAATGCTCTAAAAAAGGCATTATAGTAATGAATGTACCAACGGCTAATACCATAGCAGCAGTTGAGCTTACTATGAATCATTTATTATGCTCTGCAAGATCTTTTGTAAATGCTCATAATTTTTTAAAAATACAAAGAAAATGGGAAAGAGAAAAGTGGTATGGTGTTGAACTTATGAATAAAACTTTAGGAGTTATAGGTTTTGGTAATATAGGTTCAAGAGTGGCTGTACGTGCAAAAGCTTTTGGTATGAAAGTTATAGCTTATGATCCTTATGTGGTAGCTTCTAAAATGACTGATTTGGGTATAGAGTGTGTGAATTCTTTAGATGTAATCTTAACTCAAAGTGATTTTATTACCATACATACGCCAAAAACAAAAGAAACAACAGATATGATTTCTTTTGAAGAAATTTCTAAAATGAAAGATGGGGTAAGATTGATAAATTGTGCCAGAGGTGGTCTTTATAATGAAGATGCATTGTGTGAAGGTTTAAAAAGTGGTAAAATAGCTTGGCTTGGTATTGATGTGTTTAATAAAGAACCGGCAACTAATCATCCATTTTTAGACTTTGAAAATGTTTCTGTTACTTCTCATCTTGGTGCAAACACTTTAGAAAGTCAAGAAAATATCGCTATCCAAGCATGCGAGCAAGCTTTAAATGCTGCAAGAGGAATTTCTTATCCTAATGCTTTAAATTTACCGATTAAAACTGAAGATTTACCAAGTTTTGTAGCACCTTATATTGAGCTTATTTCCAAAATGGGCTTTTTGGCTGCTCAGCTTGATAAAACTCCTATTAAGGCTATTAAACTTGAGAGCGAAGGACAAATTAGCGAGTATAATGAGTCTTTACTAACTTTTGCAACAGTGAGTGTTTTAAGAGGAATTTTAGGTGAGAATATTAATTATATTAACGCACATTTTGTAGCTAAAGATAAGGGCGTAGAACTTTCTTCTTGTATTCTACCAAGTAGTGGTTATAGTAATAAAATCACTATAAAAGTAATTACAGATAATTCTAACCTTTCTATCTCAGGGACTATTTTTGGTGAAAATGAACAAAGGATAGTAGAGTTAAATGGTTTTGATGTAGATTTTAAACCAAAAGGGAAAATGATAATTTTAAACAATAATGACATACCAGGAGTTATTGCTAATGTTAGCGGAATTTTAGCCAAAAATAATGTCAATATAGCTGATTTTAGACTTGGTAGAAATGGCTTTGGAAAAGCTTTGGCTGTAATTTTGCTTGATACAAAAATTTCAAAAGCTTTGCTTGAGGAATTAAGAGCTATTGATGCTTGTATTTTTGCAGAATATGCAGAAATTTAAGGCTTTTTATAAGCCTTAATTGTTACAATTATTTTTTAATTTTAAAATTAAGGAAAATATATGGCTTCTTATGGAATGGGAGATTTAAAAAAAGGTTTAAAAATAGAAATTGATGGTATTCCTTTTAAAATCGTAGAATATCAACATGTAAAACCAGGAAAAGGTCCTGCTTTTGTTCGTATTAAAATTAAATCTTTTATCGATGGTAAGGTTTTGGAAAAAACTTTCCATGCAGGGGATAAATGTGAATCTCCAAATTTAGAAGAAAAACAAATGCAATATCTATACGATGATGGTGAAAATTGTCAATTTATGGATACCCAAACTTATGAGCAAGTTGCAATTAGCGATGAAGATGTGGGTGAAGCTAAAAAATGGATGCTTGATGGAACCTTGGTAGATGTTTTATTTCACAATGGAAAAGCAATTGGTGTGGAAGTACCTCAAGTAATGGAACTTAAAATTATTGAAACAGCACCAAATTTTAAAGGTGATACTCAAGGCTCAAACAAAAAACCAGCTACTTTAGAAACAGGCGCAGTAGTGCAAATTCCTTTCCATGTATTAGAAGGGGAAGTAATCCGCGTTGATACTGTGCGTGGAGAGTATATAGAAAGAGCAAATAAATAATCCCTTATTTAAGGGATTATAAAGTTCTTAATTTATTAATTTCATCTCTAAGCATTGCCGCTTTCTCAAACTCAAGATTTTTAGCTGCTTCTAGCATTTGTTTTCTTAATTCTTTTACTATTTTAGCGCGTTCTTTCGCAGGCATTTTTTCAAGTTCTTTGCCTTTACGATAAATTTCTCCTTGTTCAAGCTCATGTTTTAAACTTTCTTCTATGTTTCTTTTTACTGAGGTTGGTGTGATGTTGTACTTTTTATTATAAGCTTCTTGTAGGGTTCTTCTTTCATTGGTAGTATCGATAGCTTCTTGCATAGATTTTGTGATTTTTTTAGCAAAAAGTAATACTTTTCCATTGACATTTCTAGCCGCGCGTCCCATCGTTTGAATGAGTGCGGTGGTGCTTCTTAAAAAGCCTTCCTTGTCTGCATCCATAATCGCTATAAGGGAAACTTCAGGTAAATCAAGTCCTTCTCTTAAAAGATTAATCCCGATTAAAATATCAAAAGCGCCACTTCTTAAGCCACGGATGATTTCATTGCGCTCAATTGCATCAATTTCTGAGTGCATGTATTTTACTTTTAAGCCAAGTTCTAAGTAGTATTTACTAAGCTCTTCAGCCATTTTTTTAGTTAAAACGGTTATTAAAACTCTTTCATTACGATCTATAACTTTTTTAGCTTCATCGTATAAAATTTCTACTTGATTTTCACTATCTTTGATTTCTATTTTAGGATCTAAAAGCCCTGTTGGACGCATGATTTGATAAAAAATATTTTCTTTGCTTAATTCTAGTTCTAAAGGTGCAGGTGTGGCTGAAACAAATAAAAATTTACAATTTTTATTAATAAATTCATCAAACATCAAAGGTCTATTATCTAAGGCACTTGGCAAGCGAAAACCATAATCAACCAAAGTTTGCTTTCTGCTTCTATCCCCTGCAAACATTCCGCGAAATTGTGGTAAAGATACATGAGATTCATCTACAATGACTAAAAAATCTTGATTTTTAATGGCAAAATAATCAAAAAGCGTATAAGGTGTATCGCCGCTCTTAAGCCCTGTTAAATGCAAGGCATAATTTTCAACTCCTTTACACATGCCAGTACTTTGAAGCATTTCAAGGTCAAATTCTACCCTTTGTTTTAGTCTTTGTGCTTCTACGAGTTTATTTTCATTTTCAAAATAAGCAAGGCGTTTATTTAATTCAGCTTTTATACCTTTTATAGCTTCTTTAAGTCTAGCTTCACCTACGCTAAATTGACTAGTTGGATAAAGTATAAATTTTTTTAAGTCTTTACCTTTTTTATTTTCTAAGACATTATAATGATACATCGCCTCAAGTTCATCGCCAAAAAATTCAAGTCTAATAGCTTCATCCTCATAATAAGCTGGATATATATCTACTATATCTCCATTGACTCTAAAATCAGCTCTGTCAAAGAAATTATCATTGCGTTTATAACCCATATCTACAAGTTTTTTTAAAAGTTCTTTTTGATTTATTTGCATATTAAGCTCTAAAATCAAAACCATACCCACATACTCACTTGGATTTCCCAAACCATAATTTGCTGAAACACTAGCTATGCAAATAACATCATCATAACTTAAAAGCGAAGCACTTGCGCTTAGTCTTAATCTTTCTAAGTCTTCATTAGTAGAGCTGTCTTTTTCTATAAAAACATCGGTTCTTGGTATATAAGCCTCGGGTTGATAATAATCATAATAGCTTATAAAATACTCCACATGATTATTTGCAAAAAAGCCTTTAAATTCACTATAAAGTTGCGCGCATAAGCTTTTATTGTGGCTCATGATAAGAGTAGGCATGTTTAAGTTTTTAATGATATTTGCCATAGTGAAAGTTTTTCCACTACCTGTAACACCTAGCAAGGTTTGGTATTTATTGCCTGCTTTAATGCTTTTTACTATACCATCAATAGCTTGCTTTTGATCAGGACTTGGCTTAAATTCGCTAGTAAGTTCAAACATAATTTTTCCTAACTTGTATTTTTACTAATTTTACACAAAATTTTTTTTAAAAATTTAAATTTTAAAACAAAAAGCTATGCAAAATTAAATTTTTTTTTGTTACAATATGTGTTTAAAATACTCTAAAATATAAAATCAATAAAGGCAAAAAATTATGTATGATGAAAGAATAATCAACACAATGACAGATAAAGTAAATGAGCTTTTGGCTAAATATAATGAAGTATGTGAAATAAATGAAAATTTAAGAAATGAATTAGTAAGCGTAAAAGCACAAAATGAAGCTAAAAACAATCAAATTGCGCGTTTGGAAGAAGAGCTTAAAAATAAAAATATTGAAAGTGAAGATGTGATCAAAAAAATAGAGGCAGTTCTTGGCAAACAATAATCAAAGAAAAGTTACAATCAATGTCTATGCGAAAGACTTTGTTGTAACATGCAGTAATGAATTTGCAAATCATCTTGAAGATGAAATTGCTTTAATTTCTGGAGGCACAGGTAAGATAGAACTTGCAAATTTCATTAATGCTTTTGTAAAACTTAGCTACGAAAATTATATCTTAAAAAAAGAACTCAACAAACTTATAAACACTATCGATGAAGAAATACAATAAATGCAAGTAAAAAAAGCTTTTACTTTAGTAGAGCTTATTTTTTGTATGATGATTATTGCTATTCTTAGCACAATTGCTTATCCGTATTTTTCTTTTGGAAAAAATGATGCTAAACTTATCCAAGCAAAAAGTGAGGTAGAGCTCATCAATGCTTCTTTGGCCTTACTCAAAAATCAGTTTTTATTTAAAGAAAGTAAGGATTTTCCAGCCATTTTAGATGAAGCTTTGATAAATAGTGAAAATCAAAAATTATTTTTTTGTGATAGTTTGCAAAATTACAAAAAAACAAATCATTGTACATATAGTGTATTAGATAAGCCAATTGTTTCAAGTAAAAAATCATGGATGAAAATAGCAAATACTCAATATAGATTTTTTATAAATGCTAAAAATTACATAGATTTTTCTTATAATGGTGAAAAAGTTTTTTTAGAATGTGTGAGTTTAAATTGTAAGGATTATGGGTTTTGAATTTTTATCAACTTGCTATAAAAGGATATTATTTAGATACCTTAATTTATGAAAGTGAAGAAGAAATTGAAATTTTAGATGAAGTGATAGTTGATCTTGCAAGGAAAAAAAATCTCAAAGCTATAATTTTACAAAAATGTTCAAAGCCTGATTTTAAAACCCAAGCTATAAAAGAAAAAACAGGTTTTAAACTAACGCAATACCAATACGAACTTGCTCAATTTATTGCTTATTATTATGCTAGTAAAATAGCTTTTGTTTTGGGTATGTTTGAAAGCATTAAAGAGTATAAAAATGAAAAAAATTATATAGAAAAAGCACCTAGTTTAAGTAAAAACCAGCAAGAGGCTTTGGAATTTATAAAAACTAAACAAACTAGTTTATTATTTGGCGATACAGGAAGTGGTAAAACTGAAATTTATATTAGCTTGATAAAAGAATATCTAGAGCAAGGAAAGCAAGTTTTGCTTTTAATGCCAGAAATCGCTCTAACTCCGCAAATGCAAAAAAGATTAAAAGTGTATTTTGGTGAGCATTTTTTCTTGTGGCATTCTAAAATTACTAAGAAAAAAAAGCAAGAATACTTGCAAGATTTAACAAATTCAAAAGCTCTTTTGGTGGTGGGAGCTAGATCGGCTTTGTTTTTACCTTTTAAGAATTTGGGTTTGATTATTATTGATGAAGAGCATGATAATTCTTATAAAGCTTCTAATAATCCAAAAATCAATGCAAGAGATTTGGCTTTATTTGTAGCAAAAAAAATGCATATAAAAGTTCTTTTAGGTTCGGCTACTCCAAGTGTTGTAAGTTATTATAAACATCCTTGTTTTAGACTTAAAGGAACCTTTTTTGAAAGCAAAAAGCAGTTTTTATATGATGAGAGCGAGCTTAGTGTCTCGTCAAAATTACTTTTAGAATTAAAAATTAGCTTAAGAAATAAAAAGCAAGCTGTGGTATTTTTACCTACAAGGGCAAATTTTAGACAAATTTTATGTAAAGAATGTGCTAATACTATTAAATGCCCTTTTTGTTCTATTGCTTTGAGTTTGCACAAAAATAAAAATGCATTAAAATGTCATTATTGCAATTTTACTAAAGAAATCGATCAAACCTGCCCAACTTGCAATGGAGTTATGCTTGAAGCTAAAAAAATGGGCACAGCAGAGCTTTGTGAGCTTTTAGAAAGAGAATTAGCTGAGTTTAATCCTATCATAAAAAGATTTGATAGTGATGAGATTAGCAGTGTAAAAAAGCTTGATATGATTTTAAAAGATTTTAATCAAGAAAAAATTGATATTTTAGTAGGCACTTCTATGCTTGCTAAAGGACATGATTATCACAATGTGGATTTAAGTGTGATTTTAGGTCTTGATGAGTATTTATTCAGACCTAATTTTAAAGCTTTGGAAGAGACTTTGGCTCTTGCTATGCAAGTAGCAGGTCGTGCAGGTCGAAAGGGTGAGGGTAGGGTACTTTTACAAACTAAAAATAGATCTTTTTTTGAAAAATATATACAAGATTACGATAGTTTTTTAAAAGATGAATTAAATGCCAGAAATGAGCTTTATCCCCCATTTAAAAGACTTTTAAGGCTAATTATTGAAGATGAGGATAAAAACAAAGCTTTAAATTTATGTGAATTTATAGCTAATAAAGTTCAAGAATTAAAACAAGTGCAATTAGTAGGCCATGGTGCTTGTGGCATTGAAATGCTAAATAAAAAATGGCGTTTTTATGTATTATTGCGCGCTAATACTCATCAAGAACTTGTAAAATTTGAGCACTTTGCTTTAAATTTTAAAAATATTACTTGCGATATAGATCCGGTTGATTTTAGTTAAAGAATTTTTCAAATTCTTGGTAATATTTCCATGATTTCACAATATCAGGGCGGAAATTTTTAATATGTATCAGTTCTTTATCTAATATATCTTTGAGTTTTAGCCTTGCTGTTTTGTTTTTCTTGAGATAGTCTAATACTTCATCTTCTTTCATAAGATTTGTTTCTGTGTAGTCAACAATTTCTTTGATTGCATCTAAAAAATTGGATAAATATTGTTTGATTCTTGCATAATTTTTATGATTTAAAAATTTAGATATTTTATTTTTATCGATATAAATGCCAATGTTATTTTTAAGATCATTATTGCTAATGTAGGAAAAAATATTTATTTGCTCGTTGCTTATATGATATCTATTAATAATTAATTTTATTTCATAATCTACTTGAAAAATTAAAGGAAGCAAATATCTTATATAACCTCTAAATTCTTTTCTTTTAAAAAGATTTTCATCATTATGGGGGGGGTAAAATCAAATTTATCTGCCAAGTTAATAAAAGTATTATAAGCCTTCTTTTCGTTTAAGTCACACATATCTATATAAGTAATATTGTTTGTGTTAATTTTATTAAGTAGAGTATGCATTATAAAAGTATTTTCTAGTAAATTTTCAAAATCATCTTTCATGTAAGTTTTGTTTGGTTTTAAAAAATTAATATATTCTTGGTAGTTAAAATTTAAGTTAAAATTTTGATTATAGTTTCTTTGAACTTTACTCCAATCTCTTCCATATGAATGTTTTAATAAAGATATGGGATCTCGTGTTTGAATTAGTATAGGTATATCACAACTAATTAAATTTAAATATTTATCCAAATCTAAAATATTTGTCTCGGATATATTAATAGCTGTTTGAGAGTATTGAAGAAGTGATTTAAAATTTAAATTATATCTGTAATATCCGTTGTTTGGAGATACCCAAGAAGCAGAGCAATAAACATTGCATGCTTCATTGAGTAGTGTTAAAAAAGCAGCAGCGCCAACACCATGAGGGGAAATATAGATAAATTTAGCATTTTCTAGAGGTATATTTAGTTTCCAAGCAAGTTTTGTGCAATAATCACTAGGTTCTATATCGATATTTTTTGGATTTACTAATGGTGGATAAGTCTTATTTTCATATTGTTTAAAATCGTCACTATTAAGCCAAGCTGTAATATGATTTATATTATCTAGTATAAATTTTTGAAAAAAATAATCTTGATTGGTTTTGAGTGAATTTAATAAAAAATTTGCTTTTTTGCTATCTAAATGAGCTGATAAAAAATTAAGTAAATTTTTCATATTAAATCCTTGATATTTTTAGATTAAATTATTAAAATTATATAAAAATATTTTTAGAGTGATTTTAATGACAAGATATAAAACAAGACAAATAAAAGTAGGCGATGTTTTAATAGGTGGTGATGCACCTATTTCTGTGCAATCCATGCTTTTTACTAAAACAAGAGATATTGAAGGTTGTTTAGAGCAACTTAATAGGCTTTATTTTGCCGGTGCAAATATAGTGCGTTTAGCTTGTTTGGACATGGCAGATGCAAGAGCTTTAAAAGAAATCAAAGCAAAAAGCCCCTTGCCTTTAATAGTGGATATACATTTTAATCATAAGCTAGCAGTTTTTTGTGCTGAATTTATCGATGGGGTGAGAATTAATCCAGGAAATATAGGCTCAAAAGAAAATATAAAAGAAGTGGTGCAAGCTTGTAAACAAAGAAAAATTCCTATTAGAATAGGGGTAAATCATGGCTCTATAGAAAAGCAATTTAGTGATAAATATGGTTATAATATAGAGGCTATGCTTGAGAGCGCTTTGTATAATATAAAATTACTAGAAGATTTAGACTTTTTTGACATTAAAATTTCTATGAAAACTTCAGATGTGCAAAATACCATAAAAGCTTATGAAGCTCTAAGACCACTTTGTGATTATCCGTTTCATTTAGGGGTTACTGAAGCAGGAACTAAATTTCATAGTACGGTTAAAAGTTCGATTGCTTTAGGAAATTTGCTTTTAAAAGGTATAGGCGATACAATGAGAGTTTCTATGACAGGGGAACTTGAAGAAGAGATTAAGGTAGCAAGGGCTATTTTGCAAGATAGTGGAGTGCAAAAGAGTGGAGTAAATATCATCTCATGCCCAACTTGTGGAAGAATTCAAAGCGATTTGATTAAAGCGATTAAGATAGTAGAAGAAAAAACTAAACATATAAAAGAACCATTAAATATAAGTGTTATGGGTTGTGTTGTAAATGCCTTGGGTGAGGCTAAGGGTGCTGATGTGGCTATTGCTTTTGGAAAAAATCAAGGTTTAGTTATAAGACATGGTGAAGTGGTAGCAAAATTAAAAGAAGATGAGCTTGTTGATAGATTTTTACTTGAAGTAGAAGATGAAGTAAAACTTAGAGAAAAAGATTAATTTTTTTCTAAGTAAGTTTTTTGCATATTTTGTAATTTTTTAGAAATTTTTACTTTATAAATACTTGGATTTTGAAGTTTTTTTAGTTTAAAATCCAAACTATCAACACTTTTTTTATGATACTCTTGAATATTTTTCAAGTTAGGAAGCCCATAGATTAATTTTCCATCTTTAAAAATAAGCTCATGTAAATTTTTATATGTATAACCTTGATAATTTTTGATACTCTCATCATGTGTATATAAAATATCAAAACTTGCTTTATTGTTTTTATAATACCTTATGAGTTTTTTAAAATGTGGCAAGGTTGTTTTGCTTGAGCTTGCGCTGATTTTTATTTTAGGGATGATTTGATTGTTTTTTTCTAATGCAACAAGCTTATAAACAGCTCCAAAAATAGGCGAGCTTGCTGAAGTAATAAGCTTTTCTCCAATACCAAAAGCATCGATTGGAGCTTTGTTTTTTAGTAATTTTTCTATGATGAACTCATCTAAGGCATTGCTAGCTATGATTTTGCATTTTGTTAAGTTAGCAAGATCTAGTTTTTTTCTAATATATTTAGAGATTTTCAGCAAATCTCCTGAATCAATACGGATGGAATAATTTTGCATAGAATCTTGCGTATTTAACTCATTAAAAACTAAAATAGCATTTTCAATACCTTTTTTATAATCATATGTATCAATCAAAAGACTTATATTATCTTTATAAATTTGACAATATGCTCTAAAAGCACTTAGCTCATCATCAAACATTTGTACCCAAGCATGAGACATGGTTCCACTAATAGGAATATTAAATTTTCTCCCAGCTAAAGTACAAGCACTTGCATGAAAACCACCTATAAAAGCAGCTCTAGCACCATTTAAAGCTGCGCTTTCTCCATGGGCTCTGCGAGAGCCAAATTCTAAGAGTAATTTTTCTTTTGCAATTTGAGCAATTCTGCTAGCTTTAGTGGCAATTAGACATTGATGATTTAGAGTTAAAAGTATGAAAGTTTCTAATAATAAAGCTTCTATTATAGGTGCTTTGATAATCATTAAAGGTGTATTAGCAAAAATACATTCACCTTCTTTAACACTTAGTATATCTCCACTAAATTTTAAAGTTGAAAGGTAGTTTACAAAATCATCATCAAATTTTTTAGTATTTTTCAAAAAATCTATGTCATCTTTAGAGAAAGAAAAATGATTAATATGATTTATGATTTGTTCTAATCCACAAAAAATAGCATAAGAAGCACTATCAGGAGCTTTTCTAAAAAAAACTTCAAAATAAACAATCTGCTTATGCATATTTTGTTTAAAATAAGCATAAGCCATACTTAGTTCGTAAAAATCACATAATAATGAAGAATTCATATAAGGATTTTTACTTACAAATTAATCCATTTGACGACGCAAGAAAGCAGGAACATCAAGTTGAGAAATTACTTCCTCATCAAACCCACCGCTAGCTTTGCGCAAATTCATATAGCTATTTTTTTTACTTTCTTCTTGTTCTTTAGCACTTTCTATTTCAGCTTTATCTTCAAAACCTGTAGCAATGATAGTTACTTCAACACGATCGCCCATGCTTTCATCAGTAGTTGCACCAAAGATTACTTTTGCATTTTCATCTGCTATATCGCTAATGCTTTGAGTAGCTTGTGAAATTTCTATCAATGAGCATTCAGGTCCAATTTTATAATGGATAATCACGCCCTTAACGCCTTTCATAGTCATACCATCTAATAATGGAGATTCTATAGCACTTGATAATGCGTCCATGATAGCATTTTCACCTTCTCCATGACCCACACCCATTAAAGCTAAACCTCTATGGCTCATAACAGTTCTAACATCTGCAAAGTCAACATTGATATCGCCATCTTCTAAAAGAATAGACACCATACCTCTAACAGCTCTAGCTAAGATATCATCAACTAGTTTAAATGCTTCTTTTATACCTGCTTTTTTTGGAAGTATACTAAGAAGTTTTTCATTTTGGATTACAATGATAGAATCACTTTCTTTTTTTAATTCAGCCAAGCCAGCTTCAGCTAATTTTTTTCTTTGTTTTCCTTCAAAAGCAAAAGGCATAGTTACAACCGAAACAGTTAATGCGCCTACTTCTTTAGCAGCTTGTGCTACAACAGGAGCTGCACCTGTACCAGTTCCACCACCAAGTCCTGCTGAAATGAATACTATATCACTTTGACTTAAAGCTGCTTTTACTTCTTCAAAGCTTTCTCTTGCACTTTCTGCTCCAATTTCTGGTTGCATTCCAGCACCTAAACCTTTAGTTTTTTTCTCACCTAGTTGAATTCTAGTTTTTGCTAAAGATTTTGCTATAGCTTGTGCATCAGTATTTGCTGAGATAAGATCAAGATCATGTAAGCCCATATTTACCATATGATCTATCATATTACCGCCACCGCCACCGCAGCCTATGACTTTTATTTTTGCACCTTTTGCGTGTTGCATTTCTTCTACTAGATATTCGCTCATTGTATCTCCTATTAGAACTGGTTTATTAATTTATTCCAAAAATTATGCATAAAACTTGATTTTTTATCTTTTTTGGTTTCAACTTTTGTTAATTCTGTTTTTTCATCTTCAAAATCTCTCTGTTCTTGAAAAATTTCTTCAAAATTTTTATTTTCTTCTTCATGTTCTTCTATGGTGAGATTTTGTTTTATCTGTTTGTTGATAAATTCAGGCTCTCCTTTGTATCTTAGTTTTTCATTAGAATCTAATTCATAAGGAGTAAAATGTCCACCACCATATAAACAAAGACCTATAGCGCAGCTATTTTCTGCATCTTCAAAAATTTCTTTAAAGCCATCCATAGTATCTTTTTTTGCGGTCGCTATTCTAACAGCTTTATTATCAAAATAAGCTGAAGCAAGTTTGTCAAGTCCTGCAAATTTTGTCATTCCACCTGTTAATACTATGCCTGCTCCTGCTTGATTTGCACAAGCATTATCACTTAGCATTTTAGCCAAAATAATAATAGTTTCTTCAATTCTTGCATAAATAACATTAGATATAACTTCTACTGAAACTTCATTTTTTCTTTTTTCATCACCCATATATGGAATTTGTATAATTGAGTTTTCATTTTGTGCTAAAGATGCATAATTTAATTTTAGTTTTTCTGCTTCTTTTGGTGGGGTATGCAAAGCTATGGATAAATCATTAGTGATATTTACTGAACCAATTTGTAAGCATTCATTATATCGTATAGAATTACCCGCATGAATGACCATATCGCAAACTGCTCCACCCATATCGATTAAAATAGCACCTAATTCTTTTTCACTATCATCAAAGCATGCGATAGAAGAAGCATATCCTGAAAGAACGATATTATCTACTCTAAGATCAGCAAGCTCAACTGCTTTTTTTAGATTTTTAATATGCACTTCTTGCGAGATTACAATATGCGTAGAAACTTCAAGACGATTTCCACTCATTCCCAAAGGATCTTCTACATGCTCAAGATCATTTACTTTAAAATTATAAGGCAATACATGAATGATTTCATATCCACTAGGTATATTTGCGGTATGTTTTGCTGTGCTTACTGCTCTGTGAATTTCTTTAATACCTATTTCATGATTTGGTATATTAACTACACCTATACTGTCTACACTTTTTGCATAAGCACCTGAAATAGATACAATTACTTTATCATAATGCACACCTGACATCATTTGTGCATCGGCTACTGCCTCTTCTATAGATTTTGAAGCAAGCTCTATATTGGTAATTGCTCCTTTTTTTATACCATTTGATTTTGATTTTCCAAAACCAATGATTTTAAGTCCTTCTTCGCTTTTTTGTGCCAAAATAGCACAAGTTTGTATTGAGCCTAAATCAATTCCTAAAATATTCAATTTGTATTTCCTTTATAATAGCGTTGGATTGGATATAATTCTATAAGTTTTTTTAATAATTCTTCCTTAAGTAAAGCTTGTTTAGTTTGTTTGGCACTTTGTTCTATGATAAATTTATAAATTTCTTCTTTATCTTTGTTTTCTAGAGTTTGCTTTGTAATTTCATAAACTATTGCTTTATCATCAAATAAAACATAAGATTTAGCTTTATTTGAGTCAAATACATGCATTAAAAACTCACTAAATTCAGCATCGTTTATCATTTCACCTACTTTTGCCCCTTTGCTTGAGTCGCGACTATAAGTTCCTATATCTATGCCTTGGAAATTATCTAGGGCAAGCTTTGCTTTTTCTTCTAATAAAGTTTTAGTTTTTTCTCTGATGTAAAGTTTGCTCACTTCATTTTTGGCTTGCTTAAAAGTCATAGTCTGTATAGGATTTATTTTTATAAGTTTTGCAATCATATAGCCATTTTCAAATTTAAAAGGCTTAATAAAATCATTTTCTTTAGCTTTTTGTATGTTTTCTAAAGGGTAATAAATATCAGCATCGCTTATTGTGATGTTTTTGTCAAAACTAAGCTCGTTTTTTCTCAAAGCAACATAGCTTTCATTAGCTTTAAGTTTAAGCTTGGAAAGTTTTAAATCTTTTATAACTTTATCTTTGCTTTGTTCTAAGCTTAGAATTTTTCCTGCAAAATCTTTATAGTCATTTTTATTTTCTTCATAGTAAGCTTGAATTTCTTTATCAACAACTGTGATTGTATTAGGATCTAAAAAATAAGTTGCAAGCTCATAGCTTTTTTGTGTTTTATATAGGTTTTTGTTTTTTTCCCAAGTTTGTTTTAGTTCTTTTTCATCAATAGGAATATTTTTATTATCAAGTTTTATTATTTGAATTTTTAAATTATCTTGCATTAAAAAACTTGCACCAAACATATCAAGCTCATTTTGTTTGATTTGTAAATTTAAAATAGCATTGATTTTTTTAAGCAATAATTCATCATGGATAATTTTTTCATAAGCTTTTGGTGTATAGTTGTTTCTTGCAAGTAAATTATAATATAAATCTTTATCAAAAACACCTGAAGCATTATGAAAAATTTTTTGATGCGCTAAATCATAAGCAATTTCTTCTTCGCTTACATTTAAACCTAAAGTTTTAGCATAAGAAAGCAGAAGTTTTTCTTGTATAAGTTCATTGATAGCTTGAGTATCTAAGCCATCTTTTTGTGCTTGTTCTTGTGTATAATTGCCATTGTTTAATTGTGAGTAGTAGTTAAATAATTGAGAATATTTTAGATTAAATTCATCATAGCTTATTTTTTCATCGCCTACTTTTGCAACAGAATTTGATCTATCGGTGTTAAAATCATAACTTCCCCAGCCAACAAAACCTGCTCCAACAAAAGCAATAACACTAATCCAAATAGTAATAACTAAATATTTTTTATGATGCTGCATCCAAGTGAGCATTTTTACCCCAATCCATAATTAATTAAATTAAACCATAAATTATAGGTAATTTGTGATTAATAAAAAATTAATTTTATGATTTTATGATAAATTTGTCTCTGCTAAATGGATAATTTTACAAGAATTTTCGATTAAATCTATTATTTTTCCAAGTTCATAGCTTGTTCTTCCATAAGCAAATATTCCATATCCTTTCACAACGACAAAATTTTGTTTTTGTTCTAACATATAACGATAAATTTCAGTTTGCGATCTATCATCCCAATCCTCATAACTTTTAGGATTGTAAACTCGAATTTCTTCTAAAAAAATTTCTCCAAAATAATCTTGAGGTGTTATGAAATCATGATTTAAACTCATGGATAAGGTATAAGCTGGATAAGCAAAACATACGAATTTAGCTTCAGGTATATTTTCATATATGCTTTTATGTATTTCACTATCGCTGCTTGCTTCATCCCAGCTATAATCTTTTGCAAATTTTAAGATACTTAAATTTTTTTCATCTAATTGATTCAAAAAAGCATTGCTTTTATTGATAATAAATGAGCCTTGGGAAAGTTTTGCTGAAACAGAACCATGGCAAATTCCAAAAAAATTTTTTTTAAACATTGATGAGGATAGAATTTGAATTTGGGAAATAATATTTTCTTTATTCATTAAAAACCTTGTTTTAAACTTAGCTAAGGTATTATACTAAAAAATATTAAAAGGTATATTTTGCAAAGTCCACATATTCCTGTTTTATTACAAGAAGTTTTAAATACTTTTGATGATTTTGATAGCGGAGATTTTTTAGATTGTACTTTGGGTTATGGAGGGCATTCTAAAGCATTATTGCAAGCTCATGAAAAATTAAGATTAATTGCTTGCGATAAAGATTTAGAGGCTTTAAGTTTTTCCAAAGAGTTTTTGAAAAATTTTCAAGATAGAATAAGTTTTAATCATATAGGTTTTAAAGATATTTTAACTCAAATTTCAACGCAAAACATAAGAGGAATTTTAGCTGATATTGGTGTATCTTCTTTGCAGCTTGATAAAAATGATAGGGGTTTTTCACTAAATTCCGATTTTTTAGATATGAGAATGGATCAAAATAATCCTTTAAGTGCTAAAGAAGTGGTGAATTCTTACAACAAGGAAGCTTTGGAACGAATTTTTAAAGACTATGGAGATCTAGCGCCGGTTGCTTCAATGCTTGCTCAAAAAATTATCAATGCAAGAAGTCAAAAAGAGATTACAAGTGCAAAAGAATTAAGTCAAATTATAGGAAATGCTAAGTTAAAAGGACGCAATGTATCTTTAGCTTTGCTCGTATTTCAAGCTTTGCGTATAGAAGTAAATAATGAACTTGGTGAGTTAAAATCCTTACTTGAAAATATAGAAAAAGTAAAATTAAAAGATTGCAAATTAGCTATTATTAGCTTTCATTCTTTAGAGGATAGAATAGTAAAAAATACTTTTAAAAGATGGGAAAAAGACTGCATTTGTGATGAAAGAGCTATAAAATGCGAATGCGGTAAAGGACATAGTCTTGGTAAAATTTTAAGTAAAAAAGCTATAAGTGCCTCCAAAGAAGAAATAAGCTATAATAGTAGATCAAGTTGTGCAAAAATGAGAATTTTTTATTTTAGGTAAATAATGATTGAAGATGATTTTTTAAAAGAAAAACAAAATATACGCGAAAAAATGTTGAAGTATTCTAGGGCTATTAAAGAAGGTAGGCCTTATGAAGAGTATGAGCACAATTTCAATGAAAGCGATCGCATATTAAAAAATAGAATACAGCGTAAAAAAAGACCTAAATTTACAGACTTTGATGAAGAATATAAAGAAAAACCTAAAAAACAATCCGCTATTTATTTAAAAGAAGATTTGATAAATGTTAAATTAGAAGAAAAAAAGCCTTTTAAATTACAACTCAATTTTTTCAAAAAGCAAAAAGAAAAATTTGATAAAAAAAATGATAAAAATCTTAAGTCATCTAAAAATGTTAAAACTTTGCAGGAAGTAAAAAAAGTAGAAAAAATACAACAAGAAAAAAAAGATTCTATTCAAATATCTAAAATTCTTACTCAAAGTAATGTCTTTGTCGCTTCAAAATTTCAAGATTTAAAAGAAAAAAGAAAAGAAAAAGTCAAACTCAAACAAGAATTAAAAGAGCAAAAAAAAATCGAACAAGAAAAAATAAAAAAAGCTCAAGAAGAATTAAAAGAAAAAGAAAAATTAGCTAAGCAAGAGCAAAAAATTTTAGAAGAAAAAGTAAGGCTTGAAGAAAACCAAGAATATAATCAAGAAGATAAATACGAACTTTTAGATAGCATAGTAAGTGAGGAAAATAAAAATTTAACCCCTAAAAATTTATTATATGCAGGTTTGATGATAGCATTTGCTTTATTGATATTTTTCCCACAAATTTATATTAGAAATCAAATTTATTATGTAAGTAGAGAAATAGCAGATTTAAGATCGCAAGAATTAGTTTTAGATGAAGAAAACAAAGAGCTTCAAAGACAGCTTGAAGCATTGTATTTTCAAAATCAAGTTTTAGACTTTTTAGATTAATCTTGTGTTTGAATGATTTTCTCCAAAACATATTGTTCAAGTTGATTTTTTGGAATTTCTTCTTTAATGGCTTGGTTATAAATATTTTCTGCTATTTTTGAATATTTTTCATAAGCAAAATATGGAAAATGTAAAGTCCAGGCTTTTTTCAATAATCTTTTGCTTATTACTTTTCTAGTATAAATTTTAAAAATATCATAGCCAACAAAAACACAAGCGGTAACAAAAATAGCACTTAAGATACTAATATGAAAATCAATAATTGTTAAAAAATAATGGCTGATGATAAGCATAGGAACTAAAATGGCTATACAAAAAAGGGTATATATAAGATAAGAATTAAATACCTTAAATTTAAAATTTAATTTCGCAGGATCTATCATCATACCTTCATTTAATAAGGCATTTGCTTCTAATAAATCTTTTAAATTAACAGGTTGATTTGAAACTTTAAAAATAAAGTTTAAAATAAATTCTTGTATTTTCATTGTTTTACCTAGTAAGTATGTGATTTTTGTGATTTTAGCATTTTTGTTTTTAAATAAGATAAATTTTAAGTCTTGTAAATGAAATCTTGTGTTAAAATTTACATTATTTTTGCATATAAAGAAAGAAAAAGATGGCAGATTCTAGATTTATGATGAATGTAAAAGGCATAGCTAAAAGTTTTATACCTAGAAAAATTTATCAAAATCAATTACAAAATATTTTCAAAGAGCTTTTAAAATCAAAAAATATAGATAATATTATTACTCGCTTAAATTATTACAATTTGCAAAATGATTTTTTTGATATAAAAAATTTTCAAAATTATGAAAAAATAGGAAAATTTCCCTTTAAAAAAACTTCCTATGCTTATGATGCTTATGCGATTAGTAAGTATTTTAATGATGATTTTTTATGGATTAAAGGTTTTGGAGATATTAGTTATAATCTTAAATATCCAAGCATAGCTAAATCAAGACCAGTTGAAAATGGCTTTAATAATATCATTTTAAAATTAGACAAAAATAGACATTTTGATTTTATACAAGATAAAAACCAATTTGAAGATAAAAAAGACTTACTCTTTTTTAGAGGTGCAATTTATCAACCTCATCGTATTAAATTTTTTGAAAAATATTTTGATAATCCTCGTTGCGATATTGCTCATGTTGGCGGTAGAAAAATTCAAGCCGAAAAATGGATTAAAAATTTAAATTTTAAAATTAGCAGAGCCTATCAAACCCAGTTTAAATTTTTACTTTCATTAGAAGGTAATGATGTAGCAAGCAACTTGAAGTGGGCGATGAAAACAAATTCTTTAGTTTTAGCCCCAAAAATGCGTTATGAAACTTGGTTTATGGAAGGAAAGTTAGTTCCAAATGAGCATTTTGCTTTGATTGATGATGATTATGAAAATGTAGAAGCTTTGCTTGATTATTATTTAGCTAATCCACATAGAGCAAAAGAAATCATACAAAATGCTCATGCTTATATAGAGCAATTTTTAGATGAAAAGATAGAATTTTATATAGGAATTTTAGTTTTAGCTAAGTATTTTTATTATTCTAATCAGCTTGATTTACCAAAAGATATTATTAATTTATTTGATTAAAAGGAGAGTTTATGCAAGAGATGGAAATAGTATTTTTAAATGATGAATTTATAAAAGCTAGCGAAGCTAAAGTGAGTATTTTTGATAGAGGTTTTATCTTTGGAGATGGAATTTATGAAGTAGTTCCTGTGGTAAATGCAAAAATAGCTGATAAGGAAGAATTTTGGGAGCGTTTTGAGCGTAGTTTAGCCCAAATTGATCTACAAATTCCTTATACAAAAGAAGAATTTGAAAATATTTTAAAACAATTAATCATTAAAAATTCTCTCAAAGAAGGCGGGCTTTATATGCAAATTACTAGAGGGGTTGCTAGTAGAAATTTTGCTCTTTTAAAGGGGTTAAAACCTACTATTATGGCCTTTGCTTTTGAATGCAAGGTGATTGAGCATGAGTTTGCTAAAAATGGGGTGAGTGTTATTTCAACAGCTGATTTAAGGTGGAAAAGAAGGGATATAAAATCAATTTCTTTATTAGCTCAATGTCTTGCAAAAGAAGAAGCTGTTAAAGCTAAGGTTTTTGAAGCTTTTATGGTAGAAAATGCTTTAGTTACGGAAGCTTCTAGTAGTTCAGCTTTTATTATAAAAGATAAAACTTTAATCACTAAGCCATTTTCTAATGAAATCTTACCAGGAATTCGCCGTAAAAATATCTTAAAATTTGCAAAAGAACTTGATCTTAAAGTAGATCAAAGAGCTTTTAGTATGAAAGAAGTGTATGAGGCTGATGAGGTGTTTATTTCTGCGGCTACTTTTTTGATTTTAGGTATTATAAAAGCAGATAGTAAGGTAATTAATGATGGTAAGGTGGGCTTTTATACCCAAAAACTAAGAGAAAAATATGTAGAAAAAATTCAAAAAGAGGTTTTTTAATCAAAACCCGCATTAGTAAATTCTTTAGGATTATCTAGAGCGTAGCGAAACTTTTCCCAGTCTATTTGTTTATCCCAAATAGCTACGATTAAAGCTGCTACGCTATTACCACATAAATTTCCCACAGCACGAATTTCAGACATAAATTTATCCACGCCCAAAAGTATAGAAATGGCAGCCACAGGTAAAACCTCGCCCAAACTTGCTCCTAAGCCATTGTTAGCTTCTGCAATGTGCATATTAGATAAAGCCGCAAGTGTACTTCCTAGTATAATAAAACCTGATCCAGTCACACCAACAGCACCTTTTGAGGCTATCATAAGCACTATTAAAATGCTAATTTCATGAGTTAAAGAAAGTTCTACATTAAAAGCTTGAGCAAGGAAAATTAAACTCATAGCTAAATAAATATTAGTACAATCAAGATTAAAACTATATCCAGTTGGTAATACCAAGCCCACAGTGGCTTTTGAAATTCCTGCTTTTTCAAGTTTTCTCATAAGCGGAGCTAATGCTGATTCGCTAGAACTCGTGGCAAAAACTATTAAAACTTCTCTTGAGATAAAACGCATAAATTTAAAAATATTGACTTTAGCAATAAAACAAATAAGCCCTAAAACTCCAAAGATAAAAAGCAAAGAAGCAAGCAACATAACAATAAGCAAATAACCCAAATTTAATAAAGAATCAAGTCCATATTTTGCCACTAAAAAAGCCATTGCAGAAAAAGCAGCGATGGGAGAAAAATACATAATGATTTCTAAGATTTTAAAAACAAAACTTTGCATAATTTCTAAGGTTTTTTGTATAGTTTTTCTCTCATCAATTCTCATAAGTGAAATAATAAAAGCACAAGCTAGAGCTATAACTAAGATTTGCAAAGTTTTTCCTTCGCTAAAAGCAGCTATGATATCAGTAGGTATAGCGTCTTTTAAAATATGCAAAATTTCATTTTGTGCACTTATTTCTATATTTTTATTAACAAATTGAGCTACACTTTCTTGATCTAGAGTGCTTGGATCAAGGTTCATTCCTTTACCAGGTCCCATAATGTTTGCCATAAAAATGCCAATAGCTAAAGCAAAAGTGCTTACTATTTCAAAATAAAGCAAAGCTTTAGCTCCTATGCTTCCAACTTGTTTTAAGCTTTCAAGACTAATAACACCTAAAACAATAGTTAAAAATATAATAGGACCTATGAGAATTTTTAAAGCTTGTATAAAATAATCTACACCGATTTTACTAGCTAATGCAAATTCCTTATCTAATAAGCCAAGGCAAATGCCAGCTATAATTCCTATAATCACCCAAAAACCTAAATTTTTTAACATTTTTTTGAGCTTGCTTGGTTTTTCATGAGTAATAACTAGCATAAAAAACTCCTTGTAATTTTAAAAAACGATACATATTAGCAAAGAAAAACTTATTTTTATGGTTAAAATAAATAAAAAATAAATATAAAAGCTAAAAATAATAATTTTTTATCTTATTTTGTAGATAAAAGTAGCATTTTGTAGTATTTTTGTATGATTTATTATGAAATAAATAATGATAATGTTTATCTAAATTTAAGAAAGCTAGTACTATACTTGTGACTATGATTTTAAAAATGAATATCATTTCGGAGTAAAATAGTGTTTAAAAAAATAAGTTTATTAATGATTTTTTTATTTTGTTCTTTAACACTTGCTAGGGATATTGATTATCAAAAAGAAAGTCAAAATATTAAGCAAATTTTGAATGAAAGCATGGTGTTATATAAAGATAATAAAAATTTAGAAGCTAAGAAAAAAGCTGAAGATGCATATTTTCAGCATTTTGAAACCATGGAAGGCTCTATTGGTCGCAATGTCGGTAGAAAAGTCATTGTGATGGAGCGTAAATTTATTAATTTAAGAAAAATGTATAAAGATAAAGAAGATATTTCTAAGATAGAAGCTTTAATTAGTAGCTTGTATTTTGATTTAGATGAAGTCGTTCCTATATTAGAAAAAGGATTTCAATTAAAAGCTGAAGCTAGTGATATAAATTATGATAAAAAAGCAGCTGAAAGCTCATCTTTAAAAGCAGAAAAAGAGCGTCAAGCGCAAGCTGAAGCTATGTTTGCATCTTTACTTGGAGAGGATGTTAAAGGACAAACATCATCAAATTTGACTCAAAATTCAACTACTCAAGAGCAAAATATCCAAAAAGATGAAACATTATTAGCCTTACAAGAAGCTTCAGCTATGGATGCAAGATTGCAATTTTTAATGGATTCAATGATTTCAAAACTTGATCAAGCAGCATTGGCTTTTGTAAATAAAGATTACCAAAAAGCTAAAGATTTAATCCAGTCAGCATTATTCGAAGATTATAGAAATTCAAAGGTAGAAGTTTTAGTAGCAAGATACACAAAAGCGGGTATGGATAAAAAAATTCAAACAAAACTTAGAACTATAATAAGAAAAATCAACAATAACACTTTGGATGAAAAAGCTATAAGAGATGAAATTTCAGACATATCAGATTTATTATATGAAGCATTCCTAGCTTTACCCAAAGAAGAATTAGCTTTACTTCAGGTTAAAGGCTTTGATGAAAGTGTTATGAGTACTAAAAACTATACTAAAGTATATGATGATATAAAAATTGCACTTAATAATATTTTACAAAATTATGATGGTTTTAATTTAAATAGCATAGATGCTTTACAAAATGTTTATTTGGATATTTTTGAAGCAAGTGGTATGGAAAGTAAAATTGGTGCTATTGATAGTGCTTTAAAATTAAAAATAGAAAGTTATTTTTCAAAAGGTGTTGCACTTATTAAAGCAAGTGCTTCTAAAGAAGAATTAAAACAGAATTTTGATGAGCTTGGTACATTAATTGAAAATTCTTTGGATAAAATTCAAGAATCTTCACCTATGTCTTTATTTATATGGGCTTTGGGTATTATCTTAAGAGAAGGTTTAGAGGCTTTAATCATTGTTGTAGCCATAGTTTCATATTTAGTTCAAAGTGGCAATAAAAAGCGTTTAAGTATAGTATATTCAGCACTTTGGAGTGGAGTATTTTTAAGTTTTGTAACTGCATTTTTTATTTCATGGATTTTTAAAGAACAAGCAGGGCAAAGTAGAGAATTTTTAGAGGGCATTACTATGCTTGTGGCTGTTGTATTACTATTTTATGTCGGTTTTTGGCTTTTATCAAATGCGCAAAATAAAAAATGGGCAAATTATGTAAAAACTCAAGCAGTTGAAGCTATCTCAAATAATTCAGCAAAAACTTTATGGTTTAGTGTGTTTTTAGCTGTATACAGAGAAGGTGCTGAAACTATTCTTTTTTATCAAGCTTTATTATTTGATGCAAAAACAAGCACAGATTATAGTTTTATATTTATAGGATTAGCTAGTGGATTAATTATACTTATAATACTTTATTATTTATTAAAAGCTGGTGCTTTAAAAATACCAGTAAAACAATTTTTCTATATAACTTCATACATTATTTTTTATATGGTCTTTGTCTTTACAGGCAAAGGCATTGGTGAGCTCATAGAAGCCAAGGTTATTACACCAAGCTTACTTCCTTTTGATTTTGAAGGAATTTTATGGCTTGGAATTTATCCTTACTATGAGAGCATCATACCTCAGTTTATGGTTTTAATCTTACTCATTATGGGTATTTTTATAACAAAGCAAATTTCAAATAAAAGGGAAAAAATATGAAAAAAACTTTATTAAGTTTAGGTGCAGCAGCTAGTATTTTAGCTAGTTCAGTTTTTGCAGCAGAGGTACCAATTGGCGATCCTTATGAGTTAAATGGTATGGAAATAGCAGCTGTTTATTTGCAGCCAATCGAAATGGAGCCAAGAGGGATTGATCTTGCAGCAAGTTTAGCAGATATTCACCTTGAAGCAGATATTCATGCATTAAAGGGTAATAAAAACGGCTTTCCAGAAGGTTTTTGGATTCCTTATTTAACTATAGCTTATAAGCTAACTAATCTTGACAATGGTAAAGTAAAAACAGGAACTCTTATGCCTATGGTAGCAGATGATGGCCCTCACTATGGTGCAAATTTAAAAATGGATACAGGCATAGGAAACTATGAGTTAGTATTTTTAATAGAAAGCCCAGAAAAACAAGGTTTTGGACGCCATGTTGATAAAGAAACAGGTGTTGGTAAATGGTTTGAGCCATTTTCAGTTAAATACAACTTTAAATACACAGGAAAACCTAAGTGATTTTTTCCCTAGCTTTTTGCTAGGGTTTATTTATAAAATTATTGATTTTATAAATAAATTCTATCAAAGAAGAGCCCATGTCGATTTATTTTGTACATTTTTTTGGAGTATTTTTTTCTTACGCACTTTTAAGTGCTTTATTTTTTTATAATCTAAAAAATTCTTTAGTGTTTAAACTTGCTTTTGTGGGTTTTGTTTTTTCTTATTTTGCTTTTTTTATTAGCGCTAAAACACTAAGTTATGATTTGTTGTATTTTTCTAATGATGTTTTATTTGTTTTATTGTTTTTAAGTGTTATCATTTTTTCTTTTATAAAAAATAATTTTTTAAAAGAAAAAATTCAAGCAATATTGCTTTTTTTATTATCTTTTGCTTTTGGTATAAAATACTTACATATTTCTATAGACTTTCCTATATTAAGCACTAATTTTTTAGATTCTTTAGCGATTAGTTCTTTTGGGCTTATTTTGCTTGCTTTTGTGATGTGTTTTGGGGTTTATCTTTTTACAAGATGGCTAAGGGAATTTAAATTTAAATTTTTAAATTTATTTTTACTCATTATCGTGATTTTTTATCTAAATGAAGCTTTAGCGCAAATTTTATTGCACCTTATGAGAGAAGGTGTGATAGAAACAGAAAGTTTATATTTAAGCTATGTGGCAAAAAGTGTATATTATGCTAAATTTTATACATATATATGGTTTTTATTGCTAGGAATTTGTATAGTTTTAGCTCTAAAGCAAAGAGTGAGTGAAAACAGCAAGAAAAAAGATTTTGATATAGAATTTAGAAAAAATCAAGCAAAAAATTCAACTATAACTAATTTTAGTGCAAGTATTTTTAGTGCTATGATTTTAAGTCTTTGTATTTTTCTCTTTTATGACTTGCATGCTTCAAGACCAATCACCATAGACGAGCCAACCTATGTAGAGCCAAATGAAAATAATGAATTTGTTTTTGATGTGGCAATATTAAGAGATAATAACTTACATCGCTTTGCTTATATTAGCGATGAGGGTAAAGTGGTAAGATTTTTCTTAATTAACAAAAGAGAAGATAAAGACTCTCCAGTAGCAGTTTTTGATGCTTGTAGTATATGTGGAGATATGGGGTATGTTAAAAAAGGTGGAGAGTTAATTTGTATTTCATGTAATGTTAGAATTTTCTTACCAAGTGTAGGTAAGGCAGGTGGGTGTAATCCTATCCCTATGAAATATAAATTTGAAAATGGTAAGGTTATTATACCTTTTTCAGAAATTTTAGATGGAGTAAATTTTTTCACTCAAGTAGTAGAAAAGAAAGTTTATGATCCTATTGATCATACCGAGCTTATTAACTTAAAAGCACCAAGATCTTATGTTTATAAAGGAAGAACATATTTTTTTGCTAATGAAAAAAATTATGAAGAGTTTAAAAACGATCCTTTAAAATACATTGATATGAATAAATCTTCAAAATATAGAATTCATAATTTATTAGGAAATGACTATGCAAGTTAAGATTGTAAAAAACTCTATTTTTCAAAATAAAATCCAAAAATCTCTAGCCTTACTAACGATTTTTTTAGCTACTTTACTTATGGCTACTATGTTAAATCTTACTTTGGGTATAGGTAATGAAATTACAAAAGAATTAAGAAGTTATGGATCAAACATTTTAGTTTTACCTAAAGGTGCAAGTTTGAGTGTAGAAGTGGGTAATAAAATTTATGAGCCTTTGAAAAATCAAAATTTTTTAGAAGAAAACAAGCTCCATACTATAAAAGAAATTTTTTGGAGAAATAATATCAATGCCTTTGTGCCATTTTTAGATACTCAGGTAAAAATTCAAACTCCAAATGCAAATTATGAAAATATCTCTTTAGTGGGAACTTATTTTGATAAGGCTATAAAGATTCAAGATGATGATGATTTTTATGCAGGTATTAAAGAATTATACAAATATAGTCAAATCAAAGGAAATTACCCAAAAGATGATAGTTTAGATGAAATAATGCTAGGAATAGATTTAGCACAAAAGTACGATTTAAAAATAGATGATGAAATCACCCTTGTGCAAAATGATCAAATTTTTAAAGTAAAAATTGTTGGTATTATGGATTTAACTCAAGCTTTTTCAAATAAAATCATCACTTCTTTACTTTTGGCACAAAAGCTTTCTAAAAAAGAAGGTTTATTCTCAAAAGCAGAAGTTTCAGCTTTGACTATACCTGAAAATGATTTAGCGCAAAAAGCAAGACGCGATGTAGATAGTCTTGATCAGCTTGAGTATGATCAGTGGTATTGCACTGCTTATGTAAGTTCTATTGCCTATCAAATTGCAGAAGATTTTAAAGGTGCAAGCACAAAAGTAGTGAGTGCTATTTCAGATGCAGAAAGTTTGATAGTATCTAAAATTCAATCTTTAATGGCAGTAGTTAGCATTATATGCTTAATCGTAGCTTCCATAGCCATATCATCTTTAATGAGTGCGGATATTTTTAGAAGAAAAAGTGAAATAGGGCTTTTAAAAGCTTTAGGTGCTAGCACTTTGCAAATTTATATGATTTTTGCGTTAGAAGGGGTTGTGGTAGCTTTAGTTGGGGCTGTTTTGGGTTTTGCTTTTGGTATAGGTATGTCAGAGATTATCGCTTTGAGTATATTTGAACATACCATTGAAATTTCCTGGATTATCCTACCAATTTGTTTATTTTTTGCAGTGCTTATAGTATTTTTAGGATGCTTGTTTTCTATCAAAGGAATTTCTAAACTTTCTACTTCAGAGGTTTTATATGGGAAATAATTTTTTTATGCAAGAGGTTTTTAAATCTCTTATTTTTTCTTATAAAAGAGTTTGTATTATTTTTATAGCTGTGTTTATGGGTGCTATGGTAAGTGCTTCGTTTTTTAATATTTATTTTGATATTGACACAAAATTGTCCAAAGAATTAAAAGCTTATGGAGCTAATTTTATCATCACGCCAAAAGATGATGAGTTTTTAAGCATGGATGAATTTAATCAAGCCAAAGAAAACTTGAAAGCAAAAGCTTTAACCCCATTTTTATATGGTTTTTATAATCTTGAAAGTTCAAGTGCGGTAGTTGTTGGGGTTGATTTTGCAAATTTAAAGCTTACCAAGCCTTTTATGGAGGTTTTAAAAGGAAGCTTTTCTTTGAGTGATTTTAGTGAAGATAGTGCCTTTGTGGGGGCTGATTTAGCTAAACAATTAGAGCTTAAAATAGGACAAGAATTGCAAATTTATAACCCAAGTATATCTAAAATAGTCAAAGTAAAAATCAAAGCTATTTTAAGAAGCAATGATGAGCAAGATGGGGTTTTAATCATCTCTTTAAAAAAAGCTCAAGAGTTAGCAGCTAAAGAAGTGATAAATTATGCTCAAGCTATTTTACTAGGTGATTATGAAAGCTTAGATCAAAAAGCAAAAGAACTTAGCAAGGCTAATGTAGAAGCCAAAGTCATAGCTTCAGTATCCATTAGTGAAGGTGTGATTTTAGAAAAGATCAAGGCTTTGATGGCTTTGATTAGTTTAACTATTTTGCTCATTAGTTCTTTGAGTGTAAATACCACTCTTAGTGCAGTGATTTTTTCAAGAAAAAAAGAAATAGCCTTGCACCTTGCACTAGGAGCTAAACATAAAGAAGTTATTAAACTTTTTGGAGCTGAAGTGTTTATTTTAAGCTTGAGTGCGAGTTTGCTCGGCGCTTTTTGTGGATATTTTTTAGCAAATATTTTTGGATATTTGATTTTTAATGCAAGTATAGATTTTAGATTGCTTTCAGTGTTTTTTGCGGTACTTGTTTCTTTGGTATTTGCATTTTTTGCAAGTATCTTACCGCTAAAAAAAGCCTTAAAAATCAATGTTTGTGAAAATTTAAAGGGTGAGTGATGAAAAATATTATAAAAATTTCAAATTTAAATCGTAATTTTAATGAAGTTAAAGCTTTGCAAAATATCAACCTAGAAGTAAAGCAAGGCGAATGGCTAGCCATTATGGGCCCATCAGGTTCAGGTAAATCAACACTTTTAAATATACTTTCTTTAATGGATACTCAAAGTAGTGGGGAGTATTTTTTAGATGATAAAGAAGTTGGAAATTTAAGTGAAGAAGAAAAAAGCGTAATTAGAAGAGAAAAAATAGGTTTGATTTTTCAACAATTTCATTTAATACCTTATTTAAATGCTTTAGAAAATGTTATGCTAGCTCAGTTTTATCACTCAAGTATAGAACAAAAAGACGCTATAATGGCACTAGAAAAAGTAGGACTTTCACACAGACTTACGCATTTACCTAGCCAATTAAGTGGCGGGGAGCAACAAAGGCTATGTATAGCAAGAGCTTTAGTGAATGATCCTGAAATTTTATTAGCAGATGAGCCAACTGGAAATTTAGATGAGGCAAATGAAAAAAATATTCTAGAGCTTTTTTGTAAATTAAAACAAGATGGTAAAACCATAGTTTTAATCACTCACAATCCAGACTTAGCTACTTTTGCTGATAGAACTATCATTTTAAGCCATGGAGTGATGAAAAGTGAAAATTAAAAGTATAATTTTAGCTTGTTTATGTTTAGTTTTTTTAAGTGCATGTTTTGAAAACAACAATAAAAATGGCGGCAAAGTAGGCTTAAAAGCACCAGAAATCGCAGCTAAAAATTTAGAAGGTGAGAAAATCAAACTAGCTGATTTTGATAATCTCATTGTTTTAACCTTTGTAGAGCAAGGTTGTGCATCTTGTTTAAAAGACTTACCACTCTTGGAAAAACTAGCTAACGAATATCCTAAAAAAATCACTATTTTAGCGCTTGATTCTGTGGATAAGGGGAAAGATTTTGAAGAATTTGCTACAAAATATGATTATAAAAATATTATATTTTTGCAAGATGATTTAGATATATCATGGCAAAGATTTAACATTTTTGCAGTACCAACAACTTTTGTCATTAAAGATGGAGTTGTGCAAGATAAAATCATAGGAGAAAAACCATGGTCACAACTAAAAGCTTCTATTGCTTCTTGGCTTTAATAAGTGTTTTTTTCTTTAGCGCATGCTCAAATAATGAATTTCAAACCTTAAATTCAAGTCAAAACTATACTTTTAAATACGATGGTTTTGAAAAAACCTTAAAAACACAAAATGCAAATCAAGCTTATGCTTTATTTTTTTTCACGCAAGATTGTGGTGCGTGTAATGCACAAATTCCTATGCTAAATGAACTTTATAAAGAAAGAAATTTTCCTATTTTAGCGGTGTTAAATGGAGCTAAATCAAAAGAAGAAGCCCAAAAAATTCTTTTGGAAAAAAAGTTAAATTTACCACTTATGTATGAAGCTAAAGCAAGCTCATTTTTGTCTAAGGCTGTGGGTGGAATTTATGGTGTGCCTGTGATAGTTTTTTATGATGAAAAAGGCAAGATAAATGAAAAATTCATCGGACTTACTCCAAAAAGTGTTTTAGAAAATAAAATTAAATTTTTACAATAACTACTGCTAACTTTTTTAAGTTTATTTTTAATTAAAAAATAAAATTTGCAATTATTTTTTTTAAGTGATTTTTTATGTACTCTAAAATGCAAATATATTGTTAATGTTATTGATAGGCTGTATGTTGATTGTTTGGTATGTTACAAAAATACCCAATTAAAATAATTAACCTAAAAGCCTATAAGCAAGCATTTTGATAATTTTTTTCAAAATGAGATATTTTATATCTTATTCTTAATTTAAGCTTAAATTTATATGCATAGCAGTAGTATAACTTTTTTATGAAAATATAAAATTTCTAGGAGGTATTTTAAATACCATGAAAAGATTATTTTTTAATTTAAACCTTAGGGGGGGGGATATTGTTCAGACATATTTTGAGAAAATATTGCATGATATTAAAATTTTTCTTACTCACTATATTTTCCTTAAACTCTTTAGAAGCTGCCACCCAGGCAAATTATGATAAAACTTCTAATGCTTATATTATTAAACAGCACAAATTTAATAATAATGATGTTTATGATTATAATCTTGATACATATAAACTCTTAAGTGGTAAAAACTTCTATGGTCAAATGGCTAGCAATAAAAACCTTTCAAATATTACTTTAATCTATGATAATCCTAAAGATAAGGCTCATTTGAATTTAAATAAATTAGCCTTTAGACAGCATATACTCACTCCAAGTATTAAAGAAGATATTTTTGTAGTTAATGGTTTTCATAGTTTTAGTTCGGTTAATACCGTTTTAAATCAATTAAGCTATATACCTTTTTTAGTTTCAGCCTATACCTTTAATGCAAAAGCAAATAATAATACCTTAGTATTAAAAGCAGGGGAATTATCTTCAGTATATTATTTAAAACCTACCGATAAAGAAGTAATTAATCCTAAAGCTAGTGGCTTAGATAATAAATATAATTTTTTAATCACTCCAGCCATAGCAAGAAAAGGTGAAGCAAGCAATAATACTTTAAATTTCTTAAAAGATGCCTATGTGGATATGGGTGTTGAAAACACCTATACCTTACCTTTAAATGGTGCTCCTTATATCTTAGGTGCTTTTGGGGTTGATGCTAATACTAATAACAATACTGTTATTTTAAATAGCGGCTCTAAGATAGACTTTCATACTACTCCTTATAAACAAAGCACTTTAGGGGATAATATTTTTGATGAGAGAATGACTCATGTGGTAGGAGCTTATACTTATAATGGCAATGCTAAAAATAATAAGGTTATTATAGATGGAGCTTCTTTATTAGTCCATGGTCCAAGTGGAGCATATTCTACATCATCTGCTACTCACTTAGGAGGAGCTTTTGTAGATGTAAATAACAATCAAAGCTATGAAGTAAGCAATAATAGTGTAATTATTAATGATTTAAAACTAGATTTAAGAGTGGATACTAAAAATACTCCATTAGCATACAATGCTATTTTAGTAGGAGCAGTTTATGGGGGAAGGATTATAAAAGGTAATGCATATAGAAATGTTATTATCATTAAGGATTTACAAACCTTATTAGCATTAAATACCAATATAGAAGTAAAAGCACTCTTAGACTTTTATGCAGGTATAACTAATAATGGTATGGCTAATGATAATGTTATTTATATGAATTTGAAAAAGCCATTTGAAATCAATTTTAATTTTACCGGTAAAGATGAAATCAATCTTTATGGTGGGGTAGCTACTAAAGGAGCTAATAGAAATAGTATAAATATAGAAGGAAGTATTACTCAAGGAGTAACAGATAAAAAAAGATATGATAAGATTAATATTATTGCTGCACAAACTCTAAGTTCTAAAGCAAATAATAATAGTATTAATATCAGTAATTCTAATTCTGATATTCCTATGTTTTTATATGCAGTTATGTCTGAAGATGGTAAATATTATGCAAGTAGTGCTAATGCTAATAGTATAGTTTTAGATAATGTAAAATCAGGTAGAAACCTCACTGCTATTATAGAAGCTGATAATTTAGAAAAAAACACTATAAAATATAATATGGTGCAATCTTTATCTAATGCTTCTAATATAGATAAAGGTTCTAAAATCATTTTAAGAGCTAATGAAAATGCTAATGATAATACTTTAAATATTAAAGATTATTCAAGTGCAGCTAGTTCTAATGTATATATTATTAATGCAAAAAATGAAAGTGCTAATAATACTTTTATCTTTGATAATTTAGCCCTAGGTACAGCTTCTGATAAAAGAGAAGGGGAAATAATAATTAGTGCAGGTATAGCTAAGAATACTCATGATAATTATACTCATATAAATAATTTAAATATAGATGAGTATAAAAACAACAAAGCTATATTTATAAGCGCTTCTGGAATATATAGTGAAAATGATAAAAGCTATAATAATACTTTATACTTAAGTGGTAATACTAATATTTTTAACAATACCAATATAGAAGTATTAGCAGGAAGCTTTTTACAAACTAAAAAAGATAATAACTTTGTATCAAAAGTTCTAACACATAAAAATGGTACTAATAATCATTTAATATTAAATACAAATATAAAAGCAAATACTATTAATAACTTTGATCATTATAGCTTTATCTTAAAAGATGATACTAAAGCTTATTTAAATGCTAAAGAAGTGATTAATCTTTCTAAAGATAGTTCTATTAATGTATATACCAACAATAATGTAAAAAATAAAAGCTTTATTTTAATGCAAAGTGAAAAAGGCTTTGTAGATGCAAATAATAAACACTTAAATCAAAAAGACTTACAAAGCTTATTAGAAACTATCACTAAAAACAATCAAAGCTTACATAAAAATATCAAAGCAAAAGTTCAAAAAGCTAAATACACTCTAAGTGTAAGTAAAGATGCAAAAAGCATAGTAGTAAATTTAAATTAAAAAAATAATACACAAAAAGGAGCCAACATGAAAAAACTATCAAATCACATCATACTCTCAGGTATAACTGTATCAATGCTATTTTCTCCACTAATGGCTTTACCTAGTGGAGGTAAATTTACTCATGGGACTAGTGGGACTATAACTTCTGGCAATGGTCATATGCAAATTAATGGTAATGGAACAAACTCAGTCATACAATGGGGTGGTGGCTTTAGCATAGGCAAAGGTGAAAGTGTAAATTTTAATGGAAACAATAAAAACTACCTAAACATTGCTCATGGGACAAGTAAATCTACCATAGAAGGTGTATTAAATGCAAAAGGTAATAATGTCTTTTTAATCAATCCTAATGGAGTAATCATTACTAAAACAGGAACTATCAATGCTAATCGCTTTGTGGCTTCGACTTCGTCTATGAGTGATGAGGATATACAAAAGTTTGCAAAGATGCAAAAATTTGATGATGGATTAACTTTTTCACCGGTGTTTAAACCACAAAAAGCAGGCAATGTAGTTAATATGGGTAATATTAATGCTAATAATGTATTACTTATAGGGAATAAGGTTTTGTTATATGGAACTTTTGATATTGAAAATAAAACTTTTAATCAAATTGCAGCTTTAGATAAAGATAAAAAAACAAATATATATTTAGTTGGGAATGAAACTCATGCTGATATTGCTACCTTAAATAATATAGATAAGTTGCATATAACTGCTAAAGATGAAGGTTCTTTATATTTAGGTGCTACGGGATATTATTACAATCCATCTTCGTTTAAGGATTTTAATTATGAACAACAAGATTATGATAATGCTTTAGATGAAACTGGAAGCAAAATAGAAGTAAAGCATAATAATAAAAAATTTTTAAATAATAAATTTATAGGTATAAGTTCTGATGTGGATTGGTGGCATTTTGCTAAAGGATGGAATGAAAATAAAGATAGTTTTAACAAAAATATCGAATATAGACTTACTAATAATATAAATTTTAAAGGCAATCAAGGCAAAGGCAAAGAAGGAAAAGATTGGCAAAACTATGCTAATTATTGTATAGATGGTCTTAATTGTACTTCTATGATGATTGGTGATAATAAAAATCCTTTTACTAAAACATTTGATGGCCAAGGATTTACTTTAAAAAATATTAATATAGAGGCTAACAATAAAAATTATGTTGGTATTTTTGGAAATTTAAGTAATGGGGCTAATATAAAGAATTTCAATGTAGATTATATGAATGGTAATGTTAAAGCAAATACGACAAATTATATTCTTTATGCAGGTGGTGTTGTCGGACTTATAGAACAAGATGCTAAAGTTGAAGACATTGTTTTAAAAAATATCAATGAAATTATAGGCAATGGTAAAGATTATGCTTATGTTGGAGGTTTTGTTGGGGATATTGTTGATGTAGCTAATATTGATTCTCTACCTATGATAAAAAAGGGCAAAAAATATGAATTACCATCAATACAAAGTAGTAAATTTAAAAATATTACAATTTTAAATATAAACGGTATTCAGGCAAAAAGTGAAGAAGCTTCAAAAGTAGGCGGATTTAGTGGAGCTGTTTATTCCTCCTCACTGAGTCAAAATTCTAGATATGATTTTAATAATATTTTTTTAAATCATATTGGTTATATAGGTGCGGTAACGGATAAAGCAAGTGCTAAATCAGGAGGATTTGTCGGAGAGATTATAAATGTATATAAAGAAAATAACACTCCAACTTATAATAGCTTTACAGATATTTCTTTAAATGATATAGGATTGATTCAATCTTATAACAAAGGAACATATGATCATTATTTAAATAGCTCTCATGATTTTGAGCAGGATGATTCTTTTGCTAGTGGATTTGCTGCAAGTGCTAGTGGAGGGAATTATTTTACTGGTATAACTTTAAATAATATAAAAACAATTCAAAGTATATCCAAAGACAAAGCTGAACTTAGCTATGCGTCAGGTTTTATATCGCATTCTGGTTCAAATTATTTCAACGACATAATTTTAAATGATATACAAAATATTATTTCTGAGGGAACGGGGCATAATAAAAATGGAGCAACAATAGCAACTGGTTTTGTGAGTTTTTACAATCCTAGTTATTTTTATGATATATATGCTTTTTTTAATTCAAAATCACAAATTCAATCAATTGCACCTAAAAATGAAGAAAAGACTATAGTTGGTTATTTTGATATCGGAGGAAAAGATAAAGATGATAAAAGCCATCATAATATCCATGTGTGGATGCCTGAAGATATTTTAAATGGAAAACACTCTCCTGATAAAAAATCTTCTATTGATATAAAAGAATACAGTGATCAAACGCAAGCTTATAAAGAATATAAACAAAAATTGTTAGAATACTCTAATAAGCAATTTTTAAAAGACAATCATAATTATCTTACTTTTGCTTTAAATGAGAAAAAAGATGAACTTAAAGAAGCTTTAGAATTAGATTTAAATGCTATTTTAAACAAAGAAGCTATGCTTTTCAAAGATGATTCTTTTCAAAGTAGTATTGAAAATTATGCTATTAATGATATTGCAAGTCAATATTATAAATTTTATATTAGCTCGCTAGATGATATGCTTAAAGAAAAAGATTATAAACAGATGAGTGAAGATGAGAAAATTGATTTCGTGTCTAAGTATTTTTTAAAAGATAATGAAAACAATAAAGAAGAAGCTTTGAAGATAGTTCAGAGTTTGGAATTTATAGATGCTTATCAAGAAAATGGTTTAAAGGGTGCTAATAAAGAAAAAATTTATCAAAATGAAACTTTTGAAAAATTGTTAGATAATACTGCTAATGTGATTTCTAAAAAAGATTTTATATTCGCTTTATTAAAGAAAGATTTGAAAGATTTTCTTGATAAATCTATAATACTAACAAATCAACTACAAGAAATAAAAACAAAAATTCAAGAAAATGAAAGAGAATATAATGCTTTAGCTAGTAGTGAAAATATTGATTTCAAAAAAATCAATATTTTGGCAGAAAATATTAGCAGATTAAATCAGCAACAAAAAGATATTGTTTCTCAATTGGATATTAGCCCTATAAAAAATAAAATAGAATATACTATCTCAAAAGGAGGTTTTGAAATAATAGGAGATGTTAAGCAAGATATATATACGCCAAAATTAGCACAGCTTGCATTGCAACACGCGAAAAAAGAAATTCCGTGGACAGAACTTCAACCAAGCACTCCAGTGAAAAAAGAAAAATCTAAAAAAGATTTACCTTTTATAGAAAATAATATTTATTTATCAACTAGCGATAGTTTGAAATCAGATGGTGGACTTGTGATAAAAAAAATTAGAAAAGAAAAAGATGTAGATAAGGCTGTCACGAGAAAAAGAGCAGTAACTTGCATAGTTAATGATGGATTTAAAACTATGAATCCTTGTGTAGTAAGTGATATATAAAATATAAATACTAGGTTATCCTAGTATTTATAGTTGTAGATATTATTGAAATTTACTATTGATCAATTCTTAAATTACAATTAATCTAAATCAAGTGTTATTATAAATTAAGGTAAAATCATGAAAAAACTTTCTCTTTGTATTATAGCAATTAGCTCTTTAGTCTATGCTAATAATGGAAGTATTATCATAGCTAAAAATGATATAGAAAAGGTTATAGAACTATCCCCTGATAGAAATCTCCCTCAAAACAAAGCTATCAAAGAAAATCTAAAAACCAAAGATGATTATAAAAAAACTCAAGAAGCTAAAAAAGACTTTGAAGAAAAAAAGAAAGCCTTAAAAGAAAAACTAAATCAAGAAGATGAAACTAATGAGGAAGCTAACAATCAAACTAATAATAACACTACCAACCTAAATAACCAAATTAACACTAACACAAACAATGACAAAGCTAACACTAACTCTAGTATAAATAATCAAACAAACAATAATTCTAATTCAACTAATAATAGCTTTAATACCAATAATGCTTCAAACAATCATAGTTTTAATAACAACACTACCAAATTAAACAATCAAACCAATACCAACAATAATACAAGTAACCCAAATAATCAAACAAACAATAGTTCTAATAATAACTCTACTAACTCAAGTAATCAAACTAATAACAACACTATTAATTTAAACAATCAAAGCAATAATAGTTCTAACAATACTACCACCACTAAACAAGTAATAACCAAATATAAATTTGTTATCACTAATGAAAACACTAGCTTTGAAAAGCTAGGTATTAAAGAAGAAGATTTACAAATACTCATTAGTGAGTTTAGCACTAGAAAATTTAGCTTGCAAGATTTACAAGATATATCTAATATTATTGCTTATTATTTCCAAGTTAATGGCTATCCTGCTGCAACAGCTTATGTGCCCCAACAAGAATTTGAAGATAGTGTGCAAATAAACATAGCCTTAGGAACATTAGGTAAGTATATAATAAAGAATAAAACTACTATAAAAGATTATTTCATAGAAAGTAAGCTTAATGAAAGAATCAAAGGTAAAATCATCTCTACTAAATTAATAGAAGATAGTGTGTATAAAGTCAATGAAATGTATGGAGTACAAACCCTAGCAGGTTTACAAGCAGGAGAGAATGTAGGAGAAACTGATATAGTTATAGAAGTAGTTCCTGATACTAAGGCTAATGTATTATTATATGCTGATAATTATGGTATTAAAAGTGCAGGGGATATTAGAGCTGGTATTAGTATGGGATTTAATTCTATACTTAATATGGGAGATTATTATAATTTTTACTTACAATCAAGCAATGAAAAACAAATCAACTATGGAGCAAGTTATACTTTCTTTTTAGGAAATTTAAAAATTACTCCAAGTGTATCAAAAGGAAATTATTCTTTAGGTGGAGATTATCAAGAAGTTGGCTTTAGTGGAATTTCAAAAAGTATAGGTATAGACTTTTCTTATCCTGTATGGATTAATACTAATTCATCTTTATACTTTACTTCTAGTATTTATCATAAAACTTTAAATGATAAAGCTTTCGCTTATACACCATTTTCATATATAGCAAATAAAAATTCTAATGTAGGTAGTATAGGTTTAGAGGGTTTATTTAGAGGCTTTGAGAATAATACCTTAAGTTATAGTGCTAAGATAAGTATAGGTAAGGTTAATGATGATGGACTTTTTATAGAAGATAATTATTTTAAAAATGAAAGTAAAGGCTTT